>JBBRGS010000294.1:0-3983 GCA_038240635.1 Armatimonadota bacterium
TACCGTATCACCCTGTTATCCGATGAGGAGCGGGTTCAGCTCGCCTCACTCCGAAGACAAGTCACAAAGGGCGCTCTGGATGACAACGAGACTGTCGCCCTCCGTGAACTGTCTCGAATCGAAGGATATGAAGAACGCCTCAATGCTGCGCCTCCGTCCGAGGAACGCGTTGCCCTCAGCAGTCCCTCCAAACCGGATGAACCCCTCAACAACGGCGTGAAGGCGCTGGAACGCATTCACGAAGTCGGGCGCATCTGGCGGTTCCCCGGTGTTCAGGGCGGAGACGCCTGTATCGCCGGAACCCGTATCCCGGTCTGGACACTGGCGCAGATGGCCCGCGCCGGGTACAACGACGCCGATCTTCTGGCCGCTTATCCTGCGCTCCGGGCGATTGACCTTCAGGCTGGAAGAGTTTATATGCAGGACCATCAGCAGGAAATTGATACCCGGATTCGTCAAAACGAAGCCCCATGACATGGGCGGCCCGTTTCTACGCCGATGAAGACGTTCCCCTGCCGACCGTTGTGGCCCTCCGCGACCGAGGTCACGATATTCTAACCGCTTACGAAGCCGGCAGAGCGAACCAAAGCCTGCCGGACGAGACGGTATTAGCCGACGCCTGCGCCCAGGGACGAATACTCCTCACGCAAAATCGGCGGCATTTTCAGAAGTTGAGCCAGCGCCAGCCCTCGCATCCGGGCATCGTCGCGATCACTCCTGATCCGGACGCGGCGGGACAGGCGGAACGGATAGAACGCGCACTAAAGGCGACGCTGGAACTGTACGGAAAGATGGAGGGACAGTTCGTCAGGGTGAACCGGCCAAGCCTGTAAGGAGAGGAGGAATCCCACCGCCCTCTCCTGTGCGTTTCCATCAGGCCGCCAGCGCCATCTACGCGCCGCAGCACCGCTTGTACTTCTTGCCGCTGCCGCACGGGCACGGGTCGTTGCGTCCGGTTTTCACCGCCGTTTGCGCGGCCTGGGGAGTCCGTTTTGTCGCCTGCCGATTGGCCAGCACGCTCTTCACCGAGGTGGGGCGCGTCTGCACGGCGGTGTTCCCGTTCCCGGCGTACTCCGATTCTCCATCGTACGCGCCGGGCTGAGGCGCCGGGGCGTACTCCACCGGGCGCGGCGCGACCTGCACGCGGAACAGCAGCGACACCACATCCCGCTGGATGTTGTTCAGCAGCTCCTGGAAGTACTCGAACGCCTCCTTCTTGAAGGCGACCAGCGGGTCAATCTGCGCGTAGGCCCGCAGGTTGATGCCCTCCCGCAAGTACTCCATCGCTTGAAGGTGGCTCACCCACTTCTCGTCAATCACCCGCAGCATCACCCACCGCTCCAGGTCGCGGAAGGTGCCGGGCGCGCTCTGGTTGTCAATATCCTGCTCGCGGCGCTCGAAGGCGTCGGAGGCGATGTCCGTGAGCCACTGGGTGAGTTCGTCCGCCTTCTTCCCCGACAGGTCCTCCGGCTGAGCGTACCAGACCAGCGGGAAGGCCTCGCCGAGCAGGTTGTACAGCCCCTTGAGGTCCCACTCCTCCGGACTCGCTTCCCCGGTGTGAAGGACGACAGAGTTGCGCACCAGTTCCGCCAGCGAGTCGCGGACAGCCTCGTGGAGGTCCACGCCTTCCATTACCTTGCGGCGTTCCCCGTAGATGATTTTGCGCTGGTGGTTCATCACATCGTCGTATTCGAGGACGTGCTTGCGGATGGAGAAGTTGTTCTCCTCCACTTTCTTTTGCGCCCGCTCAATCGCCTTGGAGAGGATGCCCGCCGCAATCGGCTCGGCGTCGTCCCACGTCGCTTCGAGAAGGCCGCGCCCCTTGTCGCCGAACAGGCGCCAGATGTAATCCTCCAGCGACAGGTAGAAGCGCGACGAGCCGGAATCGCCCTGCCGCCCGGCGCGGCCCCGCAGCTGGTTGTCAATCCGCCGGGCTTCGTGCCGCTCGCTGCCGATGATGTGCAGGCCGCCGCGCCGCCGCACCTCCTCGCCCATCTCTTTGGTATCGGGATAGTGCGCGGGGTTGCCGCCCAGCAGGATGTCCACGCCGCGCCCGGCCATGTTGGTGGCGATGGTGACGGCGCCGGGCCGCCCCGCGTCGGCGATGACCTGCGCTTCCTTCTCGTGCTGCTTGGCGTTCAGCACGTTGTACGGGATGCCGTCGGTGAGGACCCGCTTCAGGAGCGCTTCCTCGCCCTCTACTTCGAGGATTTTGGCCAGCGTGGCCACGTTCGCGTCATCAAGCGGGCTGGGAGGGACGCCGAGAGCCTTGCTCGCCGGGGTGAGCATATACACATCCAGCGTGTCGAACTTCTGGTTCATCAGCGCGGAGTACTGCGCCTTTTGCTCCTTCGGCAGCGATTTATTTTCCCAAATCCGGTTTTGCAGGATTGTAATCTGCGTGAGGAGTTGCAGCCGCTCGTTCAGCAGCCGCTCCGCGATCCACTCCGACACCTCGATGGTGCGCGTGCCGACGAGAACCGGGCGCCTGAGGACGTGCATCTGGATGAGTTCCCGCACGATGCCCCGGAACTTCTGCTCTTCGCTCTTGAACACGATGTCCGGGTGATCCTGTCGGACGAGCGGCTTATTGGTGGGGATGACGACGACATCCATGCTGTAGATTTTGCGGAACTCGGCCTCTTCGGTTTTCGCGGTGCCGGTCATCCCCGCGATCTTCTGGTAGAGGCGCATATAATTCTGGTAGGTGACGGTGGCGGTGGTGAGGGTCTCCGCCTCCACCTTGCAGCCTTCCTTCGCCTCCAGCGCCTGGTGCAGGCCGTCCTGATACCGGCGCCCGAACATGAGGCGGCCGGTCTGCTCATCCACAATGAGGACTTCGCCGTCCTTCACGACGTAATCCACGTCGCGTTTGTAGGCGTAGCGCGCTTTGAGGGCCGCGCTCACATGGTGCATCAGGTCCACGTCTTCCGCAAGGTTCTCCACGCCGAGGGCCTGCTCCACGTGTTCGGTGCCGTCTTCGTTGAGCATGGCCGTCTTGGCCTTTTCATCCACCGTGTAATGAGTTTCGAGTACCAGCCGGGCGATCACGCGGTCCACGACTTCATACTGGTCGTTGGACTCTTCGGGGATGCCTGAGATGATGAGCGGCGTGCGGGCTTCGTCAATGAGGATGGAGTCGACCTCGTCCACAAGGCAGTAGTACAGTTCCCGCTGCGTCATCTCTTCAAGCGAGTGCGCGCCGGAGTTGTCCCGTAGATAATCGAAGCCGAACTCGGAGTGAACGCCGTACAGAATATCGCATTCGCGGTAAGCGTCGCGGCGCGGGATCTTGCGCATCTGGACGAAGCGCGGGTCGTCGGTCTCGTGGTCGGGATCGTAGACGAAGGCGGGCGCGTATCCCTCTTCGGTGGAGCTGAGGGCGGACATCAGCACTCCGACGTTCAGGCCGAGCAGATGGTAGATCGGGCCGTTCCAGTGGGCGTCGCGCTTGGCGAGGAAGTCGTTGTGCGTGGCGAGGTGACAGCCGCGTCCCAGCAGCGCGTTGAGATATAACGGCAGGGTAGCGACAAGAGTTTTCCCTTCACCGGTTTTCATCTCCGCGATGCGACCCTGATGAAGCACAACGCCGCCGAGGAGCTGCACATCAAAATGGCGCATGCCGAGGGTGCGTTTGGACGCTTCCCGGACGAGGGCGAAGGCCTGGGGCAGAACCTGGTCGAGGGCGTCCTGCTCGGCCTGATGAATCGCCTCCAGGTCGTCGTTGCTGGCGCGCGCGGCGGAGCGCCGCTCCTCAATGAGCGCCTTGAATTCGGCGGTCTTATCGGCCAGTCGCTCGGTCGGAATCTGTTCGAATTCCGGTTCCAGCGCGTTGATCTGGTCCACCACGCTCCGAAGGCGGGCGACCTCTCGCTCGTTATTATCGAACAGTTTCCGCATAAAATCCATAAGTTCACCTCTTCGCAGTAGTGTATCACCGGCCCTGAGCCGCGTCAATCCGCTCGCTGGGTCCCAGCCGCCTG
>JBBRGS010000295.1:0-3980 GCA_038240635.1 Armatimonadota bacterium
CGGCCTTTGAAGCTGGCGCCGGATTTGTAGGTTCCACTGCGGGCGGTGCGGCGATGGACGCAAGCATCGCTGCGCAGATGGCCGCGGCGGGGGTGCCTTCTGCCCTTACGGGCGCAGCGGCAGACACTAGCGCTTTCGGCTCCGGAAACTTTGCCGACCTGGAGGCCGACCCTGCTCTAGTCCGGGGCGCGGGTGCCGCGCAGATGGGCGGGATAGAGGCCGCCGGCAGCGCGGCACCCTCCGCCCTTTCGAAGTTCGGCAGCTCGCTCCTGAACTCCGCAGCCAAGTCCGCGATCAAGTACGGCGTGAGCAGCATGATCAACGGCAAACCCGGAACGGGCGCGATCAACGGGGGCCCGCCTCCGACGTCGTCGCCCACACCTACCGCGCCGGCGGTGAACCACATGGTCAGCTTCGAGAACGCTGTCCCAGCATTCCGGGACGTCCCCCCTACACAATCTCTTGACCTGAACCGAATCTAGGAGCAACGCAATGAGCAGTTTCCTCGACTTTCTTGGTTTTGGCAGTCCGGATAGCGGGGGCGCCCCCGACACCCCCGACACAGGTGCGGACTACCTGGGCGGTATGAGCGCGGACGAGATCGTGAACGCGCTCTCGGTCCCGTCCTCCGACTCATCTATCATGGCGGGGGATTCGGCCTTCACCAACGTGATGAGCTGGATGGGTAGCGGTGCCGACTCTGTGCCCGGTGATACCTCCAGCGCGGCCTCCTCGGTAATCGGTGGCGGCGGCCCTGACGTGAAGTCGCTCTCCGGCGGCAAGGATTCCTCCAGCTGGCTCCCGAGCTGGCTCAAGAGCGGGTGGGACGCGATGGACAACAAGACCAAATCGCTCGCGGTGATGGGTTTCGCCTCGGGCCTACCGGCGGGCTACTTCAAGAGCAAGGAGCTGGCCCAACAGAAAGAGATGGAGCAGCAGAAGATCGATACCGCCAACCGGCTCGCCGCCTCCCAGATATCGCTCAACCAAGCCAAGACCTCCGGCAACGCTGCCGGGCTCACCTTCACGCCCAATAGCGGCCTGATCAATAACCCCGGAACCTGGGCACCGGCGCCCACTTCCTTCACGAGGCCCGCATAATGCTCACCAACCCGCAAGACGTGATGCACGCGAAGCAGGTAGCCATCATGGGGATGAAGGTGATGTATGACCCCACGACCGTGAAGTACCTCAAGGCTGCCGCCGCGAAACCTGGCCCGATGCCGCAGAAGCTCGCGCGCGAGGTGGCCGGCGTGCTGAAGCTCATCGACGATAAGGTGGGCGGCAAGATCCCGCGGCATGTTCTCGTTACCGCGGGCGCGCTCCTGCTACTCGAAGTGGCGAGCTTTCTCGTGCGCACGAAGTTGGGGAGCCCGACGAAGGAGGATATCCACAACGCGGCCCACTTGCTGACCCCGCTGATCATCAAGACATTCCCGAAGACGGGCGGCAGTGCGCCCCAATCTGGGGCTCCACAGCCCCAATCTGGGGAGCAACCCCAGCCAGGCATACTAGGAGGGCAGTAGCATGGGTATCTTTGATGCGCTGGCGGGTGCGGCAGTAAGCGGTATCGGTGGCGCCGGGACAGCGCTCCAGACCAAGACGCTGGAGGACATGAAGCAGGAGGCGATCACGGCACGCGAGAACGCTGTCGCGACCCACACGAGCGAGCTGGCGGACGCGCGTCAGCGCGGGGAAGAGTCGCGCCGGCCGGGGGTATTGGCCGCGGTGCAGGCCGCCGGGACCGAACAGACCTTGAAGGATGCCCCGAGGGTCCAGGCGCAGAGGGTGGCCGACTGGCTGGCGGTGGCGAAAGCGCAGTCCACCTACGAGAACGATCCGACGAACGTCACCGCGAAAGCGAACGCGGAAGCGCTGAAGGCGAAGATCATGCAGACGTCGGCGGCAGACAACCTCGCCACGTTGATGAAGGACCCGAGCTACACGAAGAACATCCGCGAGCTGGCGCTTGCGCAAAACCCGGAAAAGGCCGCGCAGATCGCTGCCAGCATGGCTTCAGCCGCGAAGTCGAACTACGACCTGTTGCAGGCGGGGGTCCTCGGGACCGCGAAGGACGATTACGCGGCCGCCGTCAAGCGCGGCGACACGGGCGCTATCGCCAAGGGCGCGAAGACGATCGATGCGCTGGAGCGTTCGGTCCAGAGCGTGCGTGCGGAGCAGGCCTCCTACGCCACCATGGTGCAGGCCGTCCAGCGGGAAATGAAGAGCAAGCAGGATACCATCAATCTACTCGCCACGAAGGTGACGATGGACCCGGGTGACGCGGTTATCAAGACGACCGCGCAGACCGAGCTCGCCAACCTCACGACGCAGTACCACGCCTACCTCGACAAGTACAACGAGATCTCCGGCGTCAAGACAGATGCGGCGCCCACACCCCCTGGCAAAACCGGGTGGGATAGCACCACCGGCGACGTGTACCAGAACGGAGCCAAGATCGGGAGCGCAAAGACTGCAGCAGAGGCGAGCGGCATGATCTATAAGCCGGTCGCGGCACCACAGACGGGTGGCGGTACCGGTTCGTGGGGGGCCTCACCGACAGGCCTCCTCAGCTCGCAAGTACCGCGCTAATGGCCTTCGTCGACCTGAGCGGCCCGCCTGCGGGCGGGGGCGGCGGTTTCACCGACCTTTCGAAGCCGCAATCGGATGGCTTCGTCGATCTGTCGCAGCCGCTCGCTCCGCCCAAAGAACAAACCCTCGACCAGAAGGCGGGCGCGTTCGTAAAGAACTTAGGCACCGGTGCGCCCGCCACTGCGGCGGCCGGGGTCGAGATGACCGCTGGTCTTGCTGCCTCGCACTTTGGCCGGATCGCGGACTACCTGTACCAGAAGGCGACCGACAACCCGGACACCCCGGTCCAGGACTTCATCTTCAAGCACGCGGTCGAGCCTGCGCTGGAGACGATCCAGCGTAACGCGCCCACCCCGGAGGAAGGTTTCGCTGGTAAGGCGGGCGCCGCGATCGGTGGCGCGGGGATGATGATCGCGGAGACCATGCTCACCGGGCCGGCGGTTATCCCGAAGATCGCCGAATCGATATGGGGCACCGTCGCGACCAACGTCCTGGGTCACTCGGCCGCCGGTATGGCGGTACCGATGACCACCGGCATGGTCGAGGTCGGCCAGAGGGTGTACGACCAGACCAAGGACATGAACCAGGTCGGGAAGGCGATGGTCGGGAACGCCCTCTCCACGATCGCGATGGGCGCCGGCCCGATGTCGACCACCGGCGGCTTCCTTGCGCGGGCGGCGAAGGGCGCCGTGACGATGCCGGTCACGATGGATGCCCTCCACCCGCTCACGCAGATGGCCCTCCCGGACACGATGAAGACGGAGCGGACCAACGAGGACCGCGCGATCGACGCGATCACGGGCGGCCTTCTGGGCGGCTTCGCGGGCCACCAGGCCGAAGCGAGCCCGAAAGAGCGGGGGGACTTCCTCGGGCGCGCCCTCAAGTACGACAGCGCCGACGAAGCGATCGAGCGCTTTAAGTTCGACACCCAAGCGCCCGCCGACGCCGAGAGCGTGCTCGCGCCCTACCGGGCCGGGTTCAAGGACGTCACGGATACGGAGCACGCCAGCAATCAGGCCGCGCTGGAGGACGTCGTATCCACCTTGAGCGGGTTCTCGCCCCGCACCGATGAGGGGGCCCCCAAGCTCGGGGATACCCCCGTCCAGGCCATCAGGCCGCAGGAGCTACCTACCACAGGCCCGGGGCTCACGAGGGACGCCTACGAGGCTACCGCGGCCCTGAACAAGGCCCTGGGCAAACGTACCGTGGTGTTCGCCGACGACGGCTCGATGCCCGACGGGATCGCCAACCAGGCCGCCCAACCTGATATCGCCTTCATCTCCAGCAAGACCTCGGTCGACCCGACGGCCGTCTCACAACACGAGATGGAGCACATCGCCGGCGCGGGGGACCTGCAGGCGGCGTACGCCACCGCGGTCAAGGAGGAA
>JBBRGS010000296.1:0-3934 GCA_038240635.1 Armatimonadota bacterium
AGAGAAGGGGAGGTCGTCGCCCTCCGCCGGAAAGGCGCGGATGACCCTCACAGGAAATCGGGTTCAGCGTTGAACTCCACCTCACTATTATCACGCGAATGGCCCGGTTCCTGCGATGGACACATGGGCTGGATCGCGCGAATGGCTCATGGGTCGTTGCGCGGTCGCTCATGGGAGCGTTTGTTATACTGTCCTGACTCCTCTTCCGCTTTCAGAGGGTGAACCCGCCCCATGCGTTCCGCCGCCTCCGCTCTCCTTCAGCCGTTTCGCAGCCTGTACCGCGACCTCCTCACCGTCGTCGTGCGCTTCCTCGATTCGGTGGGGGAGCTGACGCAACTGCTGGGCCAGTGCGTCTGGAGCATCCTCACCTTCTCCTTCAGCCCCGGCGACGTGGTGGAGCAGATGTCGGCGATGGGGGTGAACTCGCTGCCGCTGGCGCTGCTCACCATCACCTTCTCCGGCATGGTGCTGGCGCTCTACACGGCGGAGCAACTCGTCAAACTCGGCCTGGGAAACTTTGTGGGCGGCGGCGTCGCCCTCTCCATGGCGCGGGAAGCGGCGCCCATTCTCGCAGCCATCGTCGTCGCGGCGCGGGCGGGGTCGTCCATCGCCGCCGAAATTGGCTCCATGAAGGTGACGGAGCAGGTGGACGCCCTGCGAGCGCTCGCCGTCAGCCCCATTGAATACCTCGTGGTGCCCCGGTTCATCGCCCTCATCGTCATGCTCCCGATGATCACCGTCCTCGCGGATGTGGCGGGCACCGCCGGGGGGTACTTCGTCGCGTCCAGCGTCGGCGTCTCCAGCGGCTCCTTCCTCGCCTCCATCCAACAGATCGTCACCTTGTATGACATCTGGACCGGCATGATGAAAACGTTCGTCTTTGGCGCCATCATCGCCCTTGTCAGCTGCCGCCAGGGGCTGAACACCTCCAAAGGCGCCGCCGGAGTGGGACGCGCCACCACCAGCGCCGTCGTCATCTCCATTGTGCTGATCTACATGGCCGACTTCTTCCTCGTCCGATTCCTGTTCACCAGCGCAACGAAGTACTGAACCCGCCACTCCTCCGTTTATCTCCTGTCCCCTTCCGCCATGCCGCCTTCCTTCACCGACAACCCGTTCGTCCAGCGCCGCCGGGAACGGTGGAATCGCCTGTCCTCCCTGCTCGACCAGGTGTCGAAGCGCGGCCTGAAGGGACTTTCCGGCGACGAGGCGCTCGAACTGGGCCGCCTGTACCGCCAGGCGACCTCCGACCTCGCCTTTGCGCGGACCCACTTCCCCGATGACACGGCCCTGCGCCCCCTGAACGAACTCGTGGCGCGCGGGCATGGCGTCCTCTACGTCCCCGAACGCGGTGGCTGGAACGCCCTCGTCCGCTTCTACCTCCACGACTTCCCGGAGGTCCTCCACCAGCGTCGGGTCTTCGTGTTCGCGGCCACGGGATTGTTCCTTCTGGGAATCCTGCTCGCGCTGGCGCGCCCCGATCTCGGCCATTTCGCCGTGTCGGAGGCGTACAACACACCGTCCATCTCCGCTGAAGCGTCTCCGGCGACCGCGGGCTTCATCACGCAGAATAACGTCGGCGTCGCGTTCATGGCGTTCGCCGGAGGGATCACCTGCGGCCTGCTCACCGCTTTTGTGCTGCTGAACAACGGCCTTATGCTCGGCGCGGTCGGCCTGCTCATTGAGCGCAAGGGGCAGTCGGCGGGCTTCTGGCCCTCCATCGCCCCGCACGGCGCGCTGGAGCTGACCGCGATCATGCTGGCGGGAGGCGCGGGCCTTCTCCTCGGCTGGACGTTGCTGCATCCGGGCGATCTGCCACGCGGGCGCGCCCTCAGCCTCGCCGCCCAGGACGCCGTGCGCCTCATTGCGGGCACATTGCCGATGTTCATCGTCGCGGGAACGATTGAAGGCTTCCTCTCCTTCTCCACGATGCCCCCCGCGCTGAAACTTACGGTGTCGGCGCTGAGCGTGGCGGCGATGGCCCTCTATTTCACACGTAAGCCGGACGCGGCATGACCTTCGCCGACGCCATCGTGATCCTCGTCCTCATCGCTTACGCCGTCGCGGGCTACTTCCGGGGGTTCCTCCACACGGTGGGGGGTCTGGTGGGGCTGGCGTTCACGGCGGGAGCCACCTGGCTCCTCTTTCGCCCGCTGGCGGCCATGTTTCGGCCCAACGCCCGGACACCGCTGGCTCCGGCGTTCGCCTTTCTCGTTCTACTTGTCCTGACCTACACCGTCACCACGCTGGCTCTTCGCCGCTTCTACCGTTCCATCCCTGAAGCGACGCGCGTCTCTCCCGGCAACCGCGCCCTGGGGGTCCTGCCAGGCATCCTGGACGGCCTGGTGATGCTGGCGCTGCTCATCACGCTGCTGGTGCAGTTGCCGTCCACGCGCGTACCTCGCGAGAGTATCCGGCGCTCCCTCCTCGCGCGACCGCTGCTTCAGGCCGGGACGCGAGCGCAGATGGCGGCCTTCGAGGCGTTTGGGCCGTCGCTGGAGACCCTTCTGCCCCTGCGCGTGGTGGAGCCGAGCGCCAAATCGAGGGTGCTGCTGCCGTACACCACCGATGAAGGCGTCCCCGACCCCGGGATGGAGCGCGAACTGGCCCGCACGGTGAACACCGAGCGCCTCCAACGCGGCCTGAAGGCGCTGGCGTGGGACGACCGCCTGCGGGACGTGGCCCGGCTGCACTCGCGGGACATGTTTACGCGGGGCTACTTCGCCCACACGTCGCCGGAGGGGGACTCGGCGCTGGAGCGGGTGACGGCGCGCGGGCTGCGGTTCGCGGAAGTGGGGGAGAACCTGGCCCTTGCGCCCACCCTGAACATCGCGCACACCGGCCTGATGAGAAGCCCCGGTCATCGGGCCAACATCCTGTACCCCCGGTTTCAGCGCATCGGCATCGGCATCATCGTGGCGCGCCCCTACGGCCTGATGGTGACGCAGCTCTTTGCCCGGTGACGCGCCAGTACCGCCGATCATCGCCCGGTGACGCGCCAGTACCGCCGATCATCGCCCGGTGACTCGAAACGGCGGTCCTCTTCTGCCAATAGCGTTCATCAGGGCAGGAGACCTCATTTCGGGGAACCATCGCCGCGTGGGCGCCGCTAGTTTATTTCAGGGTTCCCATCGGAACATACTCATATCAATATGCCTGACACTCTCGAACAGGAAAAACCGCTGAAGACCAGTAAGAAATCGCGCCGCCCGCGTCCCGACGAAGAGATGGAGTTGATGGACCATCTCGACGAATTGCGGGGGCGGCTGCTTCGGTCCGTCGCCTACGTGGTGGTGGCGCTGATCCTCGCGTGGTACTGGCTGTACGACTCGGTCTCCAAAGCCCTCACGGCTCCGATGCTTCAGGTGGCGAAGGAGCATCACCTGAAGATCACATTCAACTATTTTCACCTCACAGAGCCGTTCTTTCTCCAATTGCAGGTGAGCCTCTTCATCGCGCTGGCTCTCGCGTCGCCATTTTTGCTGTGGGAGGTGTGGGGGTTCATCGCGCCGGGGCTGCACCCGCACGAGCGGCGCCCGTTCAAAATCGTGTTTCCCATGGCGATTGGCCTTTTCGCGCTGGGGTGCTGGCTGTCGTATGCCATTTTGCCTCCGGCGTTCGCGTGGTTCCTCAGTTACCTCCCGGCCAACGTGGAGTTGCGGCAGCGGTACCCGGAGTACCTCATCTTCGTGGTGAAGATGTGCGGCGCGTTCGGCCTGGGCTTTGAGCTGCCCGTGGTGCTGATGTTTGCCGGAAAGATCGGTCTCCTCCGCGACACGGTGATGCGCAAGTACTGGCGGCAGTCGGTCGTCCTCATCATGCTGGCGGCGGCCATCCTCACGCCGTCGAACGACCCGCTCTCCATGATGCTCATGGCGACGCCGATGGCCGGGCTGTATATGGGCAGCATTTTCCTCGTGAAGTGGGTGCAGCC
>JBBRGS010000297.1:0-3931 GCA_038240635.1 Armatimonadota bacterium
ACCTTCTCCACGCGCACATCATTTTTACCGTTCCAGCATACCGCTTGCTTACGCTCTCCTCGCTTTAAGGCGAATTGATCTATCGTCCTTTGGGCTGGCCTTCCACGGTGGGGATTTCGCCGGTTTCCATCAATTGCCTGAACCGTTGCAGGGCCGATTCCGCCTGAATCGCCGGTTCCTCGCCGAACAGTTTGGCAATCGCCATGCCCACAACTCCGGCGGGTGGGGCGTAGTTCAGCGTGAGTTTCACTTCGGTGGCGTCGCCGCCGGACACTGGCGTGAAGCGAATGGACCCCGCGTGATTCACATCGGTGTTCGCCAGCGACTTCCACGCGATGAGGCGGTTCGGCTCGTCGTTGATGATCTCCGCGTCCCATTCCACGTGTGTTCCGGCAGGACCCTTCACGCGCCAGTGAGTGCGACCGTTGCCGAGGTCCCACACGGATTCCACATGATCCATGAAGCGAGGAAGATGGGTCAGGTCATGCCAGAAGGTGTACAACTTCTCGGCGGGCTGCTGAATGGTGATCGCCCGTTCCACCAAAACGCCCTGATGGTGCGGGACCGCCATGTTCTTCGTGCCACTTTGATTGGCGTGGTTGGCGCTCATCGCTTCGACGGCGGGACAATGGCCCGTGAGGCCGCGATACAGGAGAACGACGCCGCCCGCCGTAGCCAGCCACCACGCGGGACGGGAGCGGTCGGAGAGGCCGAAGGCGAGCAGGCCAGCCCCGCCGATAGTGGAGAGCAGGCGTTCCTCCCGACCGATGTTGATGGTGCTGGTCGCCTGATTGTTCGTCGTTTGCGAGGTGGACGCGGAAAGGGTGTCGGCAGTGTCGGACATGGAGACCTCCGGGACACCTCGCACGCGCACGGCGGGACGAAGCGTCGGTCATGAGAAAGTGGATACTATTTTCATGATCCCCCGCGATCCCCTGAGGTAAACCGTGCGCCGTTACTCCACGAGCGCGATGCAGGCGTCCACGGCCAGTGCAAAGCCGTCCTCATCGTGGCGCGGGGCCACATAGTCGCAGACGGCCTTCACCTTGTCGCTGGCGTTGCCCATCGCCACCGCGAAGCCGCAGTACTCCAGCATGGCGATGTCGTTGCCGCTGTCCCCAAATGCGATCATCTCCTCGGCGGCGATGCCGTACTTCCGCCCAATCGCCTCCAGGCCATACGCCTTGGAGACTTTGGGGGCCATGAATTCGAGGTATTCCGGCATGCTGATGAGGACGTTCAGGCGTCCCTGATACTTCCGCTTCATCTCATGGAGTCGGACGCGGGTCTCTTCCGGCTGACCGAGAATAATCAGTTTTGTGGGCGACTGCCCGGCGTACTGGTTTAGATCGCCCACTTCATGGGGTTCGGAGCCGGTGCGCTCGAAGTAGAGATCAGAGAGAGGGGTGCGCTTCTTAATCCGCAGGGTGTCATTAAGATAATAATTCACGGGGAATTCGCGGTCCTCCGCCCACTTCACGATCTCGGCGGCGAGTTCGGCGTTCATAGGAATGTGATGAATCACTTCGCCGGTCGTCTCGTACTTCACCATAGCGCCGTTGTAGGAGAGGATGGGGGTTGGGAGTTCCAATTCCTGCGCGAACCGCGTGGTGGAGGCGTGCATCCGCCCCGACGCGATAACGACCCGCACCCCGGCCCGCGTGAGGCGTCGCACGGCGTCGGCGTTGCGCGCGCTGACGAGATGGTCCGGCCCCAGCAGCGTTTCATCGAGGTCCACAGCGGCGAGTTTGTAAGTTTTGGGCACGAGTCCTCCGGTTGGGGTGCGGGAGCGCCGGACGCGCGGGGCGGCCCGGTTTGGTTCATTGTGGAGTATGGGAGGGCAAACGAAAAGGAGGCCCCCGGTGTGAGGGCCTCCTTGTTCTGTTGCAGGGTGTTGCCAGCCGGTTTAGAAGGCGGGGATGCTGATGACGCTGCCATCCTGAGCCGCTGCGTAGATCATCCCGTTCATGGAGGCGACCGAGGTGACCGGCTTGCTGGAGATCACGATATCCTTGCCAACGGTCGCAGCCGCCGGGCCGGTAATCGTCGCGGTGTGCAGCATCCCGGCGGTGTCACCCACGTAGAGGGTGGAGCCAACCACGATGGGGGACTGCGCAGAGTCGGAACCCGCGGCGAACTTGACCGCCGGATTGGTTCCAGTCACAGCCGCCGCGTCCACCATCACCAGGGAGACCTGACCCTGAGTGTTGACGGTGACCGCGCCGATGCCGGTGATGCCAGGAAGGAGCGCGCTGGGCAGGATGAACGGAGCGTTGCGGACGGGGGCGGTGGTGTCGAAGCTGCCGATGGCGTCGCCGGTGCCTGCGTTCATGCCGTAGACTTTGCCGTCATCCGCGCCGACCACGCCGAAGAGGCCCATGATCGAGGGGGAGGACTTGACTTCCGAGCCGGTGGTGATCGTCTTCATCGGGCTGAGGTCCGCGCCGTTGAATTCAAACACGCCGGTGCCACCGCCCACCCACACCGGGGTGTTCACGCCGGTCATGGCGGAGGGGCTGGACATACCGGAACCACCGATGGTTTGCGTCGTGCCGACCGCCGCGCCGGTGGAGGCGTTGAACGCCTGGAACTTGCCATCGGCGGTGGAGACGTAGACGTTACCGTTCAGGATCGCCGGGGCGGAGTTGACCGCCGCGCTGGCGGTGGCCGTCTGGACGCCGGTGCCCGACTGCTGGGCAATGACAACTTTACCGTCGGCGGTCCCGTAAGCCACGAAGCCGGCGTTGATCGTCGGGCGGCCCATGGAACCCATGCCGGACGCGGGGATCGCGCTGGGCGAGGCGGTGGTGCCGGTGGGGTCAAGGGTTTGCAGCTGACCAAGATTGTCCACCACATACGCGGCGGTCGTCTTGCCGTCCGGGCTGGGGCCGACGGAGACGGAGCCACCGATACCGACGGGGAAGACGGCGGAGCCGCTGTTCGCTTTGGTCCCGCCGATGACGAGGCTGCCGGTGCTGACACCCGCGTCAGCGATCTGGGTTGCGTCGGACTTGCTCAGGACGAAGTCGGCTTTGTCGGCGCTGAGGATGAACTTGCTCGAGTCGCCCGCTTTGGCGCCGGCGGCCGCCTTGAACCAGATGTGCGCGGCGGTGCCGGTCTTGGTGGCGCCCTTGGAGGCGGCGATGGCGACGAAGATGCCTTTGAGTCCAGGATTGGCCGAGTCCCCGTCCGCGCCGTAGTTCACGACGACGCTGGGGCTCTTGATGACGCTGCCTTCACCCTCGGTGGATTCGAAATCGGTGCCGACCGGGTCCACCACGGTGACGACCTTAGGGTCGTAGAGGAGTTTGAACTGAGCGCCGGCCACATCGGTCGGGCCAGCGAGGTTGATGTCCACTCGGGTGCCGGGAGCGGCGTCGTCGGAGCGGATCACATGGGCGCCGAGGACGAGGGTGTTGACCGGAGGGGTCGTCGGGGTCGCGGCGAACGCCGCAGCCGCCAGTCCTCCGAGCAGGAGGGTCATTAAGGCTTTCTTCACGTAGGAGTTCCTCCACGGGAGATGGGATGGGGTGGGGCGCCGGAGCGCCGAAAGGCGAAGGGAGGATCGGAAGGGCGGGGAGCGCTTTGCCGTTTCGGGCCGGACCCGTATCGCGCGATGGCTCTATCGAGCGACCCTTTCCGCTTCTCGGCCGGTCCCTTTGCAGGGCGGCGCGCATCGTTTGGGGCATAGAGCCAATCCTATATACAACGCCAACTCGCGAACTCCTACAAACCGGCATCGGATCCGCATCGGATTTCCCTCAATTCCTCCTCGAATTCTCTCCCACCGGCTTCCAGCCCGGCCCTCGCAACGCCCGACCGCCCCGTTCCGCCGTCGGCTTGCCCGCATCGAGCTCCATAACGCCGTTCACCCAGACGTAGCGCATCCCTTCGGCGAACTGTCCCGGCGTCACAAAGTCCGCCCGATCCC
>JBBRGS010000298.1:0-3921 GCA_038240635.1 Armatimonadota bacterium
CTCATCCTCCCTGGTCCGGGTGAATTGATCCCTTTGCGGTGTGTCTTCTGTGCGTCGCCGGAGTTAAAGTCGCTCTTCAATCCATCGGAGATTGCGCGCCGCCGAGTCGAACGGGTTGCGATGTTCCGGCTCGTCCTCCCATGAGTACCAGCCGGTGTAGCCGATCTCCTTCAGCGTGTCCATGCAGGCGTCCACGTTGACCACGCCGTCGCCAAGGAGGCAGGTGTCGTGGGCGCCGACCGCCGCCACGTCCTTCACATGCACATGGCGGACGAGTGGACCCAGTTCGCGGAGAAACGCGGGAGCGTCCACCCCCTGCGTCCCCAGCCAGCCGAGGTCCGCGCAAACGCCGAGCATCTCGTTCCCGCCGCCGATTTTGTTCAGGACTTCGCTCGCGCTCTTTTCGGGGTGATTTTCAAAGTTGTAACGGACGCCGGTCTCCTGGCAAAGCGCGGTGGCGTCGCGGGAGAGGAGGCCGCCCATGCCGCCGTCTATGTGCGGGATACCCATCCATTGGCAGACGCGCGTCGTCTCCTCGTTCAGCGCGCCCGCGTAAGCGATAGGAGTGAGGCCCGCGTCCTCCATGATCCGCTTCCAGAGCAGCGCCCGCTCCTCGGTGGTGGTTTGCGGTGAGGCGTGCGCTTCCCACACCTCCACGGCGTGAAAGCCCGCAATGGCGATCTCCCGGCAGATGGCGGCCCATTCGGCCTCGTTCGTTTCGCGGATAGTCCGCTGATGCTGCTCGCCCCAGTGGCGTAACTCGAAGCGGTACTGGGTGACGCGCCCCACCAGATTGGCGGTGTTGAAGGCAATTTTCGGGTTCGGTTTCAAGTGAAGGTCCTTCCGCTGTCCAGAACAGTGAATGAAAGTCGAGTCAAAGGGGAGGAGGGGAGGGCGCTCCCCGTCTCCCTTTAGTTCTCATCGGCCCGCCTTAAGCGCCGGGGGCGGACCCCTCCGGCAGGCGTCTCACTTCGCCAAGGACCTTCGGGACGCCGTCGGTGGCGCTTTCGATGGCGGCGAAGCAGAGCGCAAGGCTTTTCAGGTTGTTGCGGGCGCTGTTGCGCGGCTCCCGGTCCTCCTCGATAGCGCAGAGGAGCTCGGCCATCGTGCCGTGGAAGCCGTCCGGGAACCAGGAGCCTTCCAGGGTGGGCGTCACGTCGCCTTCGGCGGTAGTGAGGGTGAGCGTCTGTTCGCCCAGGTGCGGTCCTGCGCTGAAGATCGCTCCCTTGCTTCCCCCCACAAAGGTGGTGTCGCGGGGGCCGTACCGGACGTGCGAGTCGAAAATGAACGACGCCTGACCGCCTTCAAACTGCGCGATGGCCTCCGCGAGCATCGGCGGGCGGCCCAACTGATCCGCGCTGCGTGTGCGAAACGCCTGCACCCGCGTGAACGGGCGACTGTCCGGCATCAGGCTCGCCGCAAAGTCGAACCAGTGGATGGCGAAGTCGTATAGGATGAGGTCGTGTATCTCCTCGAACGGGGTGCCGACCGTCCACGAGTGATCCCAGTGGAGACTGACGTGGATGGAGGTCACGTCGCCGAGCAGCCCGGCGTGAACGGCCTCGCGGATCCATGAGAAGTGCGGCGCCCAGCGTCCGTTCTGGTTCACGGCGAGCTTCACGCCCTGCGCGTCGGCGAGGTCGGCGAGGCGAGCGCCGGTGTCGAGGTCGAGGGCGAACGGCTTCTGGCTGAGGACGTGCTTCTTCGCTCGGAGGGCGGCTTCCACCACGGGAATGCGCGCGGCAGGGTGCAGGGCCACATCCACCACCTCGATGTCGTCGCGGCCGAGAATCTCCTGGTAATCGGTGGTCACGGCGGCGTCAGGATAGAACTTCGCGCGGCGGCCCTCGGCGCGGTCGCGGTCCAGGTCGCACAGGGCGACGACGTTGTATCCCGCCGACTTGTAGGCCCTGAGGTGTGTTTCAGTGATGCCGCCGCACCCGATGAGGCCGATGGCGGGATGATACGCTTTGGGGTCGCGGGGACGATACGGAAGATCAATCATAGGAGTGAGGAGGAGGGGAGGGGATCGGGCGCGCCGACCGGTGAGAAGGGAGAAAGGGAATCAGCTGAGGAGAGGGACCGTGCGCTGTTCGGCGGCGCTGAGCGCGGCGCTGTCCACGATTTGCTGCCCGATGCGACTGAGCGCAGGGTCAAGGGGGCCGTTCACGGCTTCGCCGGTCTCCAGGCAGTGCAGGAGGTACTCCACCGGGTTACGGCGCGGGGCCTGAAGGAGGTCCACAGGGAGGGTGAAGCCTTCAGGACGCTCCTCGGTTTGCAGGCGGATGGTCGGCTCGTAGTCGTAGGAGCTGATCGTGCCGCGCGTCCCAGTGACGACGAAGCCGCATTTGGGCTGAGGCTGATGGGTCCACGGATCTGTGTACGTTCCCCAGCGGGTTTCGTATTTGGAAAGCGCGCCGTTAGGGTAGCGCGCCACGGTGACGCTGTGTTCGTCCACTTCGAGGCCGCGCGGGCGGTCCACCATGCAGGTCACTTCCACGGGAGCGACACCGCCATGAAACCATGTGCCCAGCGTGACGCCGTAGCCGAGATAATCGAGCAGCGAGCCGCCGCCGTACGCCTTCTGATACCACCAGCTTTCTGATTTGCGCCGGGCGGATTCGTCCTCGTCCACTTCCACCTTATCGGCGAGATGGCGCAGGGGACCCCGGTTGCCGTCGTAGTAGTGAACCTCGCGCACGGCGCCGATCACGCCTTCGTCAATCAGCCGCTTCGTCGTCACATGCGGTGGGTACCACGCCAGCGGCCAGTTGATGACCATCGTTTTGCCTGTCGCCTTCACGGCGGCGATCATGGCGTCGGCGTCGGCGAGGGAGGCGGCCATCGGCTTCTCCACGAGGAGATGCACGCCGTGCGGCGCGACCTGCCTCACCACTTCGCCGTGCTTCCCCGTCGCCGGGCAGAGGATGGCGACCTCGGCTCCGGTCTCGGTGAGGCAGCGGCTCCAGTCGGTGTAGCGGCGGTCGGGCGGGACGCCAAACGCCTCGGCGCTTGCCTCCATGCGCGCCGGGTCTTCATCCGCGAGGCCCACAATCTCCGCGTGAGGGTGTTCGTGAACCAGCCGAAGCAGGTCCCCCATGTGCATATGGTCGAAATTAATGCCGACGACCTTCCATGTGTGACTCATCAGCGCACTCCTTCGGGCGATCCGAACGCCGGGATGGTGAAGTGGCTTGTCGCCATTCCTCCTAAAGGTTCTACCCGATACCCCTCCTTCCCTGCGCTCAATTCCCTCTGCCGGAGGTTATCCCTATGAAAACGGTTCTGCTCCTCGCCCTTGCGTTGTGTGGCTCGCTGGCGGCTCCCGTCGTTCCCGCCGCCGCGCCGAAGCCCCTCGCCGCACGCGTCAACGCCGCTTCCGTGTCGCGCTTCGGCATGATCGAACTGACGCTAAATCTATCCACGACGTATAAGAATCCGTTTGATCCCGACGAGATGGATGTTACGGCGACGTTCAGCGGCCCCGGCAAGCGCTTCTTCACCGTGAACGGATTCTACGATCAACCCTACACGCGCCGCCTGGTGGACGGGAAGCGCGAGGAGATGACGCGGGACGGCGCCCCCGCGTGGAAGGTTCGCTTCACGCCGAACGCCGTGGGGAAGTGGACGTATCGCGTAAGCGTGAAGGATGCGTCTGGTTCGCGCTCGGCGACGGGCGCCTTCACCGTCACGGCCTCCTCCGCACCGGGGTTCATCCGTCGCAGCCCAAAATCACACTCTTACCTCCGGCGCGATGACGGCTCCACCTTCTTCATCGTGGGGGAGAATGTCGGCTGGGCGGGAGATCGCGGGACGTACGAGTATGAAGACTGGTACACCGCCCTGGGGAAGGCGAAGGCGAACTGGGCGCGCGTCTGGATGGTCGCCAACAACATGGGGCTGGAATGGACGCCTTCCGCG
>JBBRGS010000299.1:0-3899 GCA_038240635.1 Armatimonadota bacterium
AAGTCGGAGGAGAGGAACCGCTCCGGCTCACTGCGCAAGACGGGCTTGTCGAGGATGGGGAGGCGGGCGAAGTCGGCGGGGTTGCGGATATCTTCGGGCGTGGCGTCCAGCGCATCGAACATGGCGCGATACGCGCCCACGGTGTCCCAGGCGTGTCGCAGCAGGGCCGACAGGCGTTCCCATTGCAGGGCGGCGAGGGCGTCGGGGGAGAACCACTGCGTGCGTTCAAACTCGGCGCGGTATTTGAATGTGTTGCGCCCGCGCAGGGTCGTCTCGTAGAACGGCAGCGCTCCGTTCCCCATGATCTGTTGATACAGCGCGTCAGTCAGTCGTCCCATGATGAATCCGATCCTAAAAAGGTATCCTTGCTGTGAGCGAATGGCCCTCGGATTGTCCCCTTCTCAACCATTGTAAGACTGTTCCACGTTCCCCTGGTCGGTTAAGACACCTCTGACACACAAAGCTCTGTGTCGCTTTCGTTGCAGGGAGAGTTCCGCACGGACGGCCCGAAGAAACGAACGCCTCAGGGGCGATGCGGTTGGGTGACGGGCGGCGTCGGTACGGTTTTGGGCGCGGCGGGCGACACCACCCCCAGGACCGCGCCGGGGTCCGTTCCCACTTCCACGGAGACGAAACCCGCCAGGGCGGCGAACAGGGGCGGCTGTGGCCCGGCGATCAGGAGCGGCTGAGGGAGCGTCTGGCCGGTGGCGCGGGCCTGAGCCACGATGTTGTTCCACTGGTAAAACGAATCGTGAATGGCGCTCCACATCGGGGAGAAGGCGCGGGCTTCCTCCGTGAGGAAGAGCCATCGGGCGCCGGGAAACTCTCGCCGCAGTTGAGTGATGCGCGCTTCCCGGAGCGGCAGCAGAATGGAGGGCCGATCCGCGTACCACGCCACCACCCAGGGCTGATCGCTGAAGACGATATCGCCCCGGCGGGAGTACTGATGAAGCCACGGCGCCACCGCCGCCGCCCGGCGAAGACTGTTCGGCGCCTGCCGCGCGACTCCCCCCGCGAGCGGAAACAGTATCACCACGAGGGCCACCACCGCCGCCGTCCGGGCTGTCAACGATGAATTGCCGGCCTGGCGGATGAGGTGCAGCAGATAAGCGACAGAAAACACCGCGACCAGCGGCAGGAACGCCATGAGCAGGTCATGGCGCGGCACAAAGAGAGCCATGCCCAGCGACACGGCGAGGAACAGGGCGAACCCCGTCCGCCGCAGGGTGTTGGCGGCTTCATCGCTGAATTGAAAGAAGAGGCTGGGCAGGAAGAACGCGAGCGTCCACGGCCCTAAAATCATTGGCAGGGCCTGGGTTTCGCGGGCGGTGTTGGCCACCAGTTTCTTCATCAGGGCGTTGAGCGCCGCTGTACTCGGCGCCAGGTCGTGGTCACTCATGCGGTAGGCGATGGTTCCCGGAAAGAGGCCGGTGTTCATCCAGATTTCGCTGCCCCGCAACCCAAAGAAGGGGCTGCCCGTGACGGAGTAATTCCGAATCATCCACGGCAGCGCGAGGAGGGCCATCGGCCCCGCCAGCGCCATCAGGGCGCCGGGGCGCCGGCGATTCCAGTGAAACGCAAGCGCCAGAAGAATGGGCAGGATCCAGAAAAACGCCGGGTCAGTGAGGTAAAGCGCGCCGCCCAGCGCTCCCGCCAGCCGAAACCGCCCGCGCGGCGTCGGGGAAACCCGCGCCGGGGACGCCTCCTTCGCGTCATCATTCCGGTCCTCGGCGGCCAGATCATACAGCGTGACGAAGAGGCAGGACATCAAAAAAATACACAGCGTGAGAGGGCGACCGGACCCCGCGACATCCAGAACCTCCACGTTGAGGGCGTACAATGCGGCGGCGAAGTAGGCCGTGCGGCGATCAAACAGGCGGCGTCCCAGGGTGAACACGACGGGAATCGTGAGCAAATGAAAGAAGAGGGACGCTCCGGCGATGGCCAGGTCGCTGGCGCCGGTCGCGCCGATGATCAGCGCGAGCAGGAACGGGAAGAGTGGTCCGTGCAGCATCTCTGGCTGCGCGAGGGGATTCGTTCCGTGAGGGAGCGCCAGGGGGCGCAGGACGAACGTCGTGAAGCCCAGGCCGTTGGAGAGATTGCGGCCGAGTTGCGCCAGTTCCATCGCTTCAGGGGCGGCGAGGCCCATGAAGGTGAAGCGAAAATAGAGCAGGGCCACGGCGACGGCGGCCAGTCCTCCGAGCGCCGCCGTCCACCGTCGCCCGGCGGGAGTTCGAGCGCGGGCGGCCCACGCGGTCATCATCGTCACAGCCTCCGGGGGCGCACGTCACAGGGAAAGCAGGTCGGCTCTCCCTGTTATTGTCGCTCGCTTTGCCCGAAACCGCAGGGCGCCAACGCGCAGATGGCGCCAGAAGGAGGGATGGGGGCGCTGAACCGCTCCAACACCGCTACTTCGAGACGGCATCCCCTGCCGCCAACACCGCTACTTCGAGACGTTGAACCGGATATTCAGGATGTCGCCATCCCGCACGAGGTACTCCTTGCCTTCCAGTCGCCAGTGGCCATGCTCGCGGGCGGCGGCCATGCTGCCGTCTTCCATCAGGTGGTCGTAGGAGACGACTTCGGCGCGGATGAAGCCCCGCGCGATGTCGGAGTGGATTTTCCCCGCCGCTTCCACCGCCGTTTGGCCCTTGCGGAGGGTCCACGCCTTCACTTCGTCCTCGCCGACGGTGAAGAAGGAGAGGAGTCCGAGCTCGCCATACGCCAGTCGGATGAGGCGACTGCGCCCCGACTCGGTGATGCCGTACGCCGCGAGGAAGTCGCCTTCTTCCTCGGCGCCCAGCTGCGACACGTCCATTTCGGCCTCGGCGCATATGTCAATCAAGGGGTAGCCGTTCTCCTCGCAGTACGCCTTCAGGGCTTCCACGCCGGGATCGCCGCCGCTGATGGCGCTTTCGTCCACGTTCGCCACCATCACGAGCGGCATGGCGGAGAGGAATTGCAGTTCGCGCAGGAGCAGCCATTCGTCCGGCTTCAGATCGGCCTTGCTGGCGGGGACTTCGGCTTCGAGCTGATCGCGGAGGCGGCGCAGGAGTTCGATTTGCAGCAATTGGTCGGCGGACATCTTCACCCGATTGACCTGCAATTGCTTCTCCAGCCGCTCCAGTCGCCGCTCGATGAGGACGAGATCGCCGAGGAGGAGTTCGGAGACGAGGGCACGGGCGTCGCGCACCGGGTCCACCGAACCTGATGGATGCGGTACGGCTTCGTTAGGAAAGCAGCGGACGACATTGACGAGGGCGTCGGCGGCGCGCACGGCGGCGAAGAAGTCCTGCCCGACGCTGGCTTTGGCGGCCCCGGCTTCCAGGCCGCCCATCGCGTCCACGAATTCGATGGTGGCGGGAGCCTCTTTCTTCGGGTGATACGTCTCCACGAGGCGATCAAAGCGGGGGTCGGGCACGCCGATGACGGCGACGTTGCCCTCTTTGGCGCGCGCCCCGAAGGCCCCGGTTTGCGCGGCGCTGCGAGTGAGGGCGTTGAAGAGCGTGGTTTTGCCGGATGCGGGCAGGCCGATGATGCCAACGTTCATGGAGGTCTCCCAAAGGACGCGGCGCGGCGTCCGACGTTATTCTGAAGGGTTACATCCCCCATTATGGGCGATATGCCGGCGCCGCGTGCGAGGTAGCGGCTTTGGTGCGCTCTCAGGTGGAGCGGCTTTCCCACAACTCTACGAAGCAGGTTGCTCCACGTCCGCCGGATGAACGGCGATGACGCCCTCAAACCGGGCGAAGTCGCGGACGTTGAGCGTCAGGATGCGCCTCAGGCCGTGCGCGCGCATCACGGCGGCGAGGTGCGCGTCGTGGACCTGCGTCCCCCGCACGTCGTGCGCCACCACCAGCCGCCGCCATTCGGCGTAGACTGCGGGCGGCTCATCAAGC
>JBBRGS010000300.1:0-3887 GCA_038240635.1 Armatimonadota bacterium
GACTCCTGAAGCCGCTCCGGCGACTCCTGAAGCCGCTCCGGCGACTCCTGAAGCCGCTCCGGCGACTCCTGAAGCCGCTCCGGCGACTCCTGAAGCCGCTCCGGCGACTCCTGAAGCCGCTCCGGCGGCGGAAGAGACCCCGGCGCCTCAGGACGACGCGGCCCCGGCGCCTGAAACCCCCGAAGCCCCGGTGGAACCCGACGCCTCAGACACTCCGACACCCCCGGAAGCCTAATCACCTCTCGACGAATCCTTCCGAAAACGTCAACAGGAACCGTCACCTCGGATTGGGACGGATACGCAGCGCCGAACTCCACACGAGGGTGGACGCTCTGACGACCCAACGGATTTCCCGAAGTACGCCGATAATGCGGTTAACGCCGCCCGGCGCAAGAAGCCCGTCGGTCGCCGGAACCTTCAACCCTCACGCGAGGAAGGGCAACCTTCCTAAAAGGAGTGCGGTACGATGATCAACCGTGTGGTCCTCGTCGGTCGCCTGACCCGCGACCCCGAAATTCGCTACACCCCCGCAGGCGTCGCTATGGCCACCCTGGGCATCGCGGTGGACAAGGGAATAGCGAAAGAGAAGCAGCGCGAAGGAGAGCCGACGGCTTACTTCTTCAACCTCGTTGCGTGGCGCAATCAGGCCGAATTCGCATCCACCTACCTCACCAAGGGACGGCTCGTCGGCGTGGACGGCTACCTTCAGCAGCGGAGCTACGTGGACAAGGAAGGCCAGAAGCGCACCTCCATTGAAGTGGTGGCCGACCGCCTCCAGTCGCTGGAACGCGCGCCGGACAGCGAAGGCGGCCCGTCCGGCGGCCCCCGTCCTGCAGGCGGAGCAAACGCCGGGGCGAGTGGATCCCGCTCCTCCGCCCCCGCCGACGACTTCTCCGACAACTACGGCCAGGACGACTTCAACGATCCGTTCGCGGACAACTAACCCCGCGCCGCCCGCTGAAGCGTCTCATCAGACTCACGGTCACGTCATCGCTGTGTTCCGCCCCCTGTCAGGCGGACCCCCGCCCGTAAGGGAGCCAGAACCGTGCGAAGACCTGGAAAAGTACGCAAGCCCCGACGCAAAGTTTGTAGCTTCTGCGTCGAAAAAGCCGAGCACATTGATTACAAGAACGTGGCGCGCATCCGCCGATTCGTCAGCGACCGGGGCAAAATCAGCCCACGCCGCCAGACCGGCACATGCGCGAAGCACCAGCGCATCCTCACCCGCGCCATCAAGCGCGCCCGCGTGATCGCGTTGCTGCCCTACACCACGGACTAAAGCCTCCAGCCCTCCCCGCTCCACAGGAGAGACCCCAACGCGCCGCCGACCTCCCTCACCCGGAAGTCGGCGGCGTTGGGTTGTGAGGGCGATCATTCCACGTTGTGACGGCTCGCGTCCAGGCGGAGGGTCGCAGCCGAGATCCTCACCAGCGGCAGGAACAACGCGGTGATGAGGACCAGGGGGAGGAAAGCCGACCAGGGTTCCCTGGGAACAGTAGCCAACACGTCATTCGCCACCCGTTGGTATTGAATGTAAGAAAATAAGGTCACTGTGATCGCGGGAACCAGCGCCGCCACCAGCCCCGCCCGCGCCCGCTGCCCTTTCGACATGGACCGCAGAGGGACCGTCGCATCCAGCGCGAAGTCGGCGACCAGGCGGCGGGCGTACGCCTCATCCCACGTGGGATAGAGAGCGCGCAGGTACTTCAGCAGATCGTTCACGCGCATCCAGCCGGGCAGGGTGTCCTCCTCCGACAGGTAGCCGATACGGGAGAGGACGCCCACCGGGTCCGCCACCGGATCGGCGCCGAAGACGCGCACCTCGCCGGACTGAGGCTGCAGCAACCCCAGCAAATGCCGGATGAGAGTGGTCTTCCCGGCGCCGTTGGGGCCGATCAGGCTGGTGACGACGCCCGCCGGAAGCGCAAGAGAGACGTGATCGAGGGCGAGACGGGAGCCGTAGCGCCGGGAGACATCGGTCATCTCCGCCACGGTTTCGGGAGGAGGAGCGGAGGCGTCGGCCAGGGGGGATTCCGCGCGGTCGGTGATCATGGGAGGTCCGTCCCTTCATCTTCATCGGGAGGAGAGGCCGGGGCGGTCATGGCGGCGCGCCGGTCGTGAAGGAGGGCTAACAGGTCGGAGAAGGAGATATCCATGCCGCGCGCCTCGGCGATCAGCAGGTCGGCCCGCTCCGCGAGGATGCGGAGTTTCTCCTCGCGGCGGAGGGGGCTGCCCACGGCGGAGACGAAGGTGCCGTTGGTGCGGCGCTTCTCCACCAGCCCGGCGGCCTCCAGTTCGCGGTAGGCGCGGGCCACGGTGTTGGGATTGATGACGAGACGCTCGGCGAGGGCGCGAATGGAGGGGAGTTCCTCGCCCTCGGCCAGGCGGCCCGACGCGACGAGGAGTTTCACCTGATTCACAATCTGCTGGTAGAGCGGCGTCCCGTCCTGGGGGAAGATTCGGAGGTTCACGGTCGTCCTCGATAAGTGTTGTGTCACTGTATTAACTGTATAACACAGAATAGACAACGGCGAGCGCAACTGTGTTCCCGAAATTTCGGAGAATTCGCGGTGTTCTTCGGCTTATCCCCGGATGAGGGCCAGAACCTCGTCGCGGCGGGCGGCCATCGTCTCGGAGTTCGTCGCCTCCAGATTGAGGCGCAGCAGCGGCTCGGTGTTGGAGGCGCGCACGTTGAACCGCCAGTCGGGATACTCGACCGACACGCCGTCCAGATGAGTGACCTCGCCCTCGGCGTAGCGGGCCGTGAGTTCTTCCATTTTGGCGGCGGGGTCCTCCACGTGGCTGTTGATCTCGCCGGAGAGGTGATACTTCGCCTCCAGCGGCGCGAGCCATTCAGACAGTTTCATCCCGCTCGTGGAGAGCATCTCCATGAGGAAGAGGGACGGCAGGAGGCCCGAATCAGCGAAGTAGAAGTCGCGGAAGTAGAAGTGGCCGGTCACTTCGCCGCCAAAGACCACATCCTCCTCGCTCATGCGCTTCTTGATGAAGGCGTGGCCCACGCGCTCCACCAGCGGCGTCCCGCCCGACTCTCGCACAAGGTTTCGGACCGCCCACGAGGCGCGCACGTCGTGGAGGATTTTGGCGCCGGGGTACCGCTTCAGGAAGTAGCGGCCCAGGAGCGCTGTGAGGAAGTCGCCGGGCACGAAGCGACCCCGGTCGTCCACGGCGAAGAAGCGATCTCCGTCGCCATCAAACGCGAATCCGGCGTCGGCGCGATCCGCCACCACGCGGGCTTCCAGCGCCCGGCGGTTCTCCGGCTGCATCGGGTCGAGGCCGTGATTGGGCAGAGAGCCGTCCGGTTCGGGGTAGAGCGAAACATACTCAATGGGCAGCCGCCGGTAGACGAGATCGAGGATAGGGCCGACCATGCCGTTGCCGGTGTCGGCCACCACGCTCAGCGGTCGGAGGGTGGACCCATCCACGAGGGAGAGAATTTTCTCGATAAACGGCTCGGTGAGGTCCATCTCCTCCATGGCGCCGCGCCGGGTCGGCTCCGGGAAAGCTTCGCTCTCCACGAGGCGGCGGAGGTCCTGAATTCCCTCGTCGCCGGAGAGGAGATACGGCATCCGGCGCACCATTTTGAAGCCGTTGTACTGCGGCGGGTTGTGTGACGCCGTGACCATCATGCCCGGCAGCCCCAGCGTGGCGCACGCGAAGTAGTACTGGTCGGTGCTGGTCATCCCAATGCTGACGACATCGGCGCCCTGGTCCATGAGGCCGCGTGACACGGCGTCGAAGAGGGCGGGACCGGAGAGCCGCATATCGCGTCCCACAATCACCTTCGGTTTACCGATGAACGTGGCGAAGGCCCGGCCCAGGAGATAAGCGACCTCCTCGTTCAGCTCGTCGGGATAGACGCCACGAAT
>JBBRGS010000301.1:0-3884 GCA_038240635.1 Armatimonadota bacterium
TGACCGTTGACTCTGCGGGTTGATCTGCGTATAATCAGACTGTTGCCTGGGGATTCGCGTGCGCGCAATCTCTCAGGCCACGCGGAAGGCGGGCCACTCCCTGTGCGCCCATCCCAACGCGCTCGAAGGAGGTCCGGGATACGGCAAGGTTCCAAGGTTCCTGCATTGGCGCCCCCTCCAGTCCGCCGTTGACCGTGCCCCTCCCGCGTGAGGGGTTTCTTTTTGACCGTTGCCCCGACCCCCCGCCGGCAGCCCCCTCAGGGGATGAGGAACGAAACCGACTATGCCCACCATCAACCAATTGGTCCGAAAAGGACGCAAACCGGTCAGGAAGAAGACCACAGTGACGGCGTTTCACAGCGAGTTCAACTCGGTGAAGCGCAAAAGCACCCCCACTGACGGAGCGCCTCAGAAGCGGGGCGTCTGCCTCGTGGTGCGCACCGTGCCGCCGAAGAAGCCGAACTCCGCCCTTCGGAAGATCGCCCGCGTCCGTCTTTCCAATGGGGAAGAAGTGACCGCCTACATCCCCGGAATCGGACACAATCTTCAGGAGCACTCCGTGGTGCTGGTGCGTGGCGGCCGCGTGAAGGACCTTCCAGGCGTGCGCTACCACATCGTGCGCGGCGCACTCGACACTCAGGGCGCCCGCGACCGTAAGCAGGGCCGTTCCAAATACGGCGCCAAGAAACCCAAGTAACCGACCTGTCCGTAAGGAGCGACCATGCCGAGAAAAGGCCCCGCCGTCAAACGGGAGATCATCCCGGACCCCGTCTATAATGACCGCCTCGTGAGCCGGTTCATCAATCGCCTGCTCGTGAAGGGCAAGAAGAGCGTCGCCGAGAAAATCTTCTACTCCGCGATGGACATTATCAAGGAGAAGAGCGAGCGCGACCCGCTCGAAGTGTTCCAGCAGGCCGTGAAAAACGTCATGCCCGTGGTGGAAGTCAAGCCCCGGCGCGTCGGCGGCGCGACTTACCAGGTCCCCATCGAAGTGCGCCCGGAACGTCGCACGGCCCTCGCGCTGCGCTGGCTCATCACCAACTCCCGCAAGCGCTCCGGCCGCACGATGATTGACAAACTCGCTGCGGAACTCATGGACGCCTCCAACAGCACGGGCGCCTCCGTGAAGCGGCGGGAAGACACCCATCGCATGGCCGACGCCAACAAAGCCTTCGCCCATTACCGCTGGTAATCGCCTCACTCGGCGCGGCTGTTCCCGGATCAGCGGTGACGACACTCCGCGAGACCCGGCTCCCCAATCTGAACCCGGCGAGGCGACCGTCCTTTGCCTTGCCGGGTTTGTTGTCGTCTCCGAAAGCGCATCGATGCGTCCGCTATCCTCCGATTTCTAAAGGGGTAGGCCGTATCCGGGGCGGCAGAGCGCGAACGGGATTAACTCATCGTTAATTGGTGTAAGATAGGAAGGCGCCGCCCGGGAACCCGTTTCACCCTTATTTGTCCTTACTTATTGGCGCCTGGCGACTCCTTTACTCTCCGCTTGCGTTATTCATACTGTTCTTCTTACTGCACACTCCGACTGTTCTTCTTACTGCACACTCCGACGGTCGCCTCTGTATTCCCCTCAATCCTCAGCGCTCATCCCCTTCGTCCACGTCCTGGAGAGACCCTTCAATGGCCCGTGAATACAGCTTAGCCAACACTCGAAACATCGGCATCGCCGCCCACATTGACGCGGGGAAAACGACGACCACCGAGCGAATCCTCTTCTACACGGGCCGCGTCCACCATATGGGCGAAGTCCACGAAGGCGCCGCCACGATGGACTGGATGGTGCAGGAGCAGGAGCGCGGCATCACGATCACCTCCGCCGCCACCACCTGCTTTTGGAATAACCATCGCATCAACATTATTGACACGCCGGGTCACGTGGACTTCACGGTGGAAGTGGAGCGCAGCCTCCGCGTGCTGGATGGCGTTGTCGCCGTCTTTTGCGCGGTCGGCGGCGTGCAGCCTCAGTCCGAAACCGTCTGGCGCCAGGCCAACAAGTACAAGGTCCCCCGAATCGCCTTCATCAATAAGATGGACCGCATGGGGGCGGACTTCTTTAAGGTCGTCGCGCGGATGAAAGAACGCCTCGGCGCGAAGGTCGTGCCGCTTCAGGTTCCAATCGGCGCCGAAGCCGATTTTAAGGGCATTGTGGACCTGATCGAGATGAAAGCCATCGTTTACACCGATGACCTGGGGAAGACCTCCGAATCCAGTGAGATTCCGGCGGACCTTCAGGAGGAAGCGATCTCCTGGCGCGAGCGGATGATCGAGTCCATCGCGGACGTGGACGACTCCCTGATGGAGAAGTACCTCGAAGGCGAACCGATCACCGCCGAGGAGATCCGCGCGGCCTTGCGGCACGGCACGCTCAAGGGCGGACTGGTGCCGGTGCTCTGCGGCAGCGCCTACAAGAACAAGGGCGTGCAGCCGATGCTCGACGCCGTGGTGGGCTTCCTCCCGTCGCCGCTGGATGTGGGGCCGGTGCCCGGCGTCAACCCGCGCACCAATGAGAGTGAGGAGCGTGCGCCCTCTGACGAGGAGCCATTCTCCGCGCTCGCCTTCAAGGTCGCCACCGACCCGTATGTCGGCAAGCTGACCTTCTTCCGCGTCTACTCCGGCACGCTCAGCAAAGGCTCCTACATCCAGAACTCGACCAAGGGGAAGCGCGAGCGCATCGGGCGTATCCTCCGCATGCACGCCAATCACCGCGAGGACGTGGAGATGGTGCACGCCGGGGACATCGCGGCGGCGGTCGGCCTGAACGACACCACCACGGGCGACACGCTCTGCGTGGACGCCGCGCCTATCGTGCTGGAGTCCATCGTCTTCCCGGAGCCGGTCATCTTCATCGCCATCGAGCCGAAAACGAAGGCCGATCAGGAGAAGATGGGCACGGCCCTGCAGCGCCTCTCCGCCGAGGACCCGACGTTCCGCATCCGCACGGACGAGGAGACGGCGCAGACGATCATCGGCGGCATGGGCGAACTCCACCTGGAGATCATTCAGGATCGCCTCCTGCGCGAGTTCAAGGTCGAAGCCAATGTGGGACGGCCTCAGGTCGCCTACAAGGAGACGGTCTCGGCGCACGCGCGGGGTGAAGGCCGGTTCGTGCGGCAGACGGGCGGTCGCGGCCAGTATGGCCACTGCGTGCTGGAAGTAGAGCCGCTGCCCGCCGGAGAAGGGTTCGAGTTCCTCAACAAGACCGTGGGCGGCTCGATCCCGCGCGAGTACATCAAGCCGGTGGAAGAGGGCGTGAAGGAGGCGTGCGAGACGGGCATCCTCGCGGGGTATCCGCTGATTGACCTGCGGGTGAGCGTGGTGGACGGCTCGTTCCACGAGGTCGACTCCAACGAGATGGCGTTCAAAATCGCCGGGAGCATGGGACTTAGGGAGACGGCGCGCAAGGCGAAGCCGATCCTGAAGGAGCCGATCATGGCGGTGGAGGTGGTGACGCCGGAGAACTTCATGGGGGACGTGATCGGGGACCTGAACAGTCGCCGGGGCCGCATCGAGGGGATGGAAGTAGACGCGAGCGGCGCACAGGCCATTCAGGCGCACGTGCCGCTGGCGGAGATGTTCGGATACGCCACATCGCTGCGCTCGATGACGCAGGGGCGGGCGAGTTACACGATGGAGCCGAGCCACTACGAGGAGGTGCCCCGGAGCATCGGCGAGGAGATCATGGCCCGCACGGAAGGCCGCGCGCTCACCCGCCACTGAGGCCGCCACTCATCCATCACGTTCACACTGAGGAGGGGAGTCCCTATGGGGGTTTCCCTCCTCAGTCGTTCCGGGGGAGCTCGGGGGAGGAGGAACGTCGGGAACGCAATCGCCACGGCAGACGGGCGGCTTCGGCGATGATCTTCAGGGTCATC
>JBBRGS010000302.1:0-3869 GCA_038240635.1 Armatimonadota bacterium
GACCACCGGGGAGGAGGGCGGGAAGCGCGCCGTAATCTCCATAAAGACCGGGGTTTAACAGGATATTACCAAATGAAGGCCCCTGGCCTCAATTCGCCGCAGTGCGGGCGCCGGTCAAAGTGTCGCACATGGTCAAAGACCAGAAGCCACGGTAAACGGACATTCGCCTCCCCACGCCTCCGTGGCGGCGCGACAGGCTGAAGTCCAATACCGTTCAAATAAGTAGAAACAGGCTCAGAGAACTAACAGAAGCCTTGTTGTTGAAAGGACTCGCCTGAGCGTCAGAGCAGAGGCGAAACTTAACCTGGCATACAAGCCTAAGATGGTCATTTCACGCTCAATCCTCCTTATTTGAACGGTATTGGACCTCAGCCTGTCGCTCGGAAGAGGCGAGTCGGGGACTCCTCCGGCGCTCGGCGGCGGCGTTCCCTCTGTCTCCACCCTGCAAAACTTTGAACCACCCCCCAGGCTCCAGGCGATTTGGCTCTTTCTGGAGAAACAGGCTATCCTCCTCATACCTTACCGGATTCCCCCGGAGCCGCTGCCCGCGAAACCGCCTCCAGCGAAACCGCCTCCAGCGAAACCGCCACCACAGTCAGCAGGCGGTTTGGGGGGGCGTTTGACCCGGCGGACAATCCGGGTATCATGGGAGCGGTCTCTTCGCCCTGGCGTGGCGGGTTTCGCGCCCGGCGATCCATGATCCCAGGAACCGGGGACGCCTTCCCCTTCTCCCTTCGGTGGAAGCCCACCGACGCTTGTGATTTCGCGCCGCTCCCTCCACCGCTCCCCGCGAGGATGAAAGGAAGTCCCTCCGTTGCGTTTGCCTCTCTGGATCGCCGCGCTCAGCCTCCTGAGCGGTTCTGTCGCTCGCGCTCATCCGGGCAACGTGACTTTCAGTTATCATCGGCTGAGCGGCCTCAACGCGTACGCCGTCACCGCCAACCTGAACGACACCGACATCAAGGTGACGCCCATCCTCAGCCGACGGGGCATCGGCTCCAGCGAATCGTTTAAATCCATGCTCCAGCGCACCACCCCCACAGCGGCGATTACGGGGACGTTCTTCTCCCTGGACAACCTGCTGCCGACCGGCGACATCGTGCTGGGCGGGCGCTACATCTACTTCGGCGGTATCGGCCACGCCATCGCCATCACCTCCGATAATCAGGCGCACATCGTCCGGCGGCCCGTCAATCGCCACGTGGACTGGTCCGGCTACGAGACCGTCCTGTGCGCCGGTCCCCGCCTCATCTGGGACGGCACAGTGTATGTCAACCCGCGCGCCGAAGGGTTCCGGGACCGCCACATGATGTACTCCAAAACGATGCGGCTGGGCGTCGGCATCACGAAGTACAACCGCCTCATGTTTGTGGCGGTGAAAACGCCGTGCTACCTGAGCCAGCTCGCCCGCGTGATGCGCAAACTCGGCTGCGTGAACGCCGTGAACGTGGATCAGGGGTCGTCCAGCGCCTTCTATTGCCGAGGCCGGGTCGTCGCCAAACCGGGCCGCTCACTCACCAACGTGCTGGCCATCTACGACCGGCAGCAGACGTTCCAGTCGGCGATGGCCCAGATCGCGCCCTGGTATGTGGCGTCGCGCTAGGTTACGTCGCTGTCGCGCTGGATTTACGTCCCTGTCGCGCCAGTCCGCGTCGCTGTCGCGCTTATTCCCAGGGATCGGCGCCGAGAAGTTTCCGGCCTAAGGGCGTGAGCATCGCCGTGTGGCCTTCCTTCTCCTCGATCTCGCGCGGGTCGCCGGGGAAGACGGCGTTCTTCGGGGGGCGATGTTCCCGCCACTGGTTCACCCGGTCGTCCGCTCGGTTATGGGGCGGTTGGGGCGCGGGGAACATGCTGATGAACTGGGCGTAGCGGAACCGATCGCTGGTGTTGTGACCATTGCCGTGCGGCAGCAGGACATTCCAGATGAGGAGGTCGCCCGTTTTGCCGGGGATCGGCTTCACGGTGTAGCCGGTGAGATCGGGATGCTTTGGGTTGCGGTCGGCAGGCTGGCGCGCCAGGTAGGCGTCCAGGTCGTGGTAGATGTCCGGCACGCACTGGAAGCCGCCCTGATCCGCCGCCGTGTCCGAGAGGTACACCACGCCCTGCACCCGGCGGCGCGGCAGCGGCCTCACGGAGGTGTCGGCGTCCCAGTGGGTGAAGCCCTGGAAGTCGTATTCGGGGTGAGCGGGATGCATCGGCGGCTTGAAGTTCGCCCGGTCAATGCTGACCCAGAGTTTCTCCTCGCCGAGGAGTTCGGTAAACGCCTGGTACAGCGTGGGGCATTGGCGATTGTCCCACAGCGCCTGATGCTGATAGATTTCGACCATACCGCCCGGCTTGAGCGGCGGGCGATACCAGTCCTCCGGGTCATCGGGGTTCATGCCGAGGAACTCCCAGAGGGCGGCGATCACGGCGTCACACTGGACTTTGGGGACCGCGTTGGGCACGACGACGTAACCCCACTCGTCAAAGTGGCGCAGGTCATCGGGAGATAAGAGAGCCATATTCGCTACCTCCGCCCGGCGTTTGAGAGGACCAGGCCGGTCAGTCGCTTTCGCTGAGGCGTTTCTGTTCTTCGCCGACCAGCATGGTGTGAGCCTCGCTGAGGATCGCCGGGATGCGATCCTTAAAGGGGCTGTTCGCCAGCGCCGGCGCCAGTGCATCCGGGTCTACGTCTCCAGCGGGATAACCGGGGAACCAGTGCCCCGCATTGCCGAGCAGGTTGTAGCGCATCTTCCCCCACTCCACGAGGTCGAGGGACTTCGCGTAGGTCCAGAGGCGAAGGATTTCGGTGACGTTCACCTCGCCCGGAATCTCGGTGTGCTCCGGCAATCCTTCGGACCATCGTTCGCGCCACTCGGAGCCGACCGCGTTGTCCACTGCATCCCTCAGCCGCGCCTCGATGGGGCCGAGGGTTTCCGAGATGCGGTCGTACCAGGCCAGCGCGGCGACGTGTTCATCGTAGTCGCTCGGCTTGCTGGCTCCGATGCTGAGCGTGTGGACTTCGGGGCGGGCGAGGCAGTATAAATCGTTGAATTGGATGGGCGTGAGCGGACGGCACAGCTCCACGAGTTTGGCGGGCGGCTCGTACAGCTTGCCGCCTTTATCATTCGGGGAGATGATGAAGACGCCCATGTCGTGGCGGGTGGCGGCTTCGATGGCGGGCCAGTTCAGGTCGTTGACGTAGTACCAGTGCAGATTGACGTAATCGAACTCGCCGGTGTTGATCGCTTTGCTGATCATCCGGCAGGTTCCATGCGTGGAGAAGCCGATGTGTCGGGCGCGTCCCTCCTTTTGAAGACGGCGCGCCACTTCCATGCAGCCGCCGGGTCGCGTGATCCAGTCAATCTGTTCATCGGTATTGACGCCGTGGAAGGCGAGCAGGTCCACGTAGTCCAGCTGGAGATACGCCATGGACTTGTCGAAGGTCTCGGCAAACTCGGCGGGGTTTTCCGTTGGGCCAACCTTGGTCTGGACGATCAGGTCCTCGCGGGGCAGCGTGGGGAGGATGCGGCCCAGTTGCATCTCGCTGGTGCCATAGCCGCGCGCGGTCTCGATGTGGTTCATGCCGAGGTCCAGCGCGTGGCGGATGCAGGCTTCGAGGTTGGCCTGATTGTCGGCGGGAATCTCGGCGGGGTCGGCGTCGCCCCAGGAGTGCTGGTAGCGCATGCCTCCCACAGTGAGGACGGGCATCTTCAGTTCGGTGCGGCCAAAACGACGGTATTCCAAAGGCGAGGCTCCTGGTCCGGTCAATCGGGTCAGAGGTCAGCGAGGCAGCGAGGCAGCGAGGCAGCGAGGCAGCGAGGCAGCGAGGCAGCGAGGCAGCGAGGCAGCGAGGCAGCGAGGCAGCGAGGCAGCGAGGCAGCGAG
>JBBRGS010000303.1:0-3838 GCA_038240635.1 Armatimonadota bacterium
TTGCAGGACGCGCTGGGTGGCTCGAAGTGTTGCGGCGGAGCGGAGCCGATCCCAATAGAGTGGGGAGGAATGGAAATGACCCTGACCCAATCGAAGCCGAGGTTGACGGAAGCGGAACTGATGCGCCTCCCGAAGGACGGCCGTAAGTATGAATATGTGGATGGGGAGGTGAAAGAGGTGGCTTCCGGGCACGATCATGACACTATTGTGATGCGGCTGGGCTTCCTGATCCATCCTTTTGCGCGGGGGCGAGGGGCGATAGCGGGTTCGCAAGCCGGCTTTTGGATGAAGAACCGAAACCTTCGCTGCCCTGATTTGTCCTTCATGCGGAAGGAACGGATGCCTCACGGCAGGCCGTCCAAAGGGTTTGGGGAAGGCGCGCCGGACCTGTGCATTGAAGTGATCTCGCCGTCGGAGGAGCGGGCGGAGATGCGTCGGAAGGTGGAAGAGTACTTCGAGTCGGGCGCGGTGCAAGTGTGGCGCCTGTACCCGGAGACGCGGGAGGTGGAGCGGTTCACCTCGCCCACGGATGTGACGATTCTGGGGCCGGAGGAGACGCTGGACGGCGGCGAGTTACTGCCGGGGTTTCAGTCGCTGGTGAGCGCGCTGTTTGACGTGGAGGAGTAGGCTTACGATGGACCCTCGCAGGGAGCGGGAGAGGCTGACCGGATATGACCGAAGCGAAGATGAGATTACCAGGGAGGAGGAATGATGACGCTGACCCAGCCGAGGATAACCGACGAGGAGCTGATGCGCCTCCCGAAGGACGGCCGGAAGTGGGAACGAGTGGGGGGGGGGGTGAAGGAGGTGCCGACACAGCCTCGACATGACTTGATCCTGACAGGACTCATCCTGTTGCTGCACCCGTTCACCCGGAAACGTGGCTACCTGCTGGGGTCGCAGGCAGGCTTCCACATGAGCAATGGAAATATTCGCTGCCCTGACCTGTCTTTCACCCTGAAGGAGCGGTTGCCTGGTGGCCGATTTCCCCAGGGCTTTGGAGCGGAATCTCCCGACTTGTGCATCGAGGTCATCTCGCCGTCGGAGGAGCGGGCGGAGATGCGTCGGAAGGTGGAAGAGTACTTCGAGTCCGGCGCGTGCGAAGTGTGGCATCTCTACCCGGAGACGCGGGAGCTGGAGCGGTTCACCTCGCCGACCGACGTGACGATTCTGGGGCCGGAGGAGACGCTGGACGGCGGCGAGTTACTGCCGGGGTTTCAGTCGCCGGTGAGCGCCCTGTTTGACGTGGAGGAGTAGGCGTACGATGGACCCTCGCAGGGAGCATGACTTATTGATGACCCGCCGACAGCTCTTCGGCAGGCTGGCGGGCGGCATCGGCGTCGCGGCCCTCGCCTCGCTGCTGGCGCCGGACGCCTTCGCCCTGGCGGGAACCGATGGCGAGGGTGGCGTGGGACACCTCGGCGCGCTGGGCGGCCACCTCCACTTTCCGGCGAAGGCGAAGCGGGTCATCTACCTGTTCCAGTCCGGCGCGCCCAGCCACCTCGATCTGTTCGATTACAAGCCGAAGATCGCCGAGCATTTCAACGAGGACCTGCCGGACTCCATCCGCATGGGGCAGCGCATCACCGGCATGACGAGCGGCCAGAAGCGTCTGCCCGTCGCCCCCAGCGTCTTTAAGTTTCAGCAGTGCGGCCAAAACGGAACGTGGCTCAGCGAGCTGCTGCCGCACACGGGCCGCGCGGTGGACGACATCGCCCTCATCCGCACGATGCACACCGAGGCGATCAACCATGACCCCGCCGTGACGTTCATCCAGACCGGCAGCCAGCAGCCGGGGCGACCGAGCATCGGCGCGTGGATGAGTTACGGCCTGGGCAGCGAGAACGCCAACCTGCCCGCCTACATCGTCCTCATCTCGCAGGGGACCGGCAACACCAACGATCAGCCGTTGTTCGGGCGCCTGTGGGGCAGCGGGTTCCTCCCCTCGGTGCATCAGGGCGTGAAGCTCCGCAGCGCCGGTGACCCGGTGCTGTACCTCTCCGACCCGCCGGGCGTGGACGGTCCCAGCCGACGCCTCATGCTCGACAGCCTGGCGAAACTGAACACCATGACCGCCGAGACGTACCACGACCCGGAGGTGAACACCCGCATCGCCCAGTACGAGATGGCGTACAAGATGCAGGCGTCGGTGCCGGACCTGATGGACCTCTCGAAGGAGCCGGACGCGACCTTCGAGGCGTATGGCCCCGACTCGCGCAAGCCGGGCACCTTCGCCGCCAACTGCCTCCTCGCGCGCCGACTGGCCGAGCGCGGCGTCCGCTTCGTGCAGCTCTTTCATCGCGGCTGGGACCAGCACGGCAACCTGCCCGAGCAGATTAAGAACCAGTGCAAAGACACCGATCAGCCCTCGGCGGCGCTGGTGGAAGACCTCAAGCAGCGCGGGATGCTGGATGACACGCTGGTGGTGTGGGGCGGCGAGTTCGGGCGCACGGTGTACTGCCAGGGCGACCTGACGCGCGAGAATTACGGGCGCGATCACCACGGGCGCTGCTTCAGCATCTGGATGGCGGGTGGCGGCGTGAAGGGCGGCGTGGCCCTGGGCGAAACTGACGACTTCGGCTACAACATCGTGAGCGACCCGGTTCACATCCACGACCTCGCCGCGACGATCCTGCATCAATTGGGCGTGGACCACACGAAACTGACGTATCGGTATCAGGGACGCGATTTCCGCCTCACCGACGTGGCGGGAGAGGTGGTGGCGAAGGTTCTGGCGTAAGGGCGGATTGACGGGACCCTGGCCGTTGCGGGCGCCCTCCTGGCCGACTTTGGCGCAGGTGACGCGCTTCACCGAACGCGGGCGTCCCCTCCCACACGTTCTGGCAGGTGAAGCTCTCAGTAAGGGGAATGAGGCAGAGTGGGCGGAACGAAGTAGTCCTCCGCCTCGCCCGTGAGGCCGCCTCCCTGCAAACCTGCAAATCTGTTGGGCGCCCAGGCGCCCTGCGTCCGATGAAGGACGACCGATGACTGTTCTCTCGGCTCTCAGGGTCGCTCTGCCTGGAATGGCTCTGTGGATGACGACAATGCCTTTGCCAGCGGCGAACTCCGGCGGCCCCAAAAAGCCCGCCAAAGCGTTTACGTATACGAATCCGCTCCCGTTCACCTATGAATCGATGGGGGAGATGCGGAAGGAACTGCGAGACCCCGCCATCCTTCGCGAAGGCGACACCTACTACCTCACCTTCACCATGTGGCCCTTCGCCGGGTGGGATGAGACCCGGATGACGCTCCCAAACAACGGCTCCTCGCCGGGGATCGCGCTCTACTCCTCGAAGGACCTGAAGGCGTGGAAGTTTGAAAATTGGCTTGTGAAGGCGAGCGACCTGCCGGAGAATTCGCCGTACCGGCATCGCTTCTGGGCGCCGGAACTCCACAAACTCAACGGGAAGTTCTACCTCATCTTCACCGCCGACAACTGGCTGAAGCCGGAGTACAACCCCGCTGGGAATCGGGGGAACGCCGGGTACGCCTTTGTGGGGGTCGCCGACCGGGTGACGGGGCCGTATCGCCACATCACTTATATCCCCGGCGGCGCCTGCGACACCACCCTCTTCGGGGACGACGACGGGAAAACATACGCCATCATGCCGCACAACGACATCGGCGTCCGACCGATTGATCTCACCCGGCTCGATAAAGGCGAAATCCGGTGGCTCGGCGAGGAGCGCCGGGTCCTCGACGCCAAAAACAGCGACATCGGCCTCGACGCGCACCCGGATTACCTGGAAGGCCCATGGATGGAGAAGATCAACGGAAGATACACTCTCTTCTACGCCGAAATCTACCGGGACCCGGCGCATCCTGACTTCCTGGGTTA
>JBBRGS010000304.1:0-3828 GCA_038240635.1 Armatimonadota bacterium
CTCCACCGGCCCCAGCGCCGCCAGGCCAGCCTTCCATGAATTGGCATCCCCCACGAAGAGATACACCATCTTATCGGGATGCAAATGCTTCTTCGCGGCGGCCTCCACATCCGCGACGGTCACGGCCTGCACCCGCGAGGCGTGCGTCCGAAACCAATCCGGCGGATAGCCGAGCATATCCATCCGCGCCCGCTCGTTGACGACCTTATCCGGCGTATCAAAGTCGAAGACGTAGGAGTTGAGGATGCCGTCCTTCGCCAGTTTCACTTCCTGCGGCGTGATCGGCTTGTCGCGCATCCCTTCCGCCACCTGCGCCATCAGGTTCGCCGCCTGGATTGCGCTCTCCGTCTTCGTTTGCGCGCCCATCTGGAAAAGGCCGCGATCCGGCCCCGGCCCCACCTGCCCCCAGGCGCCATACGCCAGCCCCCGATTGGAGCGGACCTCGCGCATGAGGCGGGAGGTGAAGCCGCTCGTCCCCAGGATTTCGTTCATCACGTCCACGGCGGGGGAGTCGGGTTCGTTCCGCCGTCGGCCCACGTGCCCCATGATCATGGTCGCCTGCGGGAGCGGTCGCTGGATGACGTACACTCGCTTCACATCCACGTCCTTCACCGGATCGAACTTCGGCAGGTTGAGGTCGCCTTTGGGCCAGTCCCCGAACGCGCGGCGGAGCTGATCGAGCATCGACTCGGCTTTGAAGTCCCCGGAGACGGCCAGGATGGTGTTGTTCGGGAGGAAGTAGCGGCGATGGGTGGCGAGGAGATCGTTGCGGGTGATGCCTTTGACGCTGGCGGGTGAGGCGATCAGGGCGTAGGGACTCTCGCGGCCATAGACGAGGCGCGGGAACTCGCGGGATGCGATGGCCTGCGGATCGTCGTTGCGGCGGCGGATGCCTTCCAGCCCCTGCGAACGCGCCAATTCCAGTTTGTCGGCGCCGAAGGCCGGGCGTCGCAATACGTCGCTGAGGGCGCCAAGCAGCAGATCGCTGTCCTTCATCAGGGAATCGCCGCTGAATGTGGTGTATTCGCGGCCCGCCGAGCCTTCCAGCCGCGCGCCCACAAACTCCAGCGCCTCATCGAGCGCGTCGCCGGTGCGGTCGCCTGCGCCGCCGGTGCGCATGACTTCGGCGAGGATGCCCGCCAGGCTCGCCTGAGTCGCCGGGTCGTAAATAGCGCCGTATCGGGTGTAAGCGGCGATGCTGAAGAGCGGCAGCCGATGATCTTCCAGATAGTAAATCGTGAGGCCGTTGGGGAGGACCTCTTTGCGCGGCTCCGGCACGGTGAAGCGGAACGGCGGGATGGGAATCTGTTCGGGCCGCGTCCGGGCGAATGGGTAGTTCACCACGCTGCCGTCCGCGCCGACGTACGGCTTTTGAGTTGCGGAGGACGGCTTGCCGGGCGATGGACCGGCTTTGGCGGGAGGCGTCGCCTTACCCGACGGGAGGAGGGCGGACGCTTTGACGGAAGGTTTCGCGGATGCGGCCCACGACGGGGAGCCGATGAGGACGAGAGCGCTCAGCAAAAGAAGCGGCCCTCTGACGCCATTGCGCTCGGCGATACGGGAACGTTGGACGCGGATCAAGGCGCTTCTCCTTTCGCCGGAGCGGCTTCAGGCGCGGACTTTTCGGCGCCAGCGGCGGGCGGCACAATTTCGGCGACCGTCCGATTATCCCGGTTCAGGTACTGTTTGGCGACCCGCATCACGTCGGCGGGGGTCACCTTCATCAGGGCGTCCCGCTGCCGGATCAGGTTGCGCCAGTCGCCCGTGATCGCCTGCGTCTCCGCCAGCTGTTCCGCCAGCCCCAGATTGGAACTGAGGCTCATCGTGAAGGCGGCGTTCACGTTGTTCTTTACCTTCTGCAACTCCTCGGCGGGGACCGGCTCGGTCTTCAGCCGCTCGAACTCGGCGTCCATCGCGGTGATGACTTCGGCGACGGTGTGCGGATGCCTCGGCGTTGCGCTGAGGTAAAAGAGGTTGGGATACCGTTCGCCGGGCCATGAGGGAGAGCTGCCCACCCCCGTGGCGATTTGCTGCTTCTTGACCAGCGCCGTGTACAGCCGGGAGGTGCGCCCGCCGGTGTAGCCGGTCAGCAGGGCGTCAATCACGCTGAACACGGTGTCATCAGGGTCGGGGGGCGCGGGCTTGTGAACCATCAGGGCGAACTCCGGCTCCGCCTCGAACTCCACATTCACATGGCGCTCGCCCTCCTGAGGCGTCTCCTTCGTGACCACGGGCGGCGGCGGAGGCCCGGCGGGAATGGGGCCGAAGTACCGCTCCAGGACCGGGAGGGCGTCGGCGGGCTTCACGTCGCCCACGATGACTCCGACCGCGTTGTTCGGCACGTAGTAGATTTTGCGGAAGGCGATGGCCATCGGGCGCGTCAGGTTCTGGATGTCGCTCATGTAGCCAATCGTCGGGATTTTATACGGATGCGCGTCGTAGGCGACGGCGGTGGCCTTCTCGAGCAGTTTGCCTTCGGGGTCGGCGTCGATGCGCATCCGGCGCTCCTCGGCCACCACGTCCCGCTCGGAGTAAAACTCGCGGAGGACCGGCGTGGCGAGGCTCTGCGCCTCCATCATCGCCCACAGCTCAAACCGATTGGACGGCAGACTAAGGTGGTACGCCGTGATGTCCTTGGAAGTGAAGGCGTTGGTCCCGTACGCCCCGTTGCGCGTGAAGATTTCGTCCAGCTCGTCCTTCACGATGTAGGGCCGCGCTTCCGCCTCGATTTTAGTGATGTCGGCGCGCATCTTTTGGAGGGTTGCGGGGTCGGGATTGGGCTGAGCCATGACGCGCCGGAGGGCTTCGGCGGCGGCGTCGGCGCGCTTCATCACAGCCTCCTCGGCGGCGAGGTTGCGCGTGCCGATGACCTGCGTGCCCTTGAACGCCATGTGCTCAAACATGTGCGCGATGCCGGTGATGCCGACGTGTTCGTCCACGCCACCCACGCGGTAGGCGATCATCGCGGAGAAGACCGGGGCTTCGTGACGCTCGACGAAGAGGAACTTCATCCCGTTCTTCAGCGTGACTTCCTTCACCTGATCTTCCAGGCGCTGCGCCCCCGCTGGCGCCGCGAGGACGATAAACGCCAGGCCGAGCAGCGCCAGAAGCCGCTGCGGCTGCGGAGGGTCGGCGCTCCGGTTTCTCCGCCAACCGAACGCTTTCTGCGGGCCAGGAACTGCAAGCCTTTCGCGCCCGGTCATGCAACGGAATATGGGGAAGCGCATGGCGTGTGGAACGATCACTCCAGCCTCCTTGGCGGGGTCGGGCGTGCGTTGGATAAGGTAAGCCATCATGGGGGGACGTTCGCCGTAAGGAGCCGGGGGAAGAGGGTTGGGCAGGGACGCCGTGGAGCGCCGGGTTCGCGCGACCATTCCGATACGCCCTTCCCCGGATACAGAGGGCGATTCTTTGCCTGCTATACTGACAGTACGCGGTGGGAACGGGTCAACGCCGCTTTCCAGTGTGGAGGTTTCTCCGTTTTCGTTTCAATCGCACTCGCCTAAAGGCGCCTGTCGGGGCCGGGCGGGGAGCCACTAACGCGCTATCGCAGAGGTTCCGTCCGGGGTTCCGCGTCGTCAGCGGCGGCGCGCGGGAGGATGAACACCCCTGGCATGTGGGATGGCCGCCGTCTCCATCAGGTGGATATCGTGTCAATACAACCGTCGGATGAACTCATGAACGCCAAGACTCCCCTGCCGGAGTCGGAGGACCTGTCGGAGGCCGAACCTCTTCGCGCGGAGGCCGCTCTGGCGAGCGGCGCCGTGCCCGCCCCTCCCCAGCCGTCGCATCTGAGCGGGAAAACGCCTCATCTCACCTCCACCCTGC
>JBBRGS010000305.1:0-3819 GCA_038240635.1 Armatimonadota bacterium
GTCCAGTCGGGAAACGGCAGCGGCGGCCCCTGGGCAAGGAGGACTGATGCGCCGTGAACGCACCGCAGATCGGTGAAGCGGCCGGGCGAGACGCCTTCGGGAGCGCGGAGGAAGCCGGGCTTCACGTAAGTGAGCGCGAGACCGTCGGCCTGGGCTTCGGCCTGCGCGACATCTTCCAGCCCTGTGGGCGCTTCGAGGAGGAACGTGAGGCCCCTGGCGCCTTCCTCGCGCCATGCGGCGGGGGAGGAGGCAGTTTCGTGGCGGTCGAGGGCCTTGCGAAGGGCATCGGCTTCGGCGGAGGCGTCGGGTTGAGCGGATCGCAGCGCGGCGAGAGCAGCTTCGCCTCCCACGGCGCCCAGCGCCAGCAGGAGGGAGACGCGCACGTAACTCACCGTCTCGGCGGCGAGCGCTTCGGCCAGGGGTTCCGCCGAGAGGGGATCGCCGGATCGGCCCAGGGAGACGGCGGCGTTCTGGCGCGCCTTGGGCAGCGGATCGAGACGGACGGCGCGAGCGAGAGCGGCCAGGGCGTTCGGTGATGCGTGCGCCCCGCCAAGAAGATAGGCGGCGGCCTTGCGAAGGTTGGGCGGTCCCTCGGCGAGGGCGTGGATCAGCGCGGGTTCGGCCTGGGGGCCGAGAGCCTTCAGATGGGCGCTAACCCTCCGCTGTTCGTGGAGGTCATCGGTGTCGAGGGCGGCGATGAGGGCGTCAGGGTCAGAGGCGATCAATTAATGCGGCTCAGTTCAAGCGCAACGGTGAGGGGCGGGACCGACGCACGAAAACGGCCCGGAGCGCACCGAACCGTTCGATGTATGCCGTGGAGAATGAGGGCCGGAATCAATGATGAGGAGGAGGGCTGGAGGAGTTTAGGCCATCCGCTCGGCGGTGAGGCGGTTTTCCTGGCGATCCGCCCACGCTGAATTACGATTGTAGGCTTCCGGGTTACGGGTCTGCACGCACTGCTTGCAGCGCATCTCCACCCGCGTGTTCCGCATGGTGAGGGGAAAATTATCCAATGGCCGCTTGCACGAACTGCAAACGGGGACTTCGTTGTCCACGGAGGTTTCATTCATCAGTTCTTTAGCGGTCGCCATGCGGGCATCACCTGTTCTGAGGGTTGAAGGGGCGCGAAAGGGAACATTGCCCGACTCCGGCGGGGAGTGAGCGGGGGAAGAGCGAGAGGAAAGTAGCGGCGCAAGTCAGCCTGGCTATGAGGTGGCTCGCTACTCTTCGCCTTCGGGGTCCGCGACGGGGAGCCAGTCGGCGTCGGTGTCGAGGTCTTCGAGGCCGGCTTCCTCTTTCCAGTTCAGAAGGAGTTTCTCTTCGTCCCGACGGTTGCCGGGTCGCTTCTCCTTCACGGGAGCGGCAGCCTGCTCCTTGCGCGGGGGAGTGAACTTCGCACCGGCGATCTTGGGCTTGCGGAACCCGGCGGTGGAGCGACTGTCGTCGTCGGAAGCGCGAGGGGGGCGCGGACTGGGGGAGTCGGAGCGCGGCGCGCCGCCGGACGGGCGGGAGTCCGTGGAGCGGGGCGGGAAGGTGGTGCCAATCCCCCCGCCCGTCCCCGAAGGACTCTCCAGCGCGCGTTGCTGTTTCCGAAGGCGGCGGCAGTCCGGGCAGCGAATGGGATCGCTGAGGCCCTTTTCGGTGAAAAAGGCTTGTTCGCCGGCGGTAAAAACAAACGTGTTGGCGCAGTCCCGGCACGTCAGATTTTTGTCTTCAGCCACTGGGGTTCGGGTCTCCTCATGAGAGGTGGTCAGAATGGAGATCGGTTCGGGGAGCGCGGACGCCATGTCGGGGCCGCCCGAATCGAGAAGGAATCGCGCGAGGATCAGCGTGCGGGAGAGAGGGGCCGCCGTTCACGACCGGCCTGCCTGACGTGGGCACGCCTCAAGTATAGAATGAGCGTGCAGGAGTGTCAAACAAACGTGAGGCGCGCCGCCAGTTTGTCGGGCGGAGTGGAAAACCGGCGCGCGATTCTCGAAGGGCTGCCCGGCCTGCCACTGACCCTGCGTTAGGGGTCCCACCGGCGGAAGACAAGGCTGACGTTGATGCCGCCAAACCCGAACGAGTTGGAGAGCAGCGCGCGGTGTTCGTGCGGACGCGGCCCGTCCGTCACGTAATCCAGGTCGCAGTCGGGGTCGGGGTTCTCCCGGTGGAGCGTCGGCGGGGCCATATCGTGGCGGAACGAGAGGCACGCGATGGCCGCCTCCATCGCCCCAGACGCTCCCAGCGCATGCGCGTGCAGCGATTTCGTGGCGCTCACCGGCAGGCGATACGCCCCCTCCCCGAAGACCTTCTTCAGGGCCAGCGTCTCAGTCTTGTCGTTCAGCGGCGTGGAGCTCCCGTGCGCGTTGATCGCGTTGATCTCTTCCGCCGCCATCCCCGCGTCCTGCAGCGCTTCCCGCATCGCGCGGGCCGACTCCTCGGCGGAGGGCAGCGGCGCCGTCATATGGTAGGCGTCGCAGGTGCGGCTTTGACCTCGTAGCTCGCAGTAGATGTTCGCCCCGCGCGCCACAGCTCGCTCCTTCTCCTCCAGCACGAGGACGGCGGCCCCCTCCCCCATCACAAAGCCATCTCTCTCCCGATCAAAGGGGCGGCAGGCGGAGGCGGGATCATCGTTGCGGACGCTCATGGCGCGGATGTTGCTGAAGGCGCCATACGTGAGCGAGGAGAGCGGGCACTCCGCACCCCCGACCAGCGCCGCGTCCAGGGTTCCATGGCGGATGAGGTTCAGCCCCTCGCCGATGGCCATCGCGCCGCTCGCGCAGCTGTTGCTGTTAGCGCTGTTGGCCCCGGTGAAGCCGTACTCAATGGCGATGTTGCACGAACTGGCGCCGCCATACACCGCCAGCGCCAGAGTCGGGTCCACCGCGCGAATCCCCTCGTTCTGGAACCGGATATGTTGCTCCTCCGCAAAGGCGACCCCGCCCAGCGCCGACCCTATGAAGACGCCCACGCGGTGAGGGGCCACCGACGACGGCTCAAAAGCGGCGTCCCTGACGGCCATGATGGCGGAGGCCAGGGCAAACTGGGAGAAGCGGTCCAGCCTTCGCACCTGTTTGGGGTCCAAATACCGCGCGGGATCGAAGTCCCGGACTTCGGCGGCCATCTGAGAGCGGAACGGCGCCGGGTCGAAGCGCGTGAGTCGGCGCACGGCGCTTTCGGCGCGCATCACGCCGTCCCAGAGGCCCTCCGCGCCCAGGCCGATGGGCGTAACCGCGCCGATGCCCGTGACGACCACTTCCCGGCGATTCATATCCGTATCCTCACTTGAGGGAATGAAATTGAGATGAGTATGTGATGCGTTTGACCAGGTAAGACCCAGGGCGGACCGACTTCCAGGCGCCGACTATTGGTCAGACCTGGGGCTTCCCTTCAACGACTTCGGCTTCCGCGATGCGCTTCATACACGCCAGAGTCCGATCCGCCACCGGGCGAATGAACCCCCGCGCGACGATCCATTTTCCAAGCCGAGTACGAATCAGCGGAGTTTGCAGCGTTAGATCATGATGAATGGTAACATGAACGCCATCCGGCGCCTCCTGAAACTCCCAGTACACTTCCATCCCCCGCGCCGGGCCGCCCAGATGCGTGAACCAGACCCGGCGCTCATCGGGACGGGGACGCAGGAGGGCGCGCCATTTCACCGGCCAGACTCCTCGGCGGGCGGCCATCTCGATTACGCGATCATCGGCGGCTTCCGGGCCGGCGCCGGGGCGGCGTTCGAGCGTATGGACCCAGCGGTAGTGTGGCAGGAGGTCGGGCCACCGCTCCACGTCCGCCGCGAGATCGAAGATGCGACGCCATGGGGCGCGCATGAAG
>JBBRGS010000306.1:0-3740 GCA_038240635.1 Armatimonadota bacterium
TCGGCACCAAAGTCTCTCGCTCCGAAGACCTGTGGCCGATCCGCTATGGCGTGACGCCGGACCTCATCGTGTACTGGGGCGATCTGGCGGGGCGGAGCGTCGGCACGGTGGGCGGCGACGGCGGCGTTCACACGTTCGAGAACGACACCGGACCCGACGACGCCAATCACTCCCGCGAAGGCGTCTTCGTGATGGCCGGGCCGGGGACTCCCGCCGGTCGCCTGGAAGGGCTGCGGCTTCAGGAGGTGGCGCCGACGATTTTGGATCGGTTTGGGCTGCCGATACCCGGAGAGATGAAGGGGAAGGTGGTGGCCCCGGTCTCCGATCAGCCGCGCCGGAGGGTGTGGCGCGAGTCCGCCGCGCGCGAGGCGCAACCCACATCCGCCGACGCAGAGACACAGATTTTCGAGCGGCTGAAGGCGCTGGGCTACGTGGAGTAGCGCTGACCGGGGGCTGAGGAGTAGCGGCGGCGCAACGTACCGTTGCGACGGAATGGGTCGGGAGGCGCCGGAGCCGGAGCGAGGGGATCGGGCGCCTCCCCAGGTTCAGTGGCTGCCCGCCGGAACGGGGCCGCGCGACTCCTCGGCGGGACCGGACGCCTTGGCGGTGGCGAGACCTGACGCCTTCGACGCCGTGGCCAGCCCCATCTTCTCGATGATCTCCTCCGGCTTGTTGGCGTTGTTCATCATCTCTTCTTCCGAGAGCCGCCCCGCCTTGAACAACTCGAACAGCGACATATCGAGCGACTTCATGCCGAGTGTCTGCCCCGTCTGAATGTCCGACGTGATGGCGTACGTCTTCTTCTCCCGGATATGGTGCTGGATGGCGGGAGTTGACACCATGATCTCGAAGGCGGCGGTGCGCCCCTTGCCGTCCGGCTTGGGCAGCAGCAGCTGGGAGATGACGCAGACGAGGTTGCTGGAGAGCTGAATCCGAATCTGCTCCTGCTGATCCTGCGGGAACACGTCGGTGATGCGGTCCACGGTGCGGGCGGCGCCGGTGGTGTGGAGGGTGGAGAAGACAAGGTGGCCGGTTTCGGCGGCGGTGATGGCGGCCTGGATGGTGGCGAGGTCGCGCATTTCGCCGACGAGGATGACATCGGGGTCCTGCCGGAGGGCGCGAATGATGCCTTCGTCGAAACTGGGCACGTCGTTGAAGACTTCGCGCTGGCTGACCACCGACTTCTTCGGGTTGTGATAGTACTCAATCGGGTCTTCCACGGTGATGATGTGGCAATCCCGGTTGATATTGATGTAGTCAATCATCGTGGCGAGCGTCGTCGTCTTGCCGGAGCCGGTCGGGCCGGTGACGAGGAACAGCCCGCGCGGGCGGTACAGCATTTTCTGGATCGGTTTGGGCAGCCCGATATCCTCGAAGGAGAGAAGGCGGTACGGGATGAGCCGCATATTGATGGCGGTGGTGCCCTTTTGCCGATAAATACTGACGCGGAAGCGCGCTTTCTTGCCGTAGGCGAACCCGAAGTCGGAGCCGAGGATTTCGGCCAGTTCCTTCTGGTTGCGTTCCGGCGCGATGACGCGAACGATGCCATCGGTCTGATCCTGCGTGAGGATGCCGAAGTCGGTGAGGGGGACGAGGCGCCCGTGAAGGCGCATGGTGGGGTATTCGCCGACGACCATATGGATGTCGGAAGCGTCGCGTTCCACCACGAGATCGAGCAGGCGATTAACATCTATCATGGAAGGAACTCCCTGCGCGGAGGAGGCCGAAACAGACAAGATGCGAGGAGGCGATGAAGCAATTAAGGAAAGCGAAAAGGCGGCTGCGGCCCGAAGGGTATCATGCCCTCCTTCTCCCCCGCACGCAGAGAGTCCTTCTTCCTTGGAAGCAGGCGTAGCGGGAGGTTCAGTGGCGCCAGCGTCAGCGAATCGGGGAGGCGGTGGCCGCCCGCCGGAGCGCGCGGAGGGACCTCCAGGGCGCCTCATGCCTGACGGAACCCAGGGGCTTGCGGAGACTTCGATACAATGAAGCGACTCCCGCATCCGCATCGCGGCGCCTCCGCTCGCGCCCGTCGTCCTCTCCGGAGACCTGTTGCCCCATGGCCCCTTGCCCGCCTGATCCGTTTCGCCTCCGCTCGCCGGCCACATTCGCCCTGGGCGCCGGAAGCGCGTTCCTCCTCGCCGTCGCGCTTTGTCATGGCGCCGCCCCCAAACCCTCCGGCGGTCGCCCCGTCTTCGTGCCCGTTCCGGTCGTCCCGCGGAGCAAACCCATCGCCCCTCGCCCCAAACCCAACTCCAGCAAAGCCGCCGCTCCCCGCGCCAAAACCAAATTAAAGTCCGCGTCCGTCGGGAGCAAACCCGCGTCCGTCGGGAGCAAGGCCGCCGCGTCGGCCCCGGTCATCGGTCCCACGCTCGCGCTCGACATGATCCCCGACCCGTTCACGCCGTCCGTCAAGGTCTATCTCCAGAGCGGCCTGCCGCAGCCGCAGACGGTGCGCGTGACGCTCTCCAACGGCGAAAACTTTCTGGGAGCGCCCCATCGTGTGCAAACGGCGGCGCTTCCCCCCGGAGGGCGCGTAATGGTCCGCTTTCCGCTGCCCGGCGCGGCGATGGCCCCCGACAGCCGTTACGCCTTCACCGCCGAAGCCGAAGTGACGCCGCCCGTCACACCGCCCCCCGCGACTCCCCCCGCCGCCGCTGCTCCCTCTCCCGCGAGTCCTGCAACCGACGCCGCCTCTCCCGCGAGTCCCGCGCGCGTCGGGGCGGCGAGCATCACCACGCGAGTCCGAACGACTCGACTCCTCAGTTTCTTTCGGATGGAGCGAACCTTCGCCAAACCCGCGATGGACGGCACGATGAGCGGCTGGCTCAACGCCTCCATGATCCTCGTCAACATTCCAGGCCGCCCGCCCGGTTCCACGCAGGGCTGGGGCGGTTCCGCCGACAAGACCGCCACCGCCCGCTTTCAGTGGGACCCCCAATTCCTCTATCTCATGGTCCGCTGCACCGACAACGTGACGCGCCCCGCGCCCTCCCCCGCCGACCCGAATGGGGACCGGGTGCGCCTGGCCCTCAGCCCCACCGCCTCCCACCTGCCGGGGGCCCCCTGGGTAGAGGTGGACCTTATTCCGCTTCAATCCGGCGCCCTGGCCGTGACGCGAACCGCTTCCCCCTCGCTCAAACTGGCCGCCGGGCCGCTCTCCGGCGTGGTGAGCGCCTTCACCCGCATCAACGACGTGGAGGTGTACACGGCGGCGCTGCCCTGGGCCGCGCTGGGCCTCCCGCAGGGGAAAGTGACGGTACCGCTTGGCCTGACCGTACGGGCGCTGGACGACGACGGCGGGGGGATCAAATCGTGGCTGGAGTGGGGCGGCGGCGCCGGACTTCCCGCCGATCCCCCCTCCTTCTCGGACGTGTCGCTGGGCCAGTAGACACGCGCGCCATGGACATGGAAGAGGCGCGCTCTGCACGGAGGCTCCGATGTCCGTATTTCCGCCGCAGGGAGAGGTGTGTTTCACGGTGTTGTGGGGAGGAGACAGAGAGAACGCCGCCGCCTAGCGACGGAGGCAGGCGCCGTTCAATGTTATTTACGCCCTCAAAGGCCAGGCGTGGGGAGGCGAATGTCCGTTTACCGGCGCTCCCGGTCTTTGACCATGTGCGACACTTTGACCGGCGCCCGCACTGCGGCGAATTGAGGCCAGGGGCCTTCATTTGGTAATATCCTGTTAAACCCCGGTCTTTATGGAGATTACGGCGCGCTTCCCGCCCTCCTCCCCGGTGGTC
>JBBRGS010000307.1:0-3667 GCA_038240635.1 Armatimonadota bacterium
CCATCCCGAACACGACCGTGAAACGCTCCTGCGCCGAAATTACTCCGCGGGCGACCGCGCGGGAAACTCGGCCGTCCCCCGAATCTTTCCTCCCCCACCAAGGGGAACCTTCTCCACACCGTGATCCCCCCCAGGGGAACACTTCACCACCGGGTGATCGCCCGCCACGGGAACACCGCTCTCTAATCTGATGCAGCTTCAAAGGCCCCGTCCATACCCACCCCGGACGGGGCCTTCTCACGACTCAACCTCAGACCTCTACAATTGCCGCCATATCCAGACCATCAGCGCCGTCACGCCAATCATTATTAGCAGATTGGCAGCCCAGCCATTTAACAAAGATAACAGCCCACCCGCGATCAACAGGCCAAAACCGATCAGCCCTCCGATTTTCAAGCTGTGTGAGAAGTCTGATGCGATGTCGTCCCGGATTTCCCTTAATGTGCTCTGAGGCCGTCCGCACGCGGCGCATTCCGGCTGATTCATCGGCGTGGCTTCGTGGCAGAATCGGCATATTACTTTCTGAATTACGACCCCCGCCTGTTCGCTCTTCCAGCGTTCCAGCAGACGTTGCGCGGTGTCGGTGGTTTGTGGGGAGAGGCGTATGGCGGCCTCCATCTGATACAGCGCTTCGCTCACATGGCCGCGCGGATAGAGGTTGCGCGCCAATTCCACCCGCGCCGCCACATTCCGGGGATTGCTTTCAATTGCCTTCCGGTAGACCTGTTCCTGCTCGTTAACGAGTTGCCGCTCGCTGGCGTTCAGCTGCTTTAGGTAGAGGAAGGGAGTCCCGACAGCCAGTACCAGCAGCATGAGAAATATCATGCCTTTGACCGAATCGGGGGTCGGGGCGATCATCATTAGCATGAGGAAGGCGATGACCAAAGCCCCGATCACCGCCTCCGCCCCACTGATTGTGGCGTCGGTCCACCAGCGAAAAAGGTAAAACGTCGGCACGCACGCGAACACCCCGGTAAGCAGCCAGCCGGCCACCACGAAGCCGGCGCTCCCTACGTCCATCGGTCCCATTTGATGAACCTCCGCTGAACCAGAGCAGGCGACGAGAGACCCCCCAACTGGGTCTGAACCCCTCCGCTAACGCCGGGCGCGTCCATCCTCGCCAAATCGGACCCGTTCCCCGGTGTCCGCCGACCACCGGGACGCCTCCAGCACGGCCACCGCCTTCACCACACTTTCCGGCTTCACGGCCAACTCCGCATCCTTCAGCAACGCATCGGCGATATTCTGGTAAAACTGCGTCCAGTCGCCGTTCATAGTGCCGATCTTCATATCGAGTTCCAGCCCGTCCTTCACCGTCTTCACGCGGGCGTCGTGCTCGGACGACCAGCGCGCGCTGCGAATCTCCCTGCGATTCATCGCCGATTCCTGCGGGTCCAACCCCTCTTTCACGAGGGAGCCGCTGGCGCCGGAGATATACCAGCGCGGTTTGCTCAGCCGCGACCGATTGGAGACTTCCACCGTGTAAATCAGGCCGCTTTTGAAGCCTATTACGCAGCGGGACCAACTCTCGATGTCGGTATCCGGATTGTTGAACTGCGAGAGGCTGGAGACCCATTCCACGGGTGAATCGGCGAGAAGGAGCGCCTGATCCACCAGGTGCGCGCCCCAGTCGTACAGAATCCCGCCGTTCGCATCCCGGCTGCCCCGCCACCCGCGCGGAGAGCCGTAACCGTAGATTCCGGCCTCCACTCGGTCCACTTTGCCCAGCAGTCCGCTTTGAATCACGCGCTGAAGGGTAAGAAAATCCCCGTCCCAGCGACGATTGTGGAAAACGGAAAGAAGTTTTCCCGCGCGAGTGGCGGCGGCGGTCATCTCAGCGCAGTCGTCAGCGGTGATCGCCATCACCTTGTCCACCACCACGTGCTTGCCCGCCGCGAGAGCTTCCAGCGTCAGGTCCTTGTGCGTGTCGTGAGGCGTGGCCAGGACGACCAGATCAATGCCGGGGTCGTTGAACAGTTCCGCAGGCTGCTCAAACGTTTTCACGTTCCAGTCGGCGGCGGCGCGAGCGCGACGTTCGGGGTCGCGGGTGGAGACGGCGGCGAGTTCCAGCCCCTCCGCCAGTCCAACAAGATAAGTGTGAAACGCTCTTCCCGCGTATCCGTACCCCACCACGCCCACGCGCACCGTCGCCATTGCTGTCTCTCCTTCAGTCGCCATCTCACAAGCGGAGTCGCGCCACCGATCCAACGATCCAACCGGCGGCATCCCTCACTGATTGGCGACGAGCGGAGGGATGTCCTGCCTCACGCCACAACATCGGGCGCCGGGCTTTATTTATTGACGCTTAAATCTCGCAATTTCGTCTTTCAGCAGGTCCAGGTAGGTGCGTCCGAACTCCCTGGACGGCTCGATGTCCTTGCTCACCTCCGGGCTGGGCTGCTCTCCCTTGTGCCATTCGTTCCACGAGACGACCATCGCGTACTTCGGGCCGATCTCCCGCGCCCGGGCCCACTGACTGCGAAACGTCGCGCCGTTGTCCCGCATCCCCGCCGCGATGTAACCGGGGCCTTTGCCGTCCGGGCCTCTGCCGGTTTGCTCGCGCCATGAGGCGGTCACTACCATCGCCTCCGGATGTCCGTCCACCACCGGGTAGGTCTGAGCGCCGCGATCCTCCCACGACCAGTAGCCGTAGCGGCTCACGAGATCGTCGGTTCGCAGGTTGGACTGCTCGGTAATGTAGCCGGTCATCCAGCGCACGGTGAAGCGAGGATCGTTCCACTGCGGGACGCCGTTTGGAAAGGGGGACGGCGTGTTGACGTACAGCGCCAGCAGCGGCTTCCCATGATCCATTTCCCAGAGGGGCCGATACACCGGGTTGGCGATGAATTGATCCCAGATTTGATCGGCCTTGCGCTGGAGCCGACCGTCGCTGACGGCTTCGGGCGCGCCGGTCACGCCTGCGAAGATGCTGATGTTCGGCGTCTTCTTTCCTTCAGAGCGCATCCGGGCCAGTTCATCGAACAGGACAAAGGTCGCGTCTTCAATCATATCGAAGTCCGGGCGGGGCTTATTGGGATCATAGGTGTAGTTGATATTATTCGACCAGTCCACCCAGAGGAAATCCACTCCCGCGTCGGCGAGCCATGTGGCGTGCTGGCGGATCACGGCGCGATCATCAGAGCGGTAAAAGCCGAGTGCAGGCGTCCCCCAGACGTTCGTCCAGTCGCGAGACTGGTGCCAGGTGGTGTACGCGATGCCGACGCGGCGCTCATTCAGAGGCGTAGGCGTGACCATAGCGGCATGAGGGGTAGAATCCGTTGTCACGTTCGTCTCGCTTTCATCAAAAGTGGCGGGCGCCGCGCCCAGGACAATCAGTGGCAGCAACAGGGTGGAAATCCCCACTATCGGTCGGATTAAGGCGAACAATTCAGTCTCCTCGAAGGTGAATATGGACGGCGACCGGGGGATACGTCACCATGCGGGGGATGGCGCCGCTTCTCTTTGTTTTTCTCTCTTCCCGCCCCGGCCTATGCGACGTTCTCAATTTTTCTGGTTCCCTTTTTGCATGGACACCGCTGTGGCCGCGGTGACGCTCCTGCTGAACTTTCGCGCGCAGGACCTCGGCGCCACACCCCTGCAACTGGGGCTGCTCGGCTTCGCGTGGGGCGTTCCATTCACCGCGTGCAGCGTCTTCACCGGCCGGTTG
>JBBRGS010000308.1:0-3659 GCA_038240635.1 Armatimonadota bacterium
CAGGCCGGTCAGTTTCGCGGGGTCCCACAGCATCAGCCCCGTCACGAGGTCCTTCTTCAGGTACTCCCGGTTTTCGCTCGGCAGGGCGAGGCCCCACACCTTCACCGCGCCGCCGCGCCCCGTCTTGATGAGGGCCTGCGCCGCCGCCGGAGGGCTGGGGGAGTTCGCGCACGCGATCCCCACAAGATCGGGCGTCTTCTGAAGCAGCGCCGTCGCCTGCCCGATGGCCTTCGTCTTGTCGTCGTCGTTGTAGAGGACCGGCTGAACAACGGTGATGCCGGGGTAGGCGGCCAGCCCCTTCTGGATACCTTTGACGTGCTGATTGAGGTTGTACGCCGCGCGGCCCCCGCTCATGAGGGCGACCTTGCCCTTGCCGCCGATGGATTTGGCGAGGGCGTTGGCGATGTCCACGCCGATCTGCACATCATCGGCGGCGGCCACGTAGAAGAGCCGCTGACTCTCCGGCGCGTCCGAATCCCAGGTGAACATCTTCACGCCGCGCGCGACCCCCGCCGCAATGACCGGCTTCACCGCCGCCGCGTCGTTCGGGGAGATCACCACGGCGTCGGCTCCGGCGTTGATCTGGTCCTCGATCATGTTGTTCTGCTTCATGGCGTCGGCGGTGTCGGGCGCGAGGAAGCGCGCGTCCACGCCCAGTTTCTCCTTCGCCTCGTTCATGCCGCGCTCGCAGACGGCGCCGTAGCTGAGGCCGCTCACCTTGAACACGAAGCGGATGACCGGCTTCTTCCCCGGCTGCGCTCCGGTAGTGGGCGTTTCATTCCCCGCCGGGGTCGCGGTCGTTCCCGGCCCGGCGCCGCGCTGGCAGCCTGCCAGAACGATCAGCGCCAGCAGTCCCGCCCCCATCGCTCCACATCGCATCATGATCGCACGCCTCCGATGATCGCAGGTTACTCCGACGGCTCTCGCTCGTGTGTGAGCGGCCAGGATCGCTCCCATAGTGGCTAGAGTTGTTCCCAGTTGAGGGCGCTGTACGCCGCGCCATACGCCCCGGCCCACTCGCCCAGCGCCGCCGGAACGATGCGGGTCGCCTCGCCGGTGGGACGCCACTCCCATGCGTCCACGGCTTCCTGAAGCGGGAGGAAGAGGGCGTCGCCCGCGTTGGCGATTCCCCCGCCGAGGATGACGATCTCCGGGTCGAGCAGATTGATGAGGGAAACGACGCCGCGCGCCAGGCTTCGCACGCTCGCCAGCCAGACGTTCGTCGCCTCCGCGTCCCCGGCGCGATGAGCCGCCACGAGGTCGCGGGTGGCCGTAAAGCGCCCTTTGGAGCGTTGAAGCAGGGTACATTCCCCGATGGCGCTCTCCAGGCTGCCGGGGCATCCGGTGATGTCGAGGAAGGGATCGTCCTTTACGCTCATGTGACCGAGGTGGCCGCCGCGCCCCATGCGCCCTTTCAGCAGGCGACCGTTCACCAAAGCGCCGCCGCCCACCCCGGTGCCCAGGGTGAGCAGGACGACGTGTCGCGCGCCCGCCGCCGCCCCGCGCCACGCCTCGCCGAGCAGTGCCGCGTGCGCGTCGTTGATGATGGGGATGAAGCGGCCTCCGCCCAGCGCTTCGGTCCAGTCGAGGCCCTGCACCACGTCCATGCGGCCCTGCATCCAGAGGATGGAGCGCCCATCGGGCCGCGCGAGGCCGGGCGCCGCCAGCCCCACCGCCATCGGGGGAGACCCGCGCCGCTCGGTAAGGCCGGAGAGGGCCGCGCGGACGTGAGCGAGCCAGTCGTCGGAGCGCTCGTCGGTAGGGAAGGTCTCCCGGTCGAGGAGATCGCCGTTGGGGGTCACGGCGACCACCTTGATCTGTGTCCCCCCGATGTCCATACCCACGGCGTACGACGCGGCTTCGGCCACGGCTTAAGTCTCCTGAATGGGGCGCGAGTGGAGAGGCCGACCTCCCGGCGGAGGAGTTAGCCCCCGGCGGCCTTCACAATTGCGGCGAAGTCGGCGGCTTTGAGGGCCGCGCCGCCCACCAGCGCGCCGTCAATGTTCGGCTTGCCCAGCAGTTCCACGGCGTTGTCGGCCTTCACGCTGCCGCCATACTGGATTCGCGTCGCCTCGGCGACTTCCTCGCCGAACATTCCGCTCACGGTTTCACGAATGAGGCCGCAGACCCGGTCGGCTTCCTCGGAGGCGCAGACCTCTCCGGTGCCGATGGCCCACACGGGTTCGTACGCGATGACGACCGTGCGCGCCTGCTCGGCGGAGAAGCCGTCCAGCCCCTGTTCGATCTGCCGGGTGATGATGGCGTCGGTGGCGTCGGCCTGGCGCTCGGCGAGCAGTTCGCCGCAGCAGACGATGGGGATGAGGCCATAATCGAACGCGGTCTTCGCCTTGAGGTTGACGCTCGCGTCGGTCTCCCCGAAGACCTTGTTGATCTCCTCGTTCATCCAGGCTTCCTTCACGCCGAAGCGCCCGCGTGTCTCCGAGTGGCCGAGGATGACGTATTGGCACCCGACATCGAGGAGCATCGGCGCGGAGATTTGGCTGGTGTAGGCGCCGCTCTTCTGCCAAAAGAAGTTTTGCGCGCCCAGGGCGATTTCGGAGCCTTGCAGCGCGTCGGCCACCACGCCCAGGGCGGTAAACGGGGGACAGACCACCACCTCGGCGGCGGAGCCTTCCACCAATGGCTTCAGCGCGTTCACCAGTTCCACGCCCTGTGACGCGGTGTTGTTCATCTTCCAGTTGCCGGCGATAATCGGTCGTCTCAAGGGGGTTGCCTCCGGGCGCCTGGGGCGCGGCGTAACAAGGGAATTGGCGCAAAGGGAGCAGAAGGGATCAGATGGGATCAGAAGCGGTCTTCCGGGCCGGAAGCCTCCCGCCTCAGTAGACAGTCCAGCACAGAGGACCGTCCTGCATAGAGAAAGTCCTGAGGGAGCGGGCGGTTCGGCCTCCTGTGATTGTGACACACGCCCGAAGGCCAACAAAGCCGAGCGGGGAACCCCCGTCCGCGACGGTGCGCTGAACCCGTTCGGGAGGCCAAAATGGAAACGAACGATCCACAGGCCGGCCTCCCTCAGTACTCCGGCGGGTTCATCAGGGTCCTTCGCTCCCGTTGTCCGTGCGCTTTGAATTATTACCGGCCGCTCGCATCCCGACGCCAGTGAGACCACTCATGCACCCGTATCGGCGCCTCCTGAACCGCGCCTTCCGAAACCTCTCCGGCGGCTCCCTCATCCTGGTCCTCTGGGACGGCTCCTCCACGCGCTTCGGCGAGGGATTACCCCACGTTCGACTGAAGTTGAACCGCGCTGGCATCGTCCCTGGGCTGCTCCTCGACCCGGAGATGACCGTCGGCGAGGCGGTCACGCGCGGCGACCTGGAAATCGAAGGCCGCATGGAGGAGTTCCTCACGCTGCTGGGCCTCAGCGACCCCGAACCGTCCTGGACGCAGCGGCTTGCGGGGATTCCGGCGGGGCTGAGGGCGGCGTTGCGGTCCAGTGGGGCCGCCTTCCGCCGTCACCGCCGCGACGTGAGCCACCATTATGACCTCGGCAACGCCTTCTACCGGCTCTGGCTCGACCCGACCATGAGCTACTCGTGCGCGTATTTTCGCAACGCCGACGACTCGCTTGAAGCGGCGCAACGAGCCAAAATCCGCCACACTCTCGATAAGCTGCGCCTTCAGCCGGGGGAAACCCTCCT
>JBBRGS010000309.1:0-3655 GCA_038240635.1 Armatimonadota bacterium
CATGATCGACCCCGATGAGTCCGCCACAGGCTGAAGCCTTTCGCTCGATGCCTTTGGCTAAGCGTCCCCCTGCGCGGACGACCCTCATGGCCAACCGACTCTCTCCGACGTGAACGTCTTCCGTGGCCCCATGCGCTTTCAGTGAGGAGACGGGCGCTCCCCTGCGTGCCTTCAGTCCCCTGCGTCCCTCTCATGGGTTTCTCCGTGGCCCTCCGTGGCGCTCCGCGTCCTCCGTGTAGGTGGTTGACCCTGACCCTGAATCGCGCCCTGAGGCGCATCCAAAGAGGAGTTGGCGCTTTCCGCCTGAAATCACTACAATAGTTCTATGACTATGGAACTGTTTGAGAGCAGCAGGAACGATGACCCCGAACCGGGCGCGGACACTGCCCGGCGGGAGCGACTCGCCGCCATGTTTCGCGCCCTGGGCGACCCCACCCGGCTGCGTATCTTCGATTTCCTTCGCGCCTGCGCCGAACCCGTCGCTGTGGACGAAGCTGGAGCCGTGCGCCGACTGAACGCCTGGACTGAAGGGACCGCTTCGCCGGAATCCCCCTTTGAGGACGACTCTCCCGCTCCCGCGAGGCGCATGGCCTGCCGCTCCCGACGCTGCGCCACTGTCGGCGAAGTCTGCTGTCACGTCACCGGTGGGCCGAAAGTGACCTCCCGGATGTCGTTCCACCTGAAAGAGCTGCGGATCGCGGGGCTGATTCGGATGGAGCGGCGCGGGCGGCACCGCGTGTGCGCCGTGGATCCCGACGCCCTGCGGCTCCTGGCCGATCACCTGTCGCAGCCGACCGACTCGCCTGGCTCTGCTCCTCCTCACTCTCCTGGAGACTTCAATGCCTGATACGCCTTTGAACGAACGTGACGATGTGCGCGAACGGGTCCGCCAAAAGTATGGCCGGGCCGCTCTGCTGGTCCTGGAAGGGAAGGGAGCGGCCTGCTGTGGCGGAGGCAACGTCGGGACCGGGAAGGCGGGCGCCTCCACCTCGTCCGGCGAGTCATGCCGCCACAGAGAAGTGCAGGGACGACACGCTTCCGGCGAGGAGTGTTGCCACGGCGAGGGACACGGCCATGCCTCCGGCGAGGAGTGTTGCCCCAGCGATGCGAAGGACGCCATTTCCACCGGCCTCTACGACTCCGCGCAGGCCGCCGACATCCCCGAAGCCGCCCTCCTCGCTTCCCTCGGCTGTGGCAACCCGACCGCGCTGGCGGACCTCCGCGAAGGCGAGGTCGTCCTCGACCTGGGCAGCGGCGGCGGCATTGACGTGCTGCTGTCGGCGCGGCGGGTCGGCCCCCATGGATTCGCCTACGGCCTCGACATGACCGATGAGATGCTGGAACTGGCGGAGCGGAACCGAGTGGAAGTGGGCGCAGAGAATGTCCGGTTCCTGAAGGGGCACATCGAGGCGATCCCGCTGCCCGACGCGAGCGTGGACGTGCTCATCTCCAACTGCGTCATCAACCTCTCCGACGACAAGCCGAGCGTGCTGCGGGAGGCGCATCGCGTGTTGAAGCCGGGTGGGCGCTTCGCCGTGTCCGACATCGTGGTGGAGGCCGCGCTGCCCGAAGCCCTGCGCCGGGATATGGAGGCGTACGCAGGCTGCGTGGCGGGCGCGCTGGAGAAAGCGGAGTACCTGCGGCTGCTGCGGGAGGCGGGGTTCGCCGAGGCGACGATTGAGCCGACCCGCCGCTACACGTACGACGACCTGGCCGCCACCGTGCTGACTCCCGCCGCCGTGGCCGCCCTCACCGCCGAGGAGAAGACCGCGCTGGAGGGCCGCGTGATGAGCGCCTTCATCCACGCCGTGAAGTGAGGCGGGGAAACATCGCGGGAAACGACGCGGCGCATCGCCGGGATGTGGAATAACTCAATGCCCTGGCGTGAGAGCCTGGTGAAACCGCACGGAGCCGCTCCCTCACGGATGGGGGAGTGGCCCCGTCTATCTCCTCCTGCCCCAATGAAAGATGAACTCCTCGTAACTACTCAGGCGTTGGTGCCAGGTTGAGCGGTTGCGCCAGGAAAGCTTGCTGGAGCGCGAAGAGGACGTTATGCCCCTGCTTTCGGGCGGAGGCGAGCTCACCGCGAATCCGGCACAACGCTTCGGCTCCCGCCTGAGATCGGAAGCCTCCTGACACCTTCTGCCGCACCTTCCTCATGTGGAGGTCCCGCTCGGCCGGGTTGTTGTCGAACGGGAGGGCGAAGTCGTGCAGAAAGGCGAGGGTCTCCTCCCGATAACGACGCAACCGGTCCAGGAGGTTCCGGGCAGGAGTCTGTTTCCGTCTTCCTCGCCGGTGGCTCTCTCCGCCGGAACCGGAGGAGGGTTCGCCCGCTCTCCCTGGTGAAGCAGCGCCTCAGGTCGCTCCTCGAAGGGCCGGAGCGTCTACGCTTCCCGCACCGCTTTCCCGGCTTCGCGGGCGGCCACCCGCTTTCTTCCCGCTCTTCTCTCGCAGGCTCTTCGGCTGCCGCGCCAATCCGTCCGAGGAGGGCGCCTTCCCGGAGTTGTGGCTGTCTTTGGAGAGACGATCCTCAGAGATCCCGGACCCGCAGTTCCAATCCCTGAAAGGCGGTCTGCTGAAGCGACCCCCTCCGCTCAATCAGACCCAAAACGGCGTCCGGACCCTGAGCGTAAAGGGCCAGAAACTCTTCTCGGCTGAAGGGGAGGGGAGTGGGCATCAGATACCAGTCTCAACGATCAAAGCGCAGCAACGTTCACAGCAACACTCAGGGTGTTCTCTCCCACGCCTCGTTTCTCCTTGCTTCCTTACGGCTCATGCCTGAGTAGTTATAATAACTGTAACTACTCAGGCATCTGAAACACTATATTCAGCGTTGCCTTACAGTCTGAAAACTAAATGTGGTGCATGAAACGCGTAAGTGACCTTGGCGGCAGCTAGATTGACCCTTACTTCCGTCTGCCTGCCCAGGGTCCACGAGCTGCTCATGCCGGTCGTCAGCGTTATTCCTTTTCAACTGCTCGCCTGCTACATCGCCCGTGACCTGGGCCGTGAGATTGATCAGCGGCGCAACCTCGCCAAAAGCGTGACAGTGGAGTAGGAAGAGATCAACATAAGCCGCAGAGAGAAGGCGTAGAGGGTCGCTGAAAACCGGAAGTCTTCGACTGAGCGCATCCCTCTGGGGGTACACACCCCGTGACCAACGCTGTCTCCTCTTCCCCGCGTCCCAGGGGACCTACTAATACCCCTTAGTCAGATGGGGTGATTCCCACAAGGAGGGCGCGATTGCCGTCGAGGTGCAGACAGGCGGCGCGCATCCCCGTTTCCCGTAACACGGCGAGGGTGTCATCGAGCGTGAGGGGCGTGTCGCCGTTCGCGCGCAGCTGATCGAGGTACGCCTCATAGGTGACCGGGGCCATGGTCCCCGCCTCGCCGGGATGACGTGTCCACAGGGCGCGGTAATAAGGAAACAGCGCGGGATCGGCCAACTCCACGCGCTCCAGCATGAAGAAGCGCCCATCAGGCCGAAGCCAATCGGGGACCCGGCGGATCACGGCGCGATGGGCGTCCGACCGCATGTTGTGGAGCGCCTGCACATTGAGGGCCACGTCAAACGCCGCGTCCGGCAGGCCCGTCGCGTCCGGTTCATACAGGTCATGGAGGCGCAGGGCCGCCCGGTCGCCATAGGGAGCCAGCC
>JBBRGS010000310.1:0-3615 GCA_038240635.1 Armatimonadota bacterium
ACCGACGTGACGAAGGCCGATTCGGTGAACGCGGCGGTCTCTGAGGCCGTGTCGCGCTGGGGCCGCCTCGACATCCTCGTGAACAACGCCGGTCTCATCTGCCCCAAAGCGTTCACCGACCTCACCGAAGCCGAATGGGACGCCGTGGTGGCCGTCAACCTGCGCGGGACGTTTCTGTGCAGCCAGGCCGCCGCGCGGGTGATGATGGAGCAAAAGCGCGGCTCCATCGTCAGCATCAGCAGCAAGTCCGGCAAGCAGGGCGGCAAGTGGCTCGCGGCGTACTGCGCCACCAAGTTCGGCATTATCGGCCTCACGCAAAGCATGGCGCTGGACCTCGCGGAGTATGGCGTCCGCGTCAACGCGCTCTGCCCCGGCAACGTCTTTTCCACGCCGATGTGGCAGAAGCAATTGTTCGAGCCGTACGCCAAAAAGCTCGGCATTCCGGTGGATCAGGTGCGCGACTATTACAACCAGAAGGTGCCGCTGGGCCGCGAATGCACAGTGGAAGACATCGGGAACGCGCTGGTCTTCCTCGTCAGCGATGAGGCGTCGTATATGACCGGCCAGGCGCTCAACGTCACCGGCGGGCAGGAGATGCGCTAACCGCCAGGGGACTCAGGGGGGCTGAGAGGACTGAGGAGAATAGGCCGCGCAGGGACCCGTGAACAACCCATGCGGGTCCCACAACGCTTTGCCGCCGATCATGGTGAAGAGGACGGTTTCGGCGGAGCCACACATCACCAGCGCGTCAAACGGGTCGTCGCAGCCGCTCATCACGCCGTCGCTGAGGGAGACGGCGCACAGGTCGGCGAGTTTGCCCGGTTCCAGCGACCCGAATTCGTCCTCGCGGTGAAGCGCCCGCGCCCCGCCGAGGGTCGCCATCTCCACCAGTTCGCGGGTCGTCACCGTCGCGCCGACGGAGCGGTGAATGAACCAGCCCGCGCGCATCTCCTCAAACATGGAGAGCGGGCCGGAACTGCACGCGCCATCAGTGCCGAGGCCCAGCCGCATCCTGGCGTCGAGCATGGCGCGCACAGGGGCGATGCCGACGCCGAGGAAAGCGTTGCTGCGGGGGCACGTGACGATCCCGGCGCCGGACTCCGCCAGCCGCGTTACTTCCGCATGAGTGACTTGCACGCAATGGATGAAGGTAACGCCGGGCCGCAGGAGGCCCAGGCCGTCCAGATAGGGGACGGGACGGGCCATCGGTGGCGTGTAGCGGACCATCCCCTCGCGGATGGGAGACTTCCACTGATTTTCGCCGAGCAGCATCCGCACCTCTTCCCGCGCCTCAGCGAGATGGATCATCAGGGGCAACCCCTCGTCCAATGCGCGGGTGTTCAGGCTTTCAAAGAGGGCGGCCCGCACGGAGTAAGGCGCGTGGGGACTGATTCCGGGCCTCACGCGGTCGGAGAGCCACGGGCGCTGCCGCTCCTCCTTCTCGGCGAGGCGAGCGAGTGAGGTTTCGAGGGGATCGCGTTCGTCAATACCGAAGACTTCGGGGTAAGCGATGCCGCGCAGCCCGGTCTCGTGGAGGGCCTGGGCGGCGAGCGCAGTATCGGAACAGTCGGCGACGGTGGTGATGCCCGCGTGAAGGCATTCGGCAGCGCCGTGTCGGACGGAGCGGAGAAAGTACTCCTCGCTGCACGCCTGCTTGCGGCGGGTCAATTCGATGATCCAGTTGGGCAGCGAGAGGCCGGGAACGACGGCGCGCATCTTCGAGTAGTCGAGATGCGCGTGCGCGTTCACAAAACCAGGGAGGAGAATGGCGTTCCTGAGATCGAGGTGCGCGGCGCTGGGATGGTCGCGGAGGAGGTGGCGCGCGAGACCCACGGTGACGATGCGGTCGCCTTCCACGCCGACGGCTCCCCATTCCAGGGGGGGGCCAGCGATGGGCAGGACAAAATGGGCGGAGAGGATCAGCATTGAGGCGACCTACGCCATGCGGCGCACAACTCCGACCACGCGGCCCAGGATGGTCACGTCGTCCACGAAGATCGGGTCCATCGAGGCGTTGGCGGGCTGAAGGCGGACGCGGCCCGATTCGCGGTAGAAGCGCTTCACGGTGGCTTCGTCGCCGATGAGGCCGACCACCGTTTCGCCATTGTCGGCGGTGGGCTGCTGCCGCACGATCACCAGATCGCCGTCCAGGATGCCGTCGTCCATCATGCTGTCGCCCCGGATGCGGAGCATGAAGCAGTTGTCGCCGGAGACCCAGTCGCTCGGCAGGGTGTAGCGGTCCTCCACGTTCTCCTCGGCGAAGATGGGGGAACCGGCGGCGACCCGGCCCAGCAGCGGCAGCGTCACGAGGTTCTTCATCCGCATGACGACCGAATCGGCGTCAGGCACGCGGATAGCGCGGGTGAGGGCGGCGTCCCGGAGGATGTGGCCCGAATGCTCCAGCGCCTTCAGGTGGCCGTGAACGGTGGAACTGGAGCGCAGGCCCACCGCCTCGCCGATTTCGCGGACGGTCGGCGGGTACCCTTTTTCCTCAATGAAGGCGCTGATGCAGTCCATAATGCGGCGTTGCCGAGGACTGAGTTGCTTGGCCATGACATTTCCTCCCGGTGGGTCTGATGGAGCGTGGAGTGATGGGTGGAGCGGGTTGAAAAAGAGGGTGGATCAGGAGGGCGCGTCCCAGAGGGGTAGTTGGACGGCGGGGCGGTCCTGAAGGCGGCGAAGTTCCTGCCGCACGAATTGTTCGAGGTTGCCGGTGGCGTGTCCGTTCAGGGTGAGGAACGGCGCGGCGCGGCGGAAGATGGCGCCGCAAAGGGCGATTTCGCGGGGGTCCCGGACGAGTCGCTCGCGACGGCGGTGGAGCAGGCGCCGGGCGGAGAGGGGGCCAACTCCCGGCACGCGGATCAGTTCTTCAAAGGTGGCGGTGTTGACCTCCACGGGAAAGCGTTCGGGGTGACTGAGCGCCCAGGCCATTTTGGGGTCCACATACGCGGCAAGGTGATCGTCCGGCCCGAAGGCGAGATTATCGCCCGCCATGCCGTAGCGGCGGATCAGCAGTTCGGCTTGCGCAAGGCGGGCCTGCCGCAGGGGGGACGGCGGGGAGGCGCCTTCGAGCGGCGTGGCCAGGACCGGGCGAAACGGCGAGAGGTAAACCCGTCGCACGCCCAGCTCAGCGTAGAGGCGCTGCGCCATGGCCAGCAGTTCGCGGTCGGTTTCGCCTCCCGCGCCGAAGACCATCTGGGTGGCGACTCCGCTTTGGAGCGGAAACTCCGCCTGAAGGTCCCGCAGCCAGCCGAGACGCTCCAGCAGGCCGTCAAACGATTTTTCGGAGGTGAGCGTCGCCAGCCGCTCGGCGGTGGGGGCTTCCAGGTTCAGCGAAACCCGGTCGGCCAGACTCATCGCCGCCTGGAGTTGAGCGCGTTCGGCGCCGGGCAGGACCTTCAGGTGGAGGTATCCCTCGAAGCCGTAGCGGTTTCGGAGGAGGGTCGCCGTGTGGAGGAGACGGTCCATGCTGTCCGGCCCGGAGCGAGCGACGCCGCTGTCGAGGCGCAGGCCGCTCACCGCTCCGGCGCGATGGGCGGAGTCGAAGGCGACGGCGAGTTCGTCCGGTTCCAGAGTCGCCCGCGTGACTTCCCGCCCGGCGCGCCAGGGGCAGAA
>JBBRGS010000311.1:0-3609 GCA_038240635.1 Armatimonadota bacterium
GCTCACGCTGGCCGCCGAAGCCAATGACCCCCTCCTCAACGATGTAACACTGACGGCGACAGGCAGCAGTCTGATGGGCAACGCCTGCCCCTCCGGCGCCAACGCATCCGGCGATCTCGATGTGGTGGATGTCTTCAGCCCGCTGAACTCGACCGATCCTCTCCACCAAAATAACGGCTTCCTGGCGAAAGTGACGGTCGCGCCGAACGCGCCGAAGTTTGCCGGAGCCCAGTTCACCGTCACCTACGATCCGGCGGTCCTGACCTACGCGACCTTCGCGGGCGGCGGGGATGTCTCCGCCGGGACAGCGCTGAATAACCCTCAGCTGGCCGTCAACTCCACCGCGCCAGGGACCGTGAACGTGGCAATCACTGGTTCTGAAAACACCACCACTGGAGGGACGCTGGTCTCGCTGCCGTTCTTCGTCAACGCTGGTCAAACTTATACGCAGACTTCCATCGGTCTCTCCAACCCCAAAATCAATGATGCCGCTCTGAACGACGTGACCCTCACCCTGGGCAATGGATTTGTGCGGATTGATACCGGCTGCGCTCCCATCCAGGGGGATGTGAATGCGGACGGCGTTGTGAACATCGCGGACGTCGTCTCGTCCATCCGCATCCTCTTCGGCCTGGACACCGATCCTGAACACCTTAAACGCGCGGACTTCGACGCCAACGGCGTGATGGACCTCCGGGACGTCCGCAAACTCCTCCAATACATCGTCACCCACTAACGGCCTCCAGAGACGCGAACGGCGCTCCTGAAGCATAAACCGGCGCGGATTGGTGTCCTCCGACATGGATCCGCGCTGGATGAGAGCGCTGTCATCTGTTCGCTTCCCTGGCCCCCCACCCCGCGAGGAGGGCTTCCGGCGCAGCTCGCTGGAGGCCTCCCGGCGCGTGTTCCGCCGACTGGAGAGAGACGCTTCTGGTCTCCCTTCGGTCCACCCAACCGATTTTATCCGAGCGGCGCCCCTGACCGACCGACGCGCAGGGTAGCGCCTCCCAATGGGGTGCTCCTCCGCGCTTCGTGGGTGTGTCGCCCGGTTGCCCCTTAACTGATGGGAGTGGACGTAGTGAGAAGACTGATTGGATTGTTGGTTCTGGGGCTGGCGGCGTTAAGCCCCATGAACCGCGCGGCGAGCCTAAACGCGTCGCCTGTTGTGCAGGTGGATGATGGTTCCCTCTACCGGGGGGCAAACCCACAAGGCCAGGTCACGGTGAGGCTGGCAAACGCCTCCACCGTTGGTTCTCTCCGTTTCAAAATGACCCTCTCTGAAGGTCTATCCGTCTCCGATCCATTGGAAAGTCAGCCGGGCACGCTCTTTAACGGGCCGCAGGACCAGTTCCAAACCCATGTCACCGGTCAAACCGTGGATGTGGTCCTCGTCTCCTCCGGCCCGGTCGTGGGTCCGGGGACCCTCTTCAGCTTTAAGGTATCAGCATCTCCCACGGCGCCCAGCCCCGCCGCCATCACCATTGATAAAGCGACGGTTCAGGCCGTAGACCCCACCTCCAACGATTTCATCACAGTTGGGGACCCCGTGAATGGGGTAATCACCCTGCTCCCGCCTCTGGATGTGACCGTCGGCGCGGCGAACGGCTTCGCTGGCGGCAGCGTAAGAATTCCCGTTTCCCTGACTGCTTCCACCGTCCTGGGGGGAGCGCGAGTCCGTCTCACCACTCCGGCGGGAGGATTGAAGTTTACCGGAATTGACGCGACCGGCTCCATCCTTGTGACGGGGCCGTCCGATGTCTCTCAGGCGAATGTATCCAATAATGGCGCCCAGGTGGATGTGGCTCTGGTGAGCAACGCGTCGCACACCGGTCCCGGTCTCTTGTTTACCCTCACCGCAGACCTCCCCGCGGGCGCCGCGCCGGGAACCTCCTTCCCCGTTACGATTGTGGGAACCCCCACGACCCCGGAAACCTCCGGCGTCACTCCCGACAACGCGACGGTTATTCCGGCGGGAACTTTGATCGCTGGCGCTGTCACTACCCTGAATCCCCTGGATGTGACGGTGGGAACGGCTCCCGGCGCGCCCGGGCAGATCGTTCGGGTGCCCGTCTCCCTGGCCTCCCCGACGGTCCTGGGGGCCGTGCGTGTGCGCCTGACTCTCGATGCGGGCGGCGCCAAATTCACCGGTATTGACACCGCTGGCTCCGTGTTTGTCACCAGCCCGCAGGATGTGGCGCACGGCGAAGTCACCAACAACGGCCTGCAACTCGACGCCGCGCTGGTGAGTAACTCCGCCCGCACGGGTCCGGGACTGCTCTTCAACGCGCTGGTCCAACTCCCGGCGGATGCGCCTCTGGGCCAGATGATTGCCGTGAATGTCGTTGGGACACCGACGACTCCGGAGACCTCCGGCGTGGCGCCCGATAATACAACGATTGTTCCGGCGGGAGCGCTGGTGGCGGGCAAGATCACGCTGCCGTCCGTAAGCGTGAGAAGCGCCAACGTGAAACCCGGAGAAGCCACGACGCTGCACGTCTATCTTAATGATGCGGACAGCGTGGGCGGCCTCGACCTCACCTTCACCCTGTCCAACCCGGCGCTGGCGTCTCTGGTGGCGGGAAGCGGCGCGGCGGGTCCCGGCGCCCCTGGCAGTACGGTAACGGCGGAGGATATCGGTGGCGGTAAGATTCGCCTCGCGGTCGTCTCCACCAAGCAACTGGCCTCCGGCGAAATCGCTCAGTTCCAGGTGAGCGGCGGCGCGGCGATCCTCCCGTATCAGAGCTCGCTCCTCACCATCACCGACGCCAAAGCGGTCAGCGCGGACAACAACTCCGTGGGAGGCATCGGGGTCGCGCCCAACAGCACGGCCATCCTCATCGCCGGCAAATGGGTGGTAGACATCGGTGCAGCCTCGAAAAGCGCCCCGACCATTGGAACGGTGGGCGGCAAGGAGATCGCTTACTTCGGCTATATGAACGGCCAACTTCACGCTCACATGGCCACAGATGGAACCCCCGGATTTGGCGCCACGCACATGGTCCAGCTCGGGATCGGCCCGCTCATCCGTCGTCCCACCTTCCGCGCCATGGATGACGCCACCGCCTTCCTCTACGTCGCTTCCTCCACGGGGAGCGTGGCCAAAGTGAAGGCGACCGATGGCTCCATCGTCTGGACAACGACACTGACCGGCGGACGCATCCCTACCACATCTCCCAGCGTGGGATCCGATGCCACCTCCACCTCCGTCTACGTCGGCACCGCCGAAGGGTTTCTCGTCAAACTCAATGACACCGACGGCGCACAGGTCGCGGAGTTCAATGCGGGAGCGCCCATCAGCGCCGACCCCGCTGTCGGTCCCGCCGCCGCCAACGCGCTGGAAGTCTGGGTGGGAGCCGGTAACAAGGTCTTCCAACTGGATGGCGCCCTTCAGCCGAAGAAAGACATGACGACCGGCGGTCCCGTCGCCTCGCCGCCGTTCATCTCCCCGGCGCTGCGGGACAAGGACAACGCCATCACCCGCCTCATCACCTCGGCGTCGCAGGACGGCAAGCTCTACGTGTTCAACTCCGGAACCGGGATCAACATCGGGACTTACGACTCGAAAGCCCCCATCCAGGCCGCCACTTATGTGGACTGGGCGGGCGGCAC
>JBBRGS010000312.1:0-3589 GCA_038240635.1 Armatimonadota bacterium
GGCGGTCGATTCTAAAGACCTCAGTACCGGATCACGAAGCGGTAGGCGGCGTCCTTCGCCATCTCCTCGAAGGCCCAGTTGATCTGATCCAGGGGGATTTCCTTCGTCACCAGCTCGTCTATTTTGATTTTGCCATCCATATACCAGTCGGTCAGTTCGGGCAGCTGGGTGCGCCCCTTCACGCCGCCGAAGGCCGTCCCGATGAGGCGTCGGCCCGCGATGAGCAGGCGCGGCACGAAACAGAGTTCCTGACCCGCGGGCGCGACGCCGATGAGGCAGCAGGTTCCGCCGCCGTAGTGGCACGCTTCCAGCGCCTCGCGCATGGCGTTCACGTTGCCGGTGGCCTCGAAGGTGTAGTCCGCTCCGCCGTTCGTCATCGCTTTCACGGCCTTCACGCCGCCGCCGTCGCGGGCGTTGATGGTGTGCGTTGCCCCGAACTCCCGCGCTTTCTCCAGCCGGTAATCGTGGAAGTCGAGGGCGATTATGGTTTCCGCTCCGGCGAGTCGGCACCCCTGAATGGCGTTCAGGCCGATGGGGCCGCACCCGAAGACGGCGGTCGTGGAGCTGGGCTTCACCTGGGCGGTGTACAGCGCCGCGCCGATCCCCGTCGTGACGCCGCACGCCAGCAGGCAGACTCGCTCCAGCGGGGCGTCAGGCCGCAATTTGGCGAGGGCGATCTCCGGCACAACAGTGTACTCCGCGAAGGTGGAGACGCCCATGAAGTGATGCAGGTCCTTCCCGCGCCAGTGGAGCCGGGTCGTGCCGTCGGGCATCATGCCGACATCCTGCGTCTCGTCGAGGGCGCTGCACAGGTTGGTGTCGGGCGAGAGGCACTGCGGGCAGTGGCCGCACTCGGAGATGTAGAGCGGCACCACGTGGTCGCCCTCCTTCAGGCCGGTCACGCCGGGGCCGACCTTCGCCACCACGCCGCCGCCCTCGTGGCCGAGGATGGCGGGCATCAGCGGCTGGTTCGCCTTGCCGCTCATCTCGTGCAGGTCGGTGTGGCAGATGCCCGACGCCACCAGTTTCACCAACACTTCGCCGTCGCGGGGGTCGTCCACTTCGATTTCGTCGAGGATGAGGGGCTTCTTCTCTTCCACAAAGATGGCGGCTTTACATTTCATGGCGAGGGCTCCTTCCAAATCCGAGAGCGGCGTGACGCCCACATGTGAGCGCGAGCCGCTACATCTTTACGTTATAGCGATTCATGGCGGCTTCGACGCCTTCGGTGAGGGCGCACGCCACCGCTTCCGCCGCCCGGTCCACCTGTTCGTGGACGATGGGGAGTTCGTCGCGCTCCCATTTGCCCAGCACGTAGTCGCGCAACGGGGCGCCATTGGGGGCGCCGACGCCGATTCGGAGGCGCGGGAACGCTTCAGCGCCGAGGTCCGCGATGATGGACTTCAGGCCGTTGTGGCCTCCCGCCGAGCCGTCCGGGCGGAGGCGCAGGCGGCCCAGGGGAAGGTTCACGTCGTCCGCGATAACGAGAAGATCGGCGGGAGCGAGAGAGTGGAACCGCAGCGCGTCGCGGACGGCCTGCCCACTCAGATTCATGTAAGTGAGCGGCTTCACGAGGAGGACGCCGTGCCCTTCCAGGGTCCCCTGCCCGATGAGGGAGTGGAACTTCGAGGTGGCGATGCCGACCTTCAGCGTGTCGGCGAGGCGCTCCATGACCATGAAGCCGACGTTATGGCGCGTGTTCCGGTACTCCGCGCCGGGGTTGCCCAGCCCCACCACCACGCGCGTCACCGGAAGGCGCGCCGGGACAGTTTTGCGGAAGAAAGCGGCCAAGGTCAGGCGTACTCTTCAAAGAGGGCGCTCACCGAGCGGTCCTCGTGGATGCGGGCGATGGCGTCGGCGAGCAGCGGGGCGACGGAGATGAGATGCATCTTCGGGATGCGCTTCTCCGGCGGGATGCCGACCGTATTGGTGCAGACGAGGCCCTGAAGCGGCGAGTTCTGGATGCGCTCCGCCGCGTCGAGCGACAGGATGGGGTGCGTGCAGCAGGCCCACACCTCTCTGGCTCCGCGCTCCAGCAGCGCCACCGCGCCGGAGACGACTGAGCCGCCGGTGTCTATCATGTCGTCAATGATGATGATGCGCTTGTCCGCCACGTCGCCGATGATCTCCATCACTTCGCAGCGGTTCGGCTCCGGGCGGCGCTTGGCAATGATGGCGAGGGGCGCGTGCAGCGACTCCGCGAACCGGCGCGCGCGGGTGACACCGCCCACGTCCGGCGAGACGACGAGCGTGTCTCTATCCACCAGTCCCTCGCGGGTGAAATAGTCCGCCATATACGGCCCCGCGAGGAGATGGTCCACCGGGATGTCGAAGAAGCCCTGAATCTGCTCGGCGTGCAGGTCCATCGAGAGGACGCGATTGGCCCCGGCGACCTGGAGCAGGTCCGCGACGAGTTTGGCGCTGACGGGTTCGCGCGGCTTGAGTTTCTTGTCCTGGCGACAGTAGCCGTAGTAGGGCACGACGACCGAGGTGCGGATGGCGGAGGCGCGCTTGAGGGCGTCCAGGATGATGAGCAGTTCCATCAGGTGGTCGTTCACCGGCGCGCAGGTCGGCTGAATGACGAAGACATCGGCGCCGCGAATGCTCTCGTCAATCTTGACGAAGACTTCGCCATCAGCGTACCGCTTCACGACGACCGCGCTCAGTTCGGCGCCGAGGCAGCGGGCGATCTCCTCGGAGAGTTCGGGGTTCGCGCTGCCGGAGATCAGTTTGAGGGGCGGCATCGGGGGAGGTCCTCCGGGGATCATCAGGCCAGGCGCCGGGCAGGGGCGAGGGGTTTATTCGGGATGCGTGGGGGGGGGAGCCGAAGCCATTGAAGCCTGCTCCGCCGCCCGAAGGGACGGAGGCGCCAGAGCGTTCTCCGCCTCCGCGAGGGCTTGGCGGCGGCGGGCGGCCCAGCCGGTCTTCACCAGCTGGCGGGCGCGCCCCACGGCGAGGGCGTCGGGCGGCACATCGGCGGTGATGACGGACCCGGCGGCGGTGTAAGCGCCGTCGCCTACGGTGACGGGGGCCACCAGCGTCGCGTGGGAGCCGATGAAGACGCCCCTGCCGATGACCGTGGGATGCTTGAGTTTGCCGTCGTAGTTGCAGGTGATCGTGCCCGCGCCGATATTGGTGCGCTCCCCGACATCGGCATCGCCCAGGTAGGACAGATGCCCCGCGGAGACACCGTCGCCGAGAACCGCGTTCTTGGTCTCGACGAAGTCGCCCAGCTTGACTTTCTTTCCGAGCCGGCTGTTGGGTCGAACGTTCGCGAACGGCCCGATCTTGCAGCCGTCGCCGACCTCCGATTGTTCGATATAGCAGGATTTCGCGATGACGCCATCGCCGATGTGGGAGTCGGTGATATGGGCGTCGGGGCCCAGGACGCAGTCCTCGCCGATGATGGTCTCGCCGTAGAGGTAGGTCTGCGGCAGCAGCGTCGTATCGGCGCCGATACGGACCTGGGCATCGATATATGTCGTCGCGGGATCCATAATCGTGACACCGGAGAGCATCAGGTCATGGCAGATGTGCCGGCGCATCTTCTCGCCGACTTCGGCGAGTTCGACCCGGGTGTTGACCCCCA
>JBBRGS010000313.1:0-3561 GCA_038240635.1 Armatimonadota bacterium
CGTCGGGAAGCGAGGAATCATTCGGGAGGCGGCATTCCGCTCCCTGCCGGTCCAGGAGTTTAACGACATCGGGACCCCTTCATTGAGAGCGGTTTCACCGAGTGATGGAGCGGGAAGCCGCTCCGTTCTGTCGGTCGAGACGGGCGGTTGAAACCGCTGCAACACCTACACGAAACCCGCCTGCGCGGGTTAGGGGGTCGCTCGTGGAGGGAATCAGTTGGCATAGGCGGGAGTCGGCGAAGGCCGACTTTGCGCGGTTGTTGCAGCGGTTTGAACCGCCCGGCCTTCTGAGCCTCCATGCCATGAACATCCAAACTTCCCAAAAACGCTTCCCATCGCCCTTCAAGTGTGTTACACTTGGTTTTGGCGTCTCTGCCGCCCTTTGGGGATGTCCCCGCCGCCCTCTGGCTTCATTCGGCGACATCCTTCCACAACCCGCCTTCACCCGTTCGCCCTCGGAGACCCCACGGCGCTGGCCTGCCCCCTTGCAGGCGCCCTCCCGTGTTCCGTCCGAGGGCATCCGTGCGTTGAATAGCGGAACCGCTCCGTTTCCCGCCCGATCTCTCGCCCTCACGGCGCGCGTCCTGGCGCGAAGGCGGCAGCGGTCTCTCTGGAGATCAGCAGCCCATGGCCAAGAAAGCCCTCATCGAGAAGGCCAAGCGCGAGCCACGGTTCAAGGTTCGCAAATACAACCGTTGCCGTGTCTGCGGTCGCCCGCGCGGCTACATCCGCAAGTTCGGCATCTGCCGCATCTGCTTCCGGGAAATGGCCCACTGGGGCCTGATGCCGGGCGTCACCAAATCGAGCTGGTAGCTCCGCGCTGGGAGGTAACGAACCATGTCCATGTCCGACCCCATCGCCGATCTGCTCACCCGTATTCGGAACGCAAACGCGGCGAACCATGACACGCTGGAACTCGATCACTCGCGCATCAAAGGCGAGATCGTCCGGGTTCTTCACTCCGAAGGGTACCTCCGCCGCTACGAAGTCGTCGGCGAAGGCGCCCTGCGACCCAAAATCAAAATCCATCTGAAGTATGGCCCTCGACGTGAAAAGGTCCTCACCGATCTGAAGCGCGTGAGCAAGCCGGGCCGCCGGGTCTACACCTCCTCCGGCGCGCTGCCCAAGGTCATGGGCGGCCTCGGCATCGCCATCCTCACAACCCCGCAGGGCGTGATGACCGACCGACAGGCGCGCAAAAGCAACCTGGGCGGCGAAGTCATCTGCTACGTCTGGTAATCTTTCGCATCAGCCCCTCCGCAGCGTGGGCGAGGACGGCCCCGGTTCGCCGGTCAGCCCGCCTCCCCGACCAGGGGCGCCCATGAACGATTCGCGCCCAACACGCGCAAGGAGTAATGGATGTCTCGTATAGGACGGCAACCGATCCCCGTCCCCGCCGGTGTGGACATCACTTTGGACGACGGCCAGATCACGGTGAAGGGGCCTAAGGGGACTCTTACGCGGTCCCTGCGTCCGGAAGTGGAAATCCGCCGGGACAACGGCACGCTCCTGGTGGAGCGCCGAGGGGACAACAAAACGGAACGCGCCATGCACGGCCTCACGCGCTCCCTCGTCAGCAACATGGTGCAGGGCGTGACGGAAGGCTACCAGAAGGCGCTGGAGATCAGCGGCGTGGGGTACCGCGCCACCAAGCAGGGCGCCAACCTCCAACTCAATGTCGGCTTCTCGCACCCGGTGGACATCATCCCCCGCCCCGGCATCGAGTTTGAAGTGGGCCAGGACACCAATACCCGCACCCCGGTGATCACCGTGCGCGGCATCGATAAGGAACTGGTCGGGCAAACCGCCGCCGAAATCCGCAGCGTGCGGAAGCCGGAACCGTACAAAGGCAAAGGCATCCGGTACAAAGGCGAAGTCATTCGTCGCAAGGCGGGTAAGAGCGCGAAAGCCGGCGCCAAGGGAGGCAAGAAGTAATGCGCGAAAATCCCGTCAACCAACGCAAAATCCGTCACCTGCGCGTGCGGAAGAAAGTATCCGGCACCCCGAATCGTCCCCGGCTCGCCGTCTTCCGCAGCCTCAAACACGTCTACGCGCAGGTCATAGACGACACACAGGGCCGCACCCTGGTCGCCGCTTCCACCCTCGATCCCGAATTGAAGCCTCAGCTCGAAGGCAAGAGCCACCAAAACGTGGACGCCAGCGTTATGGTGGGGCGCCTCATCGCTCAACGCGCGCTCGACAAAGGCATCAGCAAGGTCGTCTTCGACCGAGGCGGCTTCAAATACCACGGGCGCGTCAAAGCGCTGGCCGACGCCGCCCGGAACTGCCGCCCCGACGCAGCGGACGGCGAGGCGAAAGGGCTGGAGTTTTAGGTATGCCAACTCAAATCGATGCGAACAACCTGGACCTGACGGAGCGAATCATCGCCACCAACAAGTGCCAGAAGACCCATAAGGGAGGCCGCACCCTCAGCTGGAGCGCCCTTGTGGTCGTGGGCGACGGCGAAGGCCATGTGGGCGTCGGCCTCGGCAAAGCCCGCGCCATCCCCGACGCCATTCGCAAGGCCGTCGAAGCCGCGCGACGCAGCATCATCAAAGTCAACCTGAGCGGCGGCACCCTGCCTCATCCCCTCACGGTGGACTTCGGCGCCTCCAAAGTCATCCTGCGTCCGGCGTCTCCGGGCACAGGGGTCGTCGCCGGGGGCAGCGTGCGCTACATCCTTGAAGCGGCGGGGGTGCGGGATGTCCTCAGCAAGTCGCTGGGGAGCAACAACCCGATCAACACCGCCTGGGCGACGATGAAGGGCCTCAGCGAGATGCGACTGCCGGAGCAGGTGGCGAGCAGTCGCGGCAAGGAGCTCTCCGACCTGGCGTTCAAGCCGTTCAGCGAAGGAGGGGGCGCCTGATGGCACAACTTCGCGTCACCCTGAAGAAGAGCGTCGTTGGCCAACAATGGCGCGCGCGGCGGACTGTGGCGGCCTTCGGGTTCACCAAGGTCAACCAGAGCCGCGTCTTCCCTGACAACGACAGCATTCGCGGCATGGTCCACAAGGTGAAGCACCTCGTGGTAATGGAACCGGTCGAAGAGAACGCTCCCGTGGACGAAACCCCGTCTGTGGACGCGACTCCCGCCGGGGACACCGGGACCCATGAGACGGAGACAACAGAATGAGACTGAACGATCTGAAGCCCGATCCCGGCAGCCGTCCGAAGAAATTTCGGAAGGGGCGCGGCATCGGCAGCGGCAAGGGCCGCACCGCCACGCGCGGCTCCAAGGGCCAGCATCATCGCAACACGGTGCGCGTCGGCTTTGAAGGCGGACAGACGCCGATCCAACGTCGCCTCCCCATGAAGCGCGGCGTGGGCCATGGCCGCACCGCCAACGCCAAAATCCGCATCAACTACGCCATCGTCAACCTGAACCAGCTCGCCGCCTTTGACGCCGAGACCCCCGTCACGCCGGACCTCCTCCTGCAGCGGCGCATCGTCCGCAACCCGGAAGACCCGGTCAAAATCCTCGGCGACGGCGACCTGGCTCACGCCTTAACCGTTCGCGCTCACGCCTTCAGCCGATCCGCCATCGAGAAAATCCAGGCGGCGG
>JBBRGS010000314.1:0-3549 GCA_038240635.1 Armatimonadota bacterium
AGTGAACGCGGCGCGCCCTTCCACATTGTCGCCTGAGCCGCTACCGCCGCTAATGATGAGGAGTTCCCGACACTCGTGAAAGCCTTCATCGCCTCGCCCCTCATGCGCGGCGCGCTCCTCCTCTCCATTTTACTGCATCTCGGCGTTTTGGCCGCCATCGGCGCGCGCCAGGCCCCGGTCACCGAGCCGGATGTGGAGAGCCTGCGACTCGTGCAGGTGGACCCCTCCCTCCCGAAGCCGCTTCCGCCCCCGTATGCGCCCGCCGAACGCGCCGCTCCCCTCCCACCGCCACCTGCCCGCCCGCCTGCTTATGTGAAGCGCCGACCTTCGCCTCTGAAGCGCCCACCCGCCCGGCGCCGCCCCGCTCGCCCCCCGCGCCGGGAATCGCCGCGTTCCGCCGCTCCCGCGAAATCATCTCCGGCGCCAGTGTTAGGTCGCCGGACAGGCACGCGTAAAACGGCATCGGCAACACCTCGCGGCCCGTTTCCACCGACTACAAAAACAGCGAAGACTCCTTCCGCCCCTTCCCCTGCCGACAATTTGACCGCCTCGGACGACGAGGAGGAAGTTCCTGAAGGCCCGACGGCGCTGGAGCCGGTGGGTGGCGAGGAGGATGCGGCCCAACTCTCTCCCCTCACCAAAGGCGCGATGGTCGCGGCCAATACCCGCAACCCCGGCGAGGTGAACGCCGCCTTCGTGCGCCAGAAGGTGTTCGGAGGACCGGGCGTCTTCTACACCGTGACGCTCAACGTGCCCGCCAGCGCCCCGCCCGGCGCGGTGTATCAGCTGGAACTGACGGATGTCGTGCTGGCTGACAGCGAGGCGAAGCCGGTCTCCTTCACGCCGGTGTCGGGGACGCTGACCCTCCTGCCAACGAAGGCGCCGCTGCCCCCCGACGAGCAGCCGACCCTCACCGGAAATCATATCGGAGTCGGGCGGCTGTACGCGCATCGGGGAACCAAAATCGCGGTGGAGGTGTTCGCCGGGGAGGCGATCCAGAACCTGATGGGCGCGCAGGCGCGGCTTGTCTACCGCGCCGTCAAACTCCCAACGAAACGCAGGCAAAATGCGCCCCCTACTCCTACCTCAGGCGGTTCCGGCTCGACCCCTGCGGCATCGTCTCCGACGCCATCGTCCCCTTCGTCATCGCAGCCTTCGCCATCGCAGCCTTCGCCATCGCCTCCGCCGGGGTCTTCCACTGCGACCGCAAGCTCGACGCTTCCCCAGCCGGACGCCTCTTCAGCGAAGGAACTTCCTCCCGCCCAGCCTTCACCGCCTTAACCGCCAATCCTCCGACAAAATGATGTACAATTCAGCTCAATCGTTTCAGTCCACGCTCGCTGTGTCATCTTTCCTGATAGAAAGGTCCTGAATGCGATTTCCCCGCTTTCTTCCCCTCCTGATGCTGGGCGCCGCGTTGCTCGGCCCCTCCGCTCACGCCATGACCCCCGGCGATGTCAACAACGATGGCAATTTCAATGTTCAGGACGCGATTCTTGCCCTCCGCATCGCCGCCAAAGTAGACACGCCGACCGACGACCAGAAGCGCGCCGCCGATGTCGCCCCCGTCACCGCCGAAGGCGTCTATGGCGACGGCAATGTGAATGTGGGCGACGCGACCCGCCTCCTCCGCCGCGCCGCCGGACTGGAACCCGCCGCTACCTACCCCGGCTCACGCTACTACAACGAACAGACCGGGCCGACCGGGGCGCTGCCTTTGGGCCAACTGGCCACAGTGAGCGTTCATGCCGACACCACAAAGGACTTTGCGCTCAGCGGCGCGTTCAAACTCTCCGGCAAAGTCACCGGCGTCACCTCGAATCAACAGCCGTCCATCTCGTTCTATAGCGCCACCAGTTTCGTGGGCGCCAGCGCCACCGTCGCCGATGACGGAACCTACGCCGTGGGCCTGCCCGCCGGCGCCTATGTCGCTTCCCTCGGCTATAACATCGATACCACCGACGCGCTGGGTCTCACCACTACGACCGAGGTTCATGCGCCGATCAGCCCCAATGTCACCCTCGCCGGCGACACCACCCAGGACTATGTGGCCCCCGCTCCCCCAACCCTGTTCCCGGTGCATGGCAGCCTCACACTCCCGGCGGGCTTCACCATTCCCGCGACGCTCGATTTCACCATGACGAAGGATGCCGCCGGGAACCCTCCGTTCCTCAACAACGGCGCCAACTCCAGCGGACAGTCGTACGATGGGACCTACTCGGTCAACCTGCCCGCCGGGACGTATGAAGTGGAAGTGAGCGTCTTCTCCATGTCCGGCAGCGCGACTCTCCCGGTGAATGAAACGGTCACCGTCACCGGCGACACGACGCACAACGTGGTGGCGCAGTCGGTGTTCACCGTCTCCGGGGCGGCGCTGCCGGGACCAGGCGCCACCTTTGGGGCGTTCGGGGCGTCCATCGGCGCCGACACCGCCGACTATAAAGGCGGCGACCAGAAATTCAACTCCGGAAGCGGCCAGATCAAAAACAATCATTACGAATTGAAGGTCCCCGGCGACACCTACAAGATGACGATGAGGTGGTTCCAGATCAAGACCAACTCCAACGAATCCTGGTCTTACGACCTGGGAAAACTCGTCGTCAACGCGGACATGACGAAGGACTACCAGGGACCCGCCGCGCCCGAAGCCCGCGTGAACCTGATCGGTACCGTGACCGGCCCCGATGGCAAGCCGGTGACGAAAGGCGGAGTGTTCGCGAGCTCCACCGCCCTGGATGGCGCGACAGCGGGCCTCTCCTTCACGACCAGCGGCCAGCTGTCCTCCACCGGAGCCTACTCGCTGAGCGTGCCGCCGGGCGAGTATCGCCTCTACGTCATCCCGAATAACGACATCCCCACCGCCTTCCCCTCGGCGATACCCCCAGGCGGCTAGATGGAGCGTTCCAACTTTTCCCGTCTCCCCCTCTCCGGAGGCGCGTCGGCTTCGGCGGGCGCGCCTCTCCTGCGTATAAGGGAAGACTTTCTCCTTTTCATGAAGGGGCAGATAAGAGCCTGTCCAACAAGTGAAGAGAGAGTCAAACAGGGCAAAATTATCTCATCCTGGCGAGGATGCTGTTTTGTTCATCCTGTGGCAGCCCACGAGCGTTCATGGCGTGGCTCAACAGGTCGGCATCGCAGCCATTTTGCGCGAGCCATGTGACGATGGGTTCGTATCGGTCGGGGCGGTTCCGCGCCAGTTCAGTGGCCAGGCGCAGTTCCAAAGCGACCGTCGGGACACGGTATGGCCCAACGGTAACCTGAGACTGATACTTCCAGGGGCCATCTCCGAGCGTCTCGATATAATCAGAGCCGGTAACCCCCTCGACCGTGCTGGCCTCGACTTTGATCCCGTTTACATTGTAAGCGGCGTAATATTGTCCGGCGCCTTCCAGGAGAGTTGGCGGCGTAATCGCGGGAAAAGAGGAGAGCGCCACAGCAAAGGCATCCACATGGGCGCGTTCTTTCATCAAAATATCCACATCCCCTGCTGACAGGAGTACACCAAGCAACATGGCGGCGGATGTGCCAACGAGGCAATAGTTATTTTGA
>JBBRGS010000315.1:0-3509 GCA_038240635.1 Armatimonadota bacterium
GCCTCGCGGGTGCAGGCCGTGACCGTCGCGGATGTGGAGGCCGCCGCGAAGAAGCATTTGCATCCCGATAAGATGGTGTATCTCTTCGTGGGGGATGCCAATTCATGGAAGGCTGGCCTGGCGGCGCTGGGGCCGGTGGAGACGCTGACGCTGGACCCGGTGGACGACGCGCCGTCGCCTCCGAAGGCCCCGACGACCGACGCGCCCGCTCCGTAGCGCATCGATCAGCCCACAGCGGAAGAAGAGAAACGAACAGGCCCCCGCCCCATAACTTCATAAGGCGAGGGCCTGAACGGTTTTGAGAAGGAAGCCCGCTAATCCACGAGGGTGATGGCTTCTTCGGGGCAGTTCTCCACGCAGACGCCGTCGCCGTCACAGTTTTGCGGTGCGACGACTTTGGCCATATCGTCTTCCATCTCGAACACGGCGCCCTGGCAGGTATCGGCGCACAGGTTGCAGGCGATGCAGTCTTCTTCCTTGACGACGGGATACATGAGGGTCTCCTTGAGGTCCGGCGCGGCGCGGGCCGCGGGTGGAGTGGCGTTTCCGGGGGAGAGGGGGCGTTGAAACGGCGCGGTGAATGGGAAACGGGGATGAAACAGGTTAAAACGGGCCATCGGGTCCCTGACTTCGACGGCTTGAAGTAAATATCACAACCACTATCTCATATACGGACCTGTTTGTCCAGTCCTGTAGGGGGAATTTTCGGTTCACTCCAGGGTCAACCGCTTACACGGAAGACGCGGAGAACCACGGAGGGCCACGGAGAAACCCCTGAGAAACCCCGGAAGATGGATGATGGAAGCGTCTCTGTGGCGAGCCGTGGGGCTGAACCCCTCGGCTATTGGCCTTCGGCCCAGTGTCCGCCTTCGCGGACACCTGTCCTAACCTGGAGATTCAAGTGATGGGAGAGTTCCCTTCAGTCCCCTGAGGTTCTCCGGGCTTTCTCCGTGGCTCTCCGCGTCTTCCGTGTAAGCGGTTGATCCTGGTGGGAAGGCCAGGAGTCACAGCGAGGGCGCTTCCGGGCGCCGGAGGGTGTACCCCATGCCGTGGATGGTGTGGATGAGCTTGGGCAGCGGGTCCGGGTCCACCTTTTTCCGCAGCTGCTTGATGAACGTGCCGACGGTGTTGGAGTAATTCTCCTTCTCGTGATCGTTCCAGACGTGGCCCTGAATGAAGTCGTGGCTGAGGATGCGGCCTTCGTTTACGGCGAGGGCCTCCAGCAGCACGTACTCCTTGTGGGTGAGGCGGATTTCCCGGCCGCTGCGCTTCACCATGCGGAAGTCGCGCTGGATTTCCAGGTCGCCAATCTGAATGACGGCGCCCTTGTGCGCGTGAGTGCGGCGAAGCAGGGCGCGAATGCGGGCGACCAGTTCAGAGTGGGCGAACGGCTTCACCAGATAGTCGTCGGCGCCGACCTCCAGGCCATGCACGCGGTCCTCCACCGACCCAAGGCCGCTCAGTATGAGGATGGGCGTCGTCATGCCGCGCAGGCGAAGGCGCTGACAGACGCTCCAACCGTCGAGGCCGGGCAGGAGCAGGTCGAGCAGGATCAGGTCCGGCGCCATGTCGAGGGCGCGCTGGAGGCCGTTGCTGCCATCGGCGACGTGGTCCACCGTGAATTCGGCGCGGGTGAGCGTCCGATGGATCGCGGTGGCGACTTCGGGGTCGTCTTCAATCAACAGGATATGCATCGGTTGATAGGTTCCTTCCTCTCAGCCTTCCGTTTCGCCGTGGAGCCACCGGATTCCTTCTGAGGGGACGCTCATCCTCATGATTTCCTCATAAAAACCCCAGAGATTATACATACAAACCTCAATCCGAACTCACGGAGGACGTTTAGGATAAGAGTGCATGGGGAAGAGAGGCGAATTGACCCCAATTCGTCCCATGCGCGACACTCTGCCATCCTTGTTCCATGAGAGAGGAAGGATCAAATGGCGTCATTGCGACAATCGTGGCTCCGCGCCTTTACCGGCGCCGCCATGCTCACCCTCGCCGGAAGCGGCTTCGCCGCCACGGGCCTGCTGGGGCAGTACTACACCGGCACGCCCACCGCCGGCGACAAGTTCGACCGCAACACGATTTTCGGCTGCATGCAGCCCATCCTCACCCGCGTGGATGACGGAACCCACAACTTCCCCGCCACCGCCGACATGACCGCCGCCATTGACATGACCTGGGGCGACCCTGGCTCCCCGGACGCTTCCGTGGCTGTCAACGGCTTCGCCGCGCGCTGGACCGGCACGCTCAAGCCCGCCGGCGACGTGATGGGACTCGGCAGCTTCGTCGTCAACTCGGACGACGGCATGCGCATCTGGGTCAAGGACGCCGCCGCTGGCGCCATTAACCAGATGGTGGACGTTCCCCTCACCGACCGCTGGTACAACACCGGCGCCGGCGACACCGTGGGAACCCCGATCACCCTCGACGCCGCGAAGACCTACAACGTCATCGTCGAGTTCTATGAGAACACCGGCGGCGCCTCCGCCCAGCTCAAGTGGCAGCCCGACGGCGGAACCGCGGGCGGCGCGCTCATCCCGGCGGCCGTCTTCACCGCGGCCACCGCTCCCGCGCCCGTGGCCGACACCACCGCCCCTGGCGCCGTGACCGACCTGATGGGGACCGCGGACAGCGCCACCTCCGTCACCGTCACCTTCACCTCCCCCGGCAACGACGGCGCGACCGGTATGCCCGGCTGCTACGACGTGCGCTACTCCCTCTCCCCCATCACGGACGCCAACTTCAACAACGCGAACAAGGTCAATGCGAACGGCGTTGTGGCGAACCCGGTGGCGGCGGGCGCCAAAGTCACCCTGAAACTGGACGGCCTCGAAGGCATCCAGCGCTACTACCTCGCGGTGAAAACCGGCGATGGGGCGGGCAACAAGGGCGCCCTCTCCAACATCGCGAGTGTGGATACCCCGGCGGCGACCGCTGGCGTCAACCTCGAGCGATGGGATAACATCGGTGGCACCGCCGTGAACGATCTGCTCAACAACGACGCCTACAAGACGGGCCTTCCCTCGCTCAACACCCTGATCGCCACGCCGTACTACCATCCCACCGGCCTGGACAACTACGGGGCGCGGATGCGTGGCTACTTCGTGCCGAAGACCACCGGGAACTACCTCTTCTGGGTCTCCAGCGACGACAACTCCGCGCTGTACGTCAGCACGGATGAGAATCCGGCTAACATCCCGACCGACCCGACCGCCACCGTTACCTCCTGGACGAACAACCTGGAGTGGACCAAGATGGATACCCAGCACGGGGTGGACGTCATGGCCCTCACGGCGGGCAAGAAGTACTACTTCGTCGCCTACCAGAAGGAAGGCGGCGGCGGCGACAGCCTCGCAGTGGGCGTGAGCGACGGCAGCACGAACGCGGACGGCACCTTCAAGGCTCCCACCAGCGAAATCCCCGCTGACCAGGTGCAGCCGTTCATGCTCATCACCAACGGGCGCATCGCAGGGTACGTGACCGACGCGAGCGGCGCCCCGGTCGCC
>JBBRGS010000316.1:0-3479 GCA_038240635.1 Armatimonadota bacterium
TCTCCCGTCTTTCGGCGACGCTTCATCCGTGACGCGGCGGCCCTGGGCCTCACCGTTGCGGGAGCCAGCCTGCTCCTCAAGCCGGTCTTCGCCGCCGACCCCACCCCGGCGGAAGCCATTAAGGCGATCTTCACCGTCGCCCGCACGGCGGAGCAGCTCGCCGTCACCTTCTACACCAACGGCGTCAATAACGCCACCGCCCTCGGCCTGACCGAAGTTCAGACCAATCAATTGAAGGCTGCGCTGATCGAGGAGCAGATCCACCAGCTCTTCTTCACCGCCCAGGGCGGCGACTCCCTCGCCGACACGTTCAGCTTCCCGGACGGCCCCAGCACTTTCACCGATCTGACCAAGTTCATCAAGACCCAGCAGCAGCTGGAAGGCGCCTTCGACGCCGCGTTTATCGCCGCCGTCAAGGAGTTCGCCAGCCCGCCGATCAATTCGCCCGCGCTGGCGCAGGTGGGGGCGCAGATCGCCATGATCGAGAGCGAGCACCGCGTGCTGGGTCGCAAAATCGGCGGCTTCAGTCCTGCGGACAACCAGGCCTACGCCCCCGCGCTGCTGGACAAAGTGGCCGATGCGCCCGGCGTCCTCAACGTCAACGGCTACCTCAGCCCCGTCGCCGGGAACACCTGGACCTACGCCCCGGCGGACTTCACGAGCGCGTCCCTCGCGCCCGTCTATCAGAAGATTTTGTACCTCACGCCGTTCCGGGGTGACGTGACCGGTGACGCCGACGTGAGCGTGAAGGACGCGACCCTGACCCTGCGAGCCTCCGTCGGCGCCTCCACCCTAACCGACCAGCAGAAGGCGGCGGCGGATGTTAACGGCGACGGCAGCGTGAACGTTGCGGACGTCATCACCATTCTGAAGCGCATCGTCGGCCTCGTCTGATCCCGCTTCCTCACTCTCCTTCCCCCGAAAGGCTCTCACCGATGTCCACCCTTTCACCCTTGCCGCAAGAGTCCCCCGACTCCACCCGTCACAACCGCCGCGCGTTCCTCACCAAGGCGGCGGGAGCGGGCGCCATGGTCGCCGGAGCGTCGTTGCTCTCGTCCTCCGCCCGCGCGGCGGACACTCCTGAAGTGGCCGCCGCCGTTAAGGCGATCTTCACCGTCGCCCGCACGGCGGAGCAGCTCGCCGTCACCTTCTACACCAACGGCGTCAATAACGCGGCGGCCCTCGGCCTCGTCGGTGTCAATCTCGACGCCATCAAGGCCGCGCTGATCGAGGAGCAGATTCATCAGACGCTCTTCACGGCCCAGGGCGGCGACTCCCTCGCCGACACGTTCAGCTTCCCCGACGGCCCCAGCACCTTCACCGACCCCGCCAAGTTCATCAAGGCCCTCCAGCAACTCGAAGGCGCCTTCGACTCCGCGTTCCTCCAGGCCGTCAAGGAGTTCGCCCAGCTCGGACATCCCGAACTCTCCCAGATCGCCACTCAGATCGCCATGGTCGAAAGTGAGCACCGAGCCGTCGCGCGGGCCATCTTCGCCCAGGAACCGGCGGATAACTGGGCCTATGCCCCTGTCCTGATTGATAAGGTCGCCGACGCGCCCGCCGTCCTCACCGCCGCCGGATACCTCAGCCCTGTCGCCGGGAACACTTACACCTACGCCGCGCCGGACTTCACCAGCGCCGCGCTGAAGCCTGTCTACGACATGATCATCAACAAGGCGCCGACGGACAAGATGACCGCCTAAAGCGCCCATCCGCAAGCGACGACACAGGCCCCGATGCGAAACGGTCGGGGCCTGTCGCGCGCCTTACCCCACAGCGCAGAGAACGGGTAAGTCATCCAGCGGATTAATTGCGCCGTCGTCAAGGGTTATGATTTTTTGCAGGAACACCACGCGACCACCCGATGGAAGAAAAGACCATGAACGCGACAATCCCGTTAAGTACCGAGGAAGCCCGGAGCCGCGAGGAGGAAGAACAGGCGGCGGCGGAGGAACTTGCCCGCTATCAGCCTAAAACCGAACTGGGCCGCAGGATACTGGAACTGCGCGCCGCCCAGAAGGAGGCCGGCGCCTGGTTACTCGATTGGCACGAGATCGAGCAGGAGGTCGCCAACCGTCGAGGCGGAGTCCAGCATGAGGAGTAGGCGTCGCATTTACCTCGACTCTGGCGTACTGATTGCGGCCTTCCAGGGTAGTGACCTGCCCACACTTCGCGCATTACAAATCATGGATGAACCTGACAGAGAATTCGTCTCGTCCCACTTTGTGAAAATAGAGTTACTTCCAAAATCTCGTTATCACAAGAAGAGCGCTGAAGTAGCGTTTTACGATGAATTCTTTCGCAAAGTCGCGCAATGGGCGCCGCCGACCGAAGCGTTTTGCGTGGCCGCGTTGAACCTCGCCGCCCAATACGGCCTCTCCGGCAGGGACGCCCTGCTTATCGCCGCCGCGATCTCATCACAAGCCGATGAGTTCGTCACCTCCGAAGGTCTCAACAAGCCGCTCCATCGCGTCACGGGCGTCAATGTCGTCTCTCTGTGTTCGTCGCGCGGCTCCCGACGGCAGACCTCTTACAGCCCGACGGCGCGGCTCCCCATCCATGAGGGGCCGCGCCATCAGTGGGTCTCATCCTCTCGGCGCACGGAACGAGACGGGGGTCAAGCAGGGCTATTTCGGCGGCATGGGGGGCTTGGGCGGGGCGCCGCCGTTCATCATCGGCTTCTTGCCGCGCATCATGGCGGGGGCTTTGGGCGGCGTTTTGCCCATCGGTCCCTTCTTGCCGCCTCGAGCGTGAACGTCCACCTCGGTCGCCTTCAGAGTCGTTCCCATCATCGCGCCTTTCGCAGTGACCATCACGCCGCCCTTCACCGCCGACAGCGATCCGAAGCGGCCATTCTCCCGCACTTTCGCGCCGGTCGCGTCCACTGTGACCGGGCCGCCTTTCCGCGCGATCACGAACGTGTGGCCCGTCACGGAACCCTTCACCGGCCCGGTCACGCTCATCATGCCCGACTTCATCGCAGCCTTGCCGGAATGTTTCATTCCGTTCATGCCCGACTTCATTCCGTTCATGCCGGAATGCTTCATCGCGCCCATCGCAGCGGGATGCGCCGCATGGCCCGCCGGAGCGGGTGACGCCGCCACGGCGCTTTTCGCCCAGCCCGCCCGTCCGGCCAAAGTCGCCGCAAACAGGACGACTCCACAGCAGAGCGTGATCCCGCCTTTCACTCTCGTTCGATCCATGTCACCTCCGGCGCAGGTCTCGCCCCTTCGGAATATCCGAAGTCGGGTCCGGCCCGCTGATACCCTTTGAGCGCAACGGGCGATAAACAGTTCCCGTCGCCGAATCGCCTTCTCGATGTCGTGGCAGCCTCGTCGCGCCCGGATTGGTGGCAGCCTCGTCGCGCCCGGATTGGTGGCCACCCTCGTCGCGCCCGGATTGGTGGCCACCCTCGTCGCGCCCGGATTGGTGGCCACCCTCGTCGCGCCCGGATTGGAGGCCACACACCACGCGCGCGG
>JBBRGS010000317.1:0-3474 GCA_038240635.1 Armatimonadota bacterium
CCGGCGATGGCCTTGCGCAGGTTCTCCCCCCGGTCGCCCGTCGGAAGTTGGCTGTAGGCGACAGCCAGATTGTTCTGAGTCATCGCCCAGTAGGAGGGGTAGTCGGCTTCGGTGAGGACATTCAACGCCGCCTCATAGCCGGTGATGGCCTTGCGCAGGTTCTCTCCCCGGTCGCCCGTCGGAAGGTCGCTGTCGGCGACAGCCAGATTGTTCTGAGTCATCGCCCAGTTGGCGGGGAAGTCGGCTTCGGTGTAAACCCTCAGAGCCGCCTCATAGCCGGCGATGGCTTTGCGCAGGTTCTCCCCCCGGTCTCCGGTCGGAAGGTTACTATAGGCGAAGGCCAGATTGTTCTGAGTCATCGCCCAGTTGGCGGGGAAGTCGGCTTCGGTGTAAACCCTCAGCGCCGCCTCATAGCAGGCGATGGCTTTGCGTAGGTTCCGCGAACGGTTACCCAGCGTCGCGTCGCCGAGTTCATTGGCGATTCGGGTCAGGAACGACGCCTCGGTCGGGGCGAGTTCCCCTTTTGCCGCCAGGTTCAACGCGTCCGGCCATTGGAGGAGCCGATAATGCTCGCCCATGCGGAGCGAACGGCGCGCCGCCTGGGCCAACACTTCCCACTCCTGCCCCGCCTCTTCGGGATCGGTCTGGTACTGGTGATACCAGGCCAACCCACGGTATTCGTTCATTTCCCTTTCGGATCGCAACGTCCAGTAGTCGAACCAGAACCGATGGACGCCCGACACGCCTTCCGGATCGGTCTCCCGCTGTCGACACAACGCCTCCCGCATTCGCGCGTGCAGCGAATACCACTCGCCCTCACCCGGCGTGACGAAGCTGAAGTCGAGCAGACGAAGCCACGCCGCATCCCCCGTCGCCCCCGGCGCGGATGAAAAGGCGGCCCGCGCCGCGTCTTCGTCAAAACGCGGCGTGTGGGCCAGCCTCCGAATCCACTCCTCCAGAACCGGGTCCCCCAGCGACTTCATGAACCGCAACGCCAGGGCATTCACGTTCCCCGACGACAGCGCGAAGGCGGCCGAGTCCGGCTCCTCGTTCCGGGTCTTGAAGTTGTAGACGGTGTCCACGCACAGGCCCAGAGTGAACGGATGGTATCCCGGCGCCGCGCCCGCGGCGTCCGAATCGACGCTCCCCAGCAGGAGAGCGTCCTGCAGCGCCGGGGCGTCCACCGCGCACTTCGTCAGGAACCCGCGCGCGTCGGCCTCGCTCAGTCCGCCGATGAGGTGCTGTTCGAGGTACGCCGGGTTCGCCCAATCCCTGTCCCACTCGCGCCAGGTCAGTATCTGCTGCCCGGCGATCACGAGGAGGACGTGTTCCATGCGTTCGTACCACCGGCCGATCCACTCTTCGCGCTCACGGAACCGCTGGGCGCGTCCGTGAGCGCCGGACTGGAGCGCCTCAAAGGTGTCCATGAAGACGACGGCGCGGCAGGCCGAGTCGTCCCGTGTCGGAAGCCCTTCTTCCAGATCGACGGCGAGCCATTCGGCCAGGAGCGGGTAGATCTCCTGCGCGGTGAGGAGGCGGAGCGCGTGATACTCCTCGTTGCCGGCCTTCTTTTGGAGCCACACGACGGCGGGACTCTTCTCCATCTCGCGCCCGAGCCGCCCCCCGACCTTCCTCGCCGCCCACACGACGAGGTTGCCGCCTGGAAAACCGTTCGCGGCCGCGTTCCCCATCTCGCCCACCAGTTCCCAGACCGTCGCCATGGCGCCCTGGCCCCTGAACACAGGTTCATCGCCCGCGCCCTGCTTGTGGCGCATCATCGCGTAGGCGAGGTCGAAGCGGGGGAAGCCCATGTCCGACGCTGTCGCGCCCAGCTGTCGGCGGATCTCGGCCAGCGCCAGCGCGAAGTCGAGGGCGTACGTCCCGCCGCCCTGAGTCTGGTCGAAGTCGAGGACGGCCACCGGCAGCGGTGGATTCGTGTCCGCGCAGAGCGCCCGCAACCGGCGCAACAGCCACGTCTTGCCGACCCCACCGACGCCGTAGAAGGTCAGGATGGGGAGCGTCGCGCCGTTGCGGGCGCGGACGTGCTTCAGAAACGCCTCGGTCTGGTCCTCGCGGTCGGTGAAGTTCCGCAACTCCTGACCGGGCGATGGGGACCCCGCCGTCCGTTTGTTCATCGAATTCGACCCCAGACGCAGGGAGCAAGGGTAACGCTCCCTTTCCGTCATCGTTCCCTTCGCCGGCTTGCGGACGCGTTCCTGCACGGATACGAGTCGAACCCCGACCGACGCCCATGCGATACGAACCGCAGCCGCCCTCCCGAACGGCGCGTCACCCGTCGAGCCGCCGGTTCACGCCTTCAGCCGTTCGTCCAGCAGGCGGTTAACGGCCTCGGCGTTGGCCTTGCCCCGGCTGGCCTTCATCACCTGCCCCACGAAGAATTGCTTCAGCTTCTCCTCGCCCGCGTGGAACCGCTCCAGCTCCTTCGGGTTGTTGGCAAGGACCTCGTCCACCAGCGTCGCCACCGCGCCGTCGTCGGCGATCTGTGTTGGTGGTTGACCCTGACCCTATCGCTGGACCAGGCACTGGACCCACGCCGCCGCGCCTCGGCCCGCAACCGTTCCGCTGCTCCAGGCCCACTGGAAGTTGTACCCGCCGAGCTGGCCGTCCACATCGAGGAGTTCCCCGGCGAGGAACAGCCCCGGCGAGCGGGTGGAGGCCATGGTCGAAGCGTTCACTTCCGAGAGGGGGACGCCGCCCGCCGTGACTTCCGCTTTCTCGTAGCCTAGGGCGCCCGTCACCGGCAGGTCCAGCTGGGTGAGAGTCGCCAGCAGGCGGTTCCGTTCCGCGCGGAGCGTCTGCCCGATGGGAGTGGCCGGCGGGGAGTCGGCGAGGTGGCAGAGGGTGGCGGCGAGGCGGGCGGGCAGCCGCTCGGAGAGGACCGTCGCCACGCCACGCTTTGGGGCGGCGGCGGAACGGACGCGCCACCAGTCTCCCAGACTCTCCGGCGTCTCGTCGGGAAGGAACGAGGCGCTCACCCGCAGACTGTCCCGCGACCGTCCCTCGTTCAGCGCGTGGAGGTAGTGACGGCTCAGGTTGAGGGCCGCCGGGCCGCTATACCCAAAGTGTGTGAAGAGGAACGAGCCGGTCGCCTCCGCCAGCCGCTTCCCCCCCGCCGACAGCCGCAGCCGCGCCGGCAGCGTGACCCCCCGCAGATCAGCGGCCCACCTGCCCGGCCCCGTCAGAGGCGTGAGAGCGGGCGTCGTCGCTGTGAGGGTGTGACCCGCCGACTGCGCGAGCCGGTAGCCCGACCCATCGCTGCCCGTTCGCGGCAACGACAACCCTCCGGCGCAGAGGATCACCGCCTTCACGCGAAACGCCTCCTCCCCCGCGACCACTCGCCATCCGCCTTCAAGAGGATGGAGCGCCGTTACCTTCCGGCCTCGCAGGAGCGTGACTCCGGCGGCGGTCCCGGCGTCCAGCAGCGCGTCGAGGACCTCGCGGGCGGAGTCGCTG
>JBBRGS010000318.1:0-3441 GCA_038240635.1 Armatimonadota bacterium
CTGCCCAAAGGGACGAAGCTGAACCTGGTCGCGCATTACGACAACTCGGCGGACAATCCGTACAATCCGCACACGCCGCCGCGCGAGGTCCGCTGGGGCGAGCAGACGACCGATGAGATGTTCCTCGCCATTCTCGGCTTCACAGTGAACGGCGAGCGCGTGGGCGGCCCCCAGGTCGCCGGAATTCCCACGGGGCTGGAGGACGATTGAGCGGAAAGCCGGAGAGGCGCGGGGAAATCGGGATCATGGGCCCAGCAGGATTCGAACCTGCAACCAAATCCTTATGAGGGATCTGCTCTGCCGTTGAGCTATAGGCCCGCGCCCCTAATTTAGCACAACGCCAGGCCGGGCGACATCCCCCTTCGGCCTTCCCCCCCGGCGACTACACCGGCGCCCGTTCCCACCGCAGCGAGCCGGTGAACTCCACCTGCCGGTCGCCCGGCACGATCTCGCCGATCAGGTTGCTCTCCAGGTCGTGGTCCTGAAGGCTGCGCTGGATGAAGTCCGCCGCGCTCGGTTTCGCCACGAGGACCATCCCGACGCCCAGGTTGAAGGTCCGCAGCATTTCCTCGTCCTTCACAGCGCCGCGCATCCGGATGAGGTTGAACACGGGCAGGAGGTGAAGGTGGCTGAGGTCCACCCGCGCGTTGAGGCCTTCAGGGAGGATACGGTTCAGGTTGCCCGCGATGCCGCCGCCGGTGATGTGCGCCATGCCGCGCAGTTCCGGTTGCCGGTAGAGACTCTGGAAGGGGCGATAGTAGCAGCGATGCGGCTCCAGCACGGCGTCGAGGAAGGTCCGGTTCGCAACCATTGCGCCGGCGAGCAGGGGATCGCGCTCGAGGAGGGCGCGGACGAGCGAATAGCCGTTGGTGTGCAGCCCGTTGGACGCGACGGCGATGGCCACATCCCCCTCGGTGATGCGCGAGCCGTCCAGGATATGCGCCTTCTCCACCACGCCGATGATGCTGGAGGTGAGGATGTAGGCGCCGGGGTCCAGCACGCCGGGCTGTTCGCTGGTTTCGCCGCCGGTGAGAACGCAGCCCTGTTCCCGGCAGGCCGCCGCCATCCCGTCCACCAGCTCCGTCACCACGTCCGTCTCCAGTTTTCCGCAGACGATGCAGTCCTGCACGGAGACGGGCATGGCCCCCATGACGATGATGTCGTTGACGAGGTGATGGATCATGTCCTGGCAGATGGAGCGATATCGGCCATGCTGGAGGGCGAGTTTCTGCTTGGACCCCGGCTCTTCCGTCTTCAGGACGAGGATGGGATGCTGGTATTCGGGGAAGCGACCGTCCACCAGGGTGGCGAAGGCGCCGATGCGGTTCATCACGCGCTCGTCGCTGGTTTCGAGGCTGCGGGCCATCTGGCGCTTGGCGTTGTCGGCGGCGGCGATATTCACCCCGGCCCTGTGGTAGGAAAGCGGTTCGTTTCTCACCGGCTCGCTCCTCTTGAAATGGGTCATACTGAGGTGTTCGGCGTCCTAACGCCCCGATAAAAGGGGGCCGGCGCCATGATTTCCTACATTATGACACCATCTCAACCGACTTCCAGCGCAGCCAAATCACCGCCCAAAACGCCCCGCATCGCGCAGGTCTGCTGCGAGTTCACCTTCGAGGCGTCTCATATTTTGTCGCGCGATGATTGGTCGGAGGCGGAGAACGACGCCGTATTTGGGAAGTGTGTGCGGCTGCACGGCCATTCGTATCGCCTGCGGGTCTCGTATCGCGGGCCGGTGGACGAGGCGACCGGGATGGTGGTCAACTTCTTCGACGTGAAGCGTGCGGTCCACGAAGCCGTGGTGGAGCGGCTGGACCATCGCCACCTGAATGAGATAGTGCCGTTCATCCCCACGGCGGAGAATCTGGCTCTCTGGATCGCGCGACAGTTGATCGGGCGACTGCCGGGAGTCACGCTGTCGCGGGTGGAACTTTGGGAGACGCGCGCGGCCTACGCCTTCCTGGACGAGGCCGATTTGGCGCGGCTGTAGCCGGACTATCCCCTCGCCCTCGCTCATTACCTCAAAGCGACGGGAACCCTCCGATGCCCGGCGGATTCAGGGCTGGAGCCGAAGGACGGGAAACCGCTGTCGCCCGATGACTGCTTCACCGCCTGGGGAACCAGCTACCATTACAACGACATCTGGGCGTTTCGGGATGTTGAACCCGCCGAACCGTCGCGGGTCCCCCTTTTTTGGGACTTTTCGCACGACTGGCACGATTCCAGTTCAGACGCTTTGTCCACCTGGGACCGCCATCAAAATGTCCTCTACACCGACCTGCATTGCCACTCCAGCACAGCCCTGCAATTAACCGACGACGCCTCCAGAGCCATGATGCTGGCAGACGGGATGCGTTAAGGAGCGAATACCCTGCGGCTGGTGTGAAGTGGAGTCAGCCGCAGCGCTGTAGAGGCTGTTCTTCTCCTTACCGATTTTGATGAGCCTCGGCATACCACTGAAGCGCGACGGTCAATCGCTCATCACACCTCTCCCCCTGAGCGCGAAACCACTCTAAAGTATCCTCATCTACCGAAACCACCACTGTATGAACCGGCTTTCGCCATCCTGCCTTCTGGAAGAACGCTTCTCCCAATGGTGGACTCTCTGAAGTATCCACTTCCTCATCTGTAAGCGCGTCAACCCGTTCCCAGTTCGTCTTTGAGGAACCGCTCCAACTGTTTTTGTTCATGGGTTAATGCCTTCCGAAGCGATATCACGCGAAGGGTTTCGTCTCCTGGTTCCGTATAGACCAGGACGACGACTCGACCATCCAAAAACCCGATCCCCACCCAGCGTTCTTCGCCGTATTCCTTCCGGTCATCCAACGCTTCCAACACCGGAAGAGCAAAAACACGCTCGGCATCCGCAAAATCGAGACCATGTTTGTGGAGGTTGGCTTCTCGTTTCTGCTCATCCCATTCGATATTCATTTCCCATTATAACGGTTATCCTCTCACCCATTCCCTGCGTCGGACTTAATCAGTTTATCAACCCGTTCAGCGCAACTCCAGGCTGAACCGCCGAACGCTCCTGGACAACACTGCAAAAAACTAAACGTTAAGGTATGCTGGCCAGGGCCTCCTTAATATGTTCCTGCCCTTCAAAGGGGTCTCAGCGCTCACTTTCTCCCAACCTGAAAAAGAAGGGTTCCCGGCGGTCTTCGTCACACGCCACCGGGAACCACGCCGCCGCGCTACACGCCGACGGGGATATCCTTCGCCGTCATCCGCTCGATGCTCGCCAACTTGTCGGTCTCCCCCACGTTTTGCAGGCGGACTCCCTGCGCGCTGCGGCCCGTGCGCCGGATGCTCTCCACCGTGGTCTGCATCGCCACCCCGTTGGAGGTCATCAGCAGCAGGTTGTCATTCTCATTCACCACCAGGCAGCCGATGATCACGCCCGTCTTCGCCGTGATCTGCATCGTCTGGATGCCCCGGCCT
>JBBRGS010000319.1:0-3431 GCA_038240635.1 Armatimonadota bacterium
CTCACGTACAGCAGCGCGGGCGCCGCGCGCGACCCCAGGATGCCCAGCAGCACGAGCGTCCCCACCACGAGGCGCGTCTGCCGCTCCACCGACATCGGGGGGCGCACGCGCTTCACCACGGGCAGCCCGGCGGCCTTCCACGCTTCCATGCCGCCCGCCACGTTCGCCGCGTTCTCAAAGCCGAGCGCCTGCAACTTCTGAAGCGCGATCCCGCTGCTGTTCCCCAGCCGACACACCAGGTCAACCGGCGTATCACGGGGCAACTCTCCCGCCCGGCGCTCCAACTCCGCCAGCGGGATACAGACCGCGCCGTCCGCATGGCCGTTCAGGTAATCGTCGTAGCGGCGCACGTCCACCAGCGTGGAGCGCCCCGCCGCCACCGCGTCCCGCGCCTCCTGGGGCGTCACGCGCGTCTTCCGCTCTCCCGTTTTCGTCTTCATCGCCATCGCCTTACGTCTCCTTTTCGTCGAATCGTCCCACAATGAAGGGAGCGTACTCCCCATTCTCCGAGGCTGCCCCCGTGACTCCCTTTCCGCCGACTCTCCCCCCCCGCGCCCAGGAGGGCCGTCCCCCCTCCTCGCTGTCGTCTCATGAACAACGCTGGATCGAAGCCGCTCGCCAGGGCGACAAGGCCGCCTTCGACCGCCTCGTCACCTACCACCGCGACCGCCTCTACCGCCTCATGGTGCGCGCCTGCCACCATCCGCAGGATGCCGAGGAGGTGGCGGTGGACGCCCTCGCCCGCGCCTACGAGCATCTCGACCAGTTTGAGGGCCGCTCGGAATTTGTCACATGGCTCAACCGCATCGCCACACGCCTCTGCATCCGCCGCCGTGAACGCCACGAACTCCCCGCCGTCTCCCTCGACGCCCCGGCGGGAGGAACCGCTGAGGACGCCGACGGCTTCGGCCAGGCCAGCTACGCCGAACGCATCCCCGACCCCCATGCCGCCTCCCCTGAAGTCCTCGTCCTTCAGGCCGAAACCCGACGCATCCTCCACGCCGCCGTGGAACAACTCCCCGAACCCGACCAGACGGTCCTCCGCCTCCGCGACATCGAAAGCCTCCCCACCGACGAAGTGAGCCGCATCACCGGCCTCACCCCCGCCGCCGTGAAAGCCCGCCTCCACCGCTCCCGCCGCCGCCTGCGCGACCGCCTCGACCGCGAACTCCTCACCGACTGAGGCGACGCTCCTCACCGACTGAGGCGACGCTCCTCGCCGATGGGACGCCTGCGTCATCCCTTCACGGACTTCGCCGCGTCGGTCGCCGTGGCCCATGTGCGATACGCTCCCGTCAGGTTCTTCACGCGGTAGCCGTGTTGCGACAGCAGCCGCGCCGCGAAGTAACTCCGTTGCCCCGACAGGCAGTAGACCACGACCTCCCGGTCGCGCGGCAGCTCCGCGAGGCGGCTCCGCAGCTCCGGCAGCGGAATGCGAACCGAGCCGGGAATGGCGCCGGTCTCCTGCTCCGTGTCGCTTCTCACGTCCAGCAGCAGGGCGCCGTCGGCGTCCAGCGCGGCGAGGTCGTTCCACTGGACCACCTCCACGTCGCCGTTGAGGAGGTTCTGCGCGGCCATGCCGGCCAGGTTCACGGGGTCCTTCGCTGAGCCGTAGGGCGGCGCGTACGCCAGTTCCAGCTGCGCGAGGTCGTCCACCGTCAGCCCGGCCTGGAGCGCGGTCGCCACCACGTCAATCCGCTTGTCCGTCCCTTCCCCGCCGACGGCCTGCGCGCCCAGGAGTCGCCCCTCCTCCGGCGAGAAGAGGAGCTTGAACGCCATCGGCTCGGCGCCGGGGAAGTAGCCCGCGTGCGACTGCGGGTGCAGATGAATCGCCTGATACGGAATCCGCGCGAACCGCAGGGCCTTCTCATTCGCCCCGACGCACGCCGCCGTCCGCGAGAAGAGGCGCAGGACCGCCGTCCCCCACGTCCCTTCGTAGCGGGAGGCGCGGCCCGCGATCACATCCGCCGCGATGCGCCCCTGCCGGTTGGCCGGACCCGCCAGCGGAATGAGGCTCCACTCGCCGGTGACGGCGTTGCGGACCTCCACCACGTCGCCCACGGCGAAGACGTCAGGGGCGCTCGTCCGCATTTCGGCGTCCACGCGCACGCCGCCCCGTTCCCCGATGTCGAGGCCCGCGTCGCGCGCGAGGGCGATTTCAGGCCGGACGCCCAGGCCGAGGACCACGAGGTCCGCCGGAAGCCGCGCGCCACTTTTCAGGACGACGACCGAGGCCGCCGCGTGCTCGTCGGGTCGGGGGGCTTCAAAGGCGGCCACGCCGTCGCTCAGGTGGAGGGGGATGTCGTGCGCCTTCAGCTCGTCGTGGAGCCACGCGGCCATCTCCGGGTCGAGCGGGGCCATCACCTGCGGCAGGGCTTCGGCGAGGGTGACGCTCAGGCCGCGCCGGTGGAGTTGCTCGGCCATCTCCAGGCCGATGTAGCCGCCTCCCACGACCACCGCGCGCCGGGCGTCGCGCGCTTCAATCCAGGCGAGGATGTCGGCGGTGTCCGGCACGCTGCGGACGGTGAAGTGGCCCTCGCGCTCGATGCCGGGGATGGGGGGCCGGAGCGGCGCGGCCCCGGTGGCGAGAATCAGGGCGTCGTACGGCAGCGTATACGTCTCGCCGCGCTGAAGGTCCCGCACGGTGACAACGCGGGCGCCGGGGTCGAGGCGCGTGACCTCGGACAGCACGCGCACGTCGAGGTTGAACCGGGCGCGGAGGCTTTCAGGCGTCTGGAGGAGGAGGTCCTCCTCGGCCTCAATCTCCCCGCCGACGTAGTAGGGCAGGCCGCAGTTGGCGAAGGAGACGTGCGGGCCGCGCTCCAGCACGACGATCTCCAGGTCTTCCCGGAGGCGTCGGAGGCGGGCCGCCGCACTCGCGCCTCCCGCTACGCCTCCCACGATGATCACGCGCTTCAGCGTCATTGGGCGCCTCCCTGGGCGTTGGGAGCAGGCTTCGCGGCGGGAGCGGGGACCGGATGAATCGTATGCATCCCCGCCATGCCGTCCTTCACGAAGCCGTCCACGGCGCGGGCGTGCGCCTGGATCAGTTTCACCGCGTATGGGTCGGAGGAGGTTTCGCGCGCTTTGACGCCGTTGGGGATCGATGTGACATTGGCGTGAATCTGTTCGGCGTGCGTGAAGACGGCGACGAAGAGGGGGTCAAAGCCGCGAATGAGGCGGCCTTCCTTCAGGCGAAGGTACATGGCGGCGACGTGCTTCGGGAGGAGGGCCGCCGTCGCGGGGTCTTTGGAGGTGGTGACGGTCTCCACGCCGTTGGACAGCAACGTCACCTTGCGGGTAATCGTCTGGTGGGCGGCCAGCAGCGCGTGAATCTCCATCATGTCGTTGCGGTTCCCCATGCCGCCGCGCATGCCGTTGCCCATGCCGCCGCGCATGCCGTTGCCCATGCCGCCGCGCATGCCGTTGCC
>JBBRGS010000320.1:0-3426 GCA_038240635.1 Armatimonadota bacterium
CTCGCCCAAAATGGCGTTAGTCGCCTCTGAGGACTCCTGCGCCGGGGTGGCCTGCTCCAATTCGGCATCGGTCGCGCTGGTCGTGGTCGCTTCGGCGCTCTTCTCTTCCGGCATGACGCTCTCCCTTTGGATGGTTACGTCCGCGACGGCTCTCCCCGCCCGCGCAGTGGCTAATGTGGCCAGCCTCCGGCTAATGGAGAGTGGAAACGACTCCGTCCTTCCTTCCCCGGCGTCGGTCCACTCCTGTTCCTTGATCTCGCGGCGAGAAGAGTGGAACGTCTGGCGCTGTTTGCCATCGTCTCCGTCAGAGATAGCGAAAGGCTCGGATGCGTCCGCTCCTCCCCATCGGGGCCGGGGAGTGGAGTCGTTCCAGGCGATGGGCGTGACCTCGGCATCGCGTGTGGGAGTCGCGCGCCATTCGGGGGCGTCCTTCAATTCCGAGGAAGCGGTGAGCATCGGCGACACATCGGGCGCTTTGGGCGGAGTCGGCTGATACGCCGGGAGATCGGGGCGAACCGGAACCACCTTCAAAGCGAATCGCATATACCGCCGCCAGATTGGAGCGCACCCGTTGCCGAGGAAGCCGTGGCGCCTAACCGGCCTCCGCGTCTTCCGCCGCCACCTCATCCGTTCCGGCGTACTCCTCCTGCGCGGCGGGACTCTCCTCCACCTGATGGCGGTGTTCCTTCGGCGTGTCATGCGTGGGATTGCCGCCCGCCGGGATCGCCGTGTTGTCCGAGCCGCCACTTACCCCCGCCTCGCCCAAAATGGCGTGAGTCGCCTCTGAGGACCCCTGCGCCGGGGTGGCCTGCTCCAATTCGGCATTGGTCGCGCTGGTCGTGGTCGCTTCGGCGCTCTTCTCTTCCGGCATGACGCTCTCCCTTTGGATGGTTACGTCCGGGACGGCTCTCCCCGCCCGCGTGGTGGCTAATGTTGCCAGACTCCGGCTGATGGGAAAGCAGAAAGGATGCCGACTCCGCCCTCCCCTCCTTTTACGCCTTACCCCGCGCCAACCCCTTCCCCGGCGTCGGTCCACGCCTGTTCCTCAATCTCGCGGCGAGAAGAGTGGAACGCCTGGCGCTGTTTGCCATCGTGTCCGTCAGAGATAGCGAAAGGCTCGGATGCGTCCGCTCCTCCCCATCGGGGCCGGGGAGAGGAGGCGTTCCAGGCGATGGGCGTGACCTCGGCATCGCGTGTGGGAGTCGCGCGCCATTCGGGGGCGTCCTTCAACTCCGAGGAAGCGGTGAGCATCGGCGACGGTGCGGGCGTTTTGGGCGGAGTCGGCTGATACGCCGGGAGATCGGGGCGAGCCGGAACCACCTTCAAAGCGGATCGCATGTAGCGCCGCCAGATCGGAGCGCACCCGTTGCCGCCATACACAGAGCGCATCCGCGACGGGCGGTCGTTACCGAGCCAGACGCCCGTCACCAGTTCCGGGGTGTACCCGACGAACCAGGCGTCCTTGTCGCTTTGCGTGGTGCCGGTCTTGCCCCGCGCGTGGGGAATGTCCCGAACCGCCGTACCAGTGCCCGCTTCCACCACGCCGCGCAGCATGAAGTCCACCTTCCGGGCGGTCAGGCTGTCCATGGCGCTTTGGGGGATGGGGATGAAGCGGTCGTCCACGCGCCCATCCCGGCTTTGCACGCGGCGGAGGAGCTGTGGCTCGCTGTGGAGGCCCATCGTCGGGAAGACGCCATACGCCGAAGTGAGTTCCAGCAGCGTCACCTCTGAAGCGCCGAGCGAAAGAGACGGCATCGCTCGCAAAGGCGACTGAATACCGCAGCTTTGCGCCGTCGTGACCACGCGGTCCAGTCCCACGGCGAGCGCGAGTTTCACGGCGGGGATATTCATGGATTGCGCCAGCGCGTTGGCGAGACTGGTCTGTCCCTTCCAGCCTCGATAATGGTTCTTCGGGTTCCATCCCGCCAGATGGATCGGCGCGTCGGTAATGCGGTCGGCGGGGGAATACCCGGCGTCCATCGCGGTGGCGTACACGAACGGCTTGAACGCGCTGCCGGGCTGTCGTCGCGCGCGGGTCGCCCGATTGAAGGCGGAAGAGTTGTAATTCACGCCTCCCACCATCGCCTTCACTTCGCCAGAGTAGGGGTCCAGGCTCACGAGCGCTCCCTGAGTGACGTTCGCGCCGCGCAGCGCCTTCACTCGGCTGATGAGGGCGGCTTCGGCTTCCCGCTGGAGCGCGGGATTCAGGGTGGTTTGCACGCGAAGGCCGCCTTCATACACAGCCTTCGCGCCATACAGGGCGGTGAGGCGGTCCACCACGGCGTCCACGAAATACGGCGCTTTTCGGGAAGCGTTTACGCGAGATCGGACGCGCGGCGCCTCGGCCAGCGCCCTTGAGAGCGCGAGAGGCGACAGATACCCCTGCGCCGCCATCTCCTTCAGCAGCCGATTGCGCCGCTGAAGCGCGCCATCGGGATCGCTGATCGGATTGTATTCGGTGGGGCGACGCGGCAACGTGGCGAGAAGCGCGCACTGCGCCTGAGAGAGCCGCTCCACCGGCAGGCCGAACCAGGTCCGCGCCGCCGCGCCAACGCCGTACGCGCCGCCGCCGTAATAGACCTCATTGAGGTACATCTCCAGCAGCCGGGGCTTGCCGTAGAGCCGCTCCATCCGGTACGCCAGGACCGCTTCGCGCACCTTGCGGCGCAGGGTCTTCTCCGGGCTGAGCTGGATGTTCCGCACGAGTTGCATGGTGAGGGTGGAGCCTCCCTCGGCGGCGCGCCCCGCGCTCAGGTCGCGCCAGATCGCGCGCGCCACTCCGCGAAAGTCCACGCCGGAATGGTCCCGGAAGCGGCGGTCCTCGGTGGCGACCGTGGCGTCCTGGAGGGCTTTGGGAATGCGCGACAAGGGAACCTGAATGCGGTTCTCTTTAGCGATTCGGGCCAGCAGGGAGCCATCTGATGCGTAAAGGAGGGTCGCTTCGCCGGGTTGATACGCGGTGAGGGCGGCAAGGTCCTTGTCCAGCCCGCTGAGAGCGGAGTGGAGCCACCATGTCCCAACGCCCATCACCAGTATGAAAAGCGACAGCCCCGTATAGAACGCGGCATTACCCACCCGACGAAGGTGTGTCCAAACCTTTTGGGCGGAGAATCTGCGAACGGCCCCCGCAGGGCGGTGCGTGGAAAGGTCGTGGTGCGCTCGCCATTTGTGGGAGGAGAAAGAATCCATAACGGGGGCGGTTCCTGTCGGCGGAAGCCGGTCATCGGTCTATGAAGGACGGTTAACGACTCAGGGCACAGCCTTCCTTTACCCCGATAACCCCTTCGGCTAACCGTTCACGCCTGCGGAGCGGGAGCCGCATCGCCTGTTGCAGCGACATGAAGGGGCGGCGGCGTTGTATCAGGCCGCCAGTTTCAGTGGCGGCACAGCGGTTTCTCGCGCCCCGAAAACAGAGGCCCGTACGCC
>JBBRGS010000321.1:0-3411 GCA_038240635.1 Armatimonadota bacterium
CCGAAGGCGTCCATGACCTGCGTGACCATCGCCTGAACGGCGTCGGGATCGCGCACGTCGGCGGCGAAGGCGCGGGCGCGTCCGCCCTGACTTGCGATCTCGCGGACGACGGCTTCGGCCTTCTCAGAACTGGACGCATAATTGATGGCGACGGTGGCGCCTTCACGGGCGAGGACGCGGCAGATGTCGGCGCCGATCCCGCGCGCGCCTCCGGTGACGAGGACGACTTTTCCTTCTATTAACATGCGAATCTCCTTTGCCATGGTGGAGTGTCTCATAAGGTCAACGGAAGGGCGCGCCGAAACGTTCCGGCGAGAGAGCGCCCTTCCCTGGAGTAAGATTTCCCGACCAGGGCCGGAGATGCCTGCCCCGACGTCCTCCGACTATCTCTGCGCCGTGGCCGCCTCACCGCTCAGGTCCACCGGGCACGGGTTGCGCCAGACACGGCAGACCGGCTGAGGTTCGCGCCGATAGCCGATTGGCCTCGCGTCCGCGTCTGTGGAATAGACTCGCGCGCCGTCCGAATCCCGCGTCCACTCGTAGAGCGGCAGGGTGGCGGGGGAGGGCTTCTCCGCGTTGGCGGGGAGGGCGTAGAAGAGAACCTTCGCCCCGGCTTTGTCGGCATCCCTCGCAGCGCCGACGGACAGCCGTCCCGTCCCGGCCTCCCAAAACGCTGGAACGAGGCCCGGCCCCCTACGATCCGGCGCGCAAAACGGCGCTGGGCGACCCTCCACCTTGGCCCAAGGGAGAGGGTGGACCGGCGCGGGGAGCGTCAGCCGGGGGTCGGATAGGTCGAGGCGGTACATCATCTGGTTGTAGTCGTAGCGGGGCGTCGCGGCCTCCTCGGTTCCGGAGAACGTAAAGGTGTAGGTTCCTTCAAAATAGAGGAGTTGGCCGCCCTTTTCGTCGAAAAATGGGTCTTGCTTCGGGTTGTAGAAGCTCGTCTTATTGTGGGTGGCGATTTTGCGCGCGTAGTTCCACGGGCCGACGGGCGTCTCGGCCTCGGCGTACCAGACTTCGCCGAGATTGGAGGCGGAGCCGCCTCGCTGCGTGGTGATCATCACCCAGCGCTTGCGGTAGGCGTTCCAGTACACCGATCCGCCGTGGGCGTACACGGTTTCTGCGGTGTCGGGGTTTTGCAGACGCAGCAGCGCTTCTTCCGGCTTCATCGTTCCGGCGGCGATGAGGCGCTCCTGCGCGTCGGGGTCCACGGGCGAGGTGTTGGGCTTCCAAGCATAGCGCAACCGCCCTGAGGTGTCACGGTCGAGGGGAGCCGCTTCGGGATGGCCGGGATCGAAGCGACTTCCGGCCTGAAGTGGGGTAAAGGCTTCGTAGCGGGAAGGATCGCGGAGGTCCGCCGCGTTCGCCTTCACCCGCACGAGGGGGTAGGCGGAGGCGAAGAAGATGTAATCGGTTCCGTTTTGCCGCGCTTTGAACGCATGGCCGCGCGGCAGGATGGGAGAGGCCATGGGGAACTCGGCGACCTTCTCGAAGCGGCCTTCGTCGTCGTTGAAGCGGCCCAACCCTCGGCTTACGACGGACATATCGCCCCGCACGTTGGCGTAGAGGGTGAAGAGGCGTTCGCGTCCGTCTTCCGTTAAGGTCGTCAACCCGTCAATCCATGTGGGACCCGTCTCGGAGAAGGGCGTCATTTCGCGCGTGAAGCCGTCCTTGTTGGTGAAGTAGGTCAACCGTATCCCTTGGCTGGGATTGAGGCCTCCGTCGCCGGGTAGCGGCGACGTGGCGGCGGTCGTGTGGAAGTTGCCGAGGGGATAGCTGAGGCGGCTGGTGTCGCCCCATATCCAGAAGAGTTTGCCGTGGTAGACCGCCTGATCCACGGTGTCCTGCCCCACCACCTGGGCGTTGAGGAGCGATGGGCCGGGTGGGACCGGCAGCCCCGCCAGCGCGCTGTCGCGGTAGATGCCTTCGCCGGTGATGCGATAGAGGCGCTCGGCGATGCTGAGGCGTTTCATTCGGATGCGGGCGGTCTCCCCGGCTTTCACGCGGAGCCGCACGCCTCGGTACCCGAAGCCGTCCGCCGGGACCTCGTAGCCGGGGCTGGAGACGTGGAAGAAGGTTTCCTGGCCTTCGAGGCCGGGTTCGTCCATTGCGATCACGCCGGCGCTGTCGCTGACGTACCGCACAAGGTGAGGGGTCCGCAGTTCGACGAGGGGGATGCCCCGGTTCGTCGTGTCGTCCACCACTTTCACGACGAAGTATCGGGGGGGAGAGGGCGTCGAGGGCGTTGCGGCGGACGCGGTCGCCCCCAGGAGGAGAGCGCCGATGGCCTGGAGAAAGATCATCGTATCGATATCCGTTCCGGGCGCAAGCCCGTGGAACTCAGGAAAGAAGGGGTCTGATGACCGCTTGAGGCTGACGGCATCTCTGTAACTCTACCGAATTCCCGGCTTTCCGTGACTATTCAAAACCTCTTCCTCATGCTTGACACGCTCCCGCGCCGCCGGGTAGAATATGCCGTGGAAAGGCCCCCCACGCCGGCCTCTCCCGCGCCGGGCGACCGGACAAGCCGATGTGGCGGAACGGCAGACGCGCATGGTTCAGGACCATGTACCCGCAAGGGTGTGGAGGTTCAAATCCTCTCATCGGCACTATTCATCACGAGCCATTCCTCTCGTTGAGGAGTGGCTTTTGTAATTATTAACACTTGAAGAATTTATTTTGTGAAATTCAGGAATTCACGAATCATTTCGGTGATGCAAACCTCAAGGAGCGGAGTCGCGCGCTGAACCCAGTTCAGATCATCGGGAGTTAGAGAAGTCGGGACAGCGGAAGAAGCAGGTGACAAATCGATACCTCCTGTAGCCTGGTGTTCCAGGCATGGGAGAGTACTTTCCGTATTCACCCAATCCATGGGTCACTTATGAGCCGTGTTGGCTTTGAACCAACGACCCTCTCCTTAAAAGGGAGATGCTCTACCCCTGAGCTAACGGCCCTTCAGGCGGCGCGTCTCCACGCCCCGGTAAAGTATAGCCCTCCTCGCGCGGAGGGTCAAACCCCGCTCGCTTCCCCGCTCCCCTCCTCCGCATCCGACAGGGGCTGAAGCCGCGTCTGCCGGAAGAACCGCTCCACGTCCGCCGGATCGCACTGCGACGTGCCCGCCTGCGTCACCACCGAGGCCGCCACCGCCGCCCCCATCCGCAGGGCCGCATCCATCTCGGCGCCCTTCTCCAGCGCCAGCGCGATGCCCGCCACCACGCCGTCCCCCGCACCCGATGTGCTGACCACCGGCGCGTCCAGCGGCGGAATGACATACGCCTGCCCCGCCGTCACCGCGAGCGCCCCTTCCCCGCCCAGCGTGACGACCACCCACTCCGGCCCCTCCGGCAGCAACTCCTCCGCCGCGTCCCGCACGTGTTCCAGCGACGGCAAGCTTCGGCCCACCGCCTCCTC
>JBBRGS010000322.1:0-3341 GCA_038240635.1 Armatimonadota bacterium
AGCGACCGCCGTTTGACCGCCGGATGCGGGGAGCGTATAATCGAGACGGCCTTAACGGCGCATGCGAAATGATGTAACCGTGGAAGGCGTTTCGCCGGGGTGTAGCTCAGTTTGGCAGAGCGCTCGCTTTGGGAGCGAGAAGTCGCCGGTTCAAATCCGGCCACCCCGATCCCCTTCCCCGTTGCCCCTCGGCCTTTGTGGCGATTGTGGAGGGCCTGGTCCCGTCCTCCCGACCTGTACACGCAAAGGCCCGCGTTTCCGCGGGCCTGGTTTGGAGCCGTTTGATCCGGATTGGGGAGGAAGGATTCGAACCCTCGGTCTTCTGGGCCAGAACCAGACGTGTTGCCGCTACACCACTCCCCAGTCGCACCCGCGCGAGTTTCCCCTGTTCAGGTGATTCTCTCCTCAGCGCGTCATTCCGGCACCCACACTTTACCAGAGCCATCCTGCGCGCGTCAACCGTGGTTTGTCCCAGCCGCCCTGGCGCGTCAACCGCGCCATTTCCGTCTCCCTTCCCGTTGTTCTCCCGCCTCAGGACCCACCTCCTATGCCCATGTCACTGAAGACGCCTCCTCTGCGCGTGAGCGACAACCACCGTTTCCTCGTTTATGAAGATGGCTCTCCCTTCTTCTACCTTGGCGACACCGCGTGGGAGCTGTTCCATCGCCTCAACCGCGCCGATGCCGACGCTTATTTGCGCGATCGGGCCGCCAAAGGGTTCACCGTCATTCAGGCAGTCGCGCTGGCGGAACTGGACGGCCTGCGGACGCCCAACGCCGAAGGGAATCTTCCCCTCGTGGACGACGACCCGGCGCGACCCAACGAGGCGTACTTCCGGCACGTGGATTTCATCGTGGAGCGCGCCGCCGCCCTCGGCCTTCATATCGGAATGCTGCCGACCTGGGGCGACAAGTGGAACCGGAAGTGGGGCGCCGGACCGGAGGTCTTCACGCCGGAGAACGCCCGCGCGTTCGGCCACTGGCTGGGGCGCCGCTACGCCGACGCGCCGCTGATCTGGATTTTGGGCGGTGACCGCGAGGTGGAGACCGACGCGCACCGGGCCATTTTGTGCGCCATGGCCGAGGGACTCCACGAGGGGGACGGGGGCCGACACCTGCGGACGTTTCACCCGCAGGGGGGGCGCACTTCCGCCGAGTACTTCCACGCCGAGACGTGGCTCGACTTCAACATGTGGCAGTCCGGCCACGAGCGCAACCGCGACAACGCCGCCTTCATCGCGTCGGATTACGCGCGGGAGCCGGTGAAGCCGTGCATGGACGCCGAGCCAGGGTATGAGGATCATCCCTCCGGCTTCAGCCTGGAGAACGGGTATCTGGACGATTACGATGTGCGGAAGTCGCTCTGGTGGGCGCTGTTCGCGGGGGCGCACGGGCACACGTACGGCTGCCACCCGATCTGGCAGTTCTGGCAGCCGGGCCGCGACCCGCTCTCCTCGTGCCGGAGGCCATGGCGGGAGGCGCTGGGGCTTCCCGGTTCGGGGCAGATGCGTCACGCGAAGGATTTGCTGCTGTCGCGTCCCTTCACGCGGCGCATCCCGGACCCTGCGCTGATCGCCTCGGACCCCGGAACGGGAACGCAGCGGGTGGGGGCGACCCGCGACTCCGAGGGGCGCTACGCCTTCGTCTATTGCCCGACCGGCAGGCCGGTGGAGGTGGACCTGGAGCGGCTGGCGGATTCCACGCTGGCGGTTCACTGGTATGATCCGCGCGATGGGACGGCGATATTCGTCGAGACGACGCCGCGCGCCGGAACCCGCGCGTTCACGCCTCCGGCGGGCGGCCCCGACTGGGTCCTGGTCCTTGATGACGCCGACGCGGGGTTTGGCCGTCCTGGGATAAGTCAGTAGCGCCAAAACAACCAGGGAGCCAGGCGAAATCCGTACCTCCCGCCAGGTCGTCGTTAACCTGGCGGTGATGACCGGGGTGGGTCGGCTCACGGATTCATGGCAGGCCAAGCCGCTCCCGGAGATAGAGGGTAATCCAGTTCCCTGAGGCGCGGCGTTGCAGTATGGGTTTCGGCGGGAGTTTCCATATCCTGCCGGCGGCGAGGGCGGACGGCTTTGCAGGGGCCGCTCCGGCAGTGAGCGAAAAGAGGAATGAAGCGCCACTGCTGCCGTTCAGTCGGCTGCCACGCCTGGAGAACCCTGCCCTCATGTCCTACGAACCCGCGTCCAACCGCTACGAGACCATGCAGTATCGCCGCTGCGGAAGAAGCGGCCTCATGCTCCCCGCCATCTCGCTCGGCGGATGGGAGACCTTCGGCGGCTATCGCGGCGAGGAAGTCGCCCGCGAGTGCCTCTTCCGCGCCTTCGACCTCGGCATCACGCACTTCGACTTCGCCAACAACTACGGGACGCCCCCCGGCAACTCCGAGATCGTCTGCGGCAAAATCATCAAAGCGATGCCCCGCGACGAACTCATCATCTCCAGCAAGGCGGGCTACCGGATGTGGCCCGGCCCCTACGGCGAATGGCTCTCGAAGAAGTATCTCGTGGCCAGCCTCGACCAGTCGCTCCAGCGCATGGGCCTCGACTACTTCGACATCTTCTACGCCCATCGCCCCGACTCTAACACGCCGCTCGAAGAGACCCTGATGGCCCTCGACACGATGGTGCGGCAGGGGAAAATCCTCTACATCGGCGTCAGTAGCTTCAGCGGCGCGCACTTCGCCGACGCCGTGAAGATCGCGGCGGGGCTGGGCCTCCACCCGATCACCATCCATCAGCCGTACTACAACATGCTGGGGCGCGGCATCGAGAAAGACCTGCTGCCGCAGACCGAGCGACAAGGCACAGGCGTCATCGCCTTCTGCCCGCTGGCGTCGGGGATGCTGACCAACAAGTACCTGAGCGGCGAGGTCCCCTCCGACTCCCGCGCCGCCCTGAAGTGGGGCGACGACTGGGCGAAGCACAACCTAACCCCTCAAAAGTTGGACACCCTGCGGAAACTGAACGAGATCGCGCAGCGCCGTGGCCAGACCCTCGCGCAGATGGCGCTGGCGTGGACGCTGCGGCTACCGAGCGTGACGAGCGCGCTCATCGGGGCCTCAAAGGTGAGCCAGGTCGAGGAAAACGTCAAATCCCTGGACAACCTTGCCTTCTCCGACGAAGAAATGAAGGCGATCAACGCCCTCGTGCCCGCGTAAACCGTTCGTCGTGATTCCAAAGGACCCGCATCGCAATGGCGAAACCGTTTGACGTGGCGGTGAAGGACCTGGTGGAAGGGTATCCGGCGGACTGGGTCGCCCGCCTCACCGGAGAGGTCGCCGCTCCCGTCACCGTGATGGACGCCGATCTCTCCACCGTCTCCCCCGAAGCCGAC
>JBBRGS010000323.1:0-3333 GCA_038240635.1 Armatimonadota bacterium
ATCTTCCACAGGATGGTCATTTCAGGTCCCATCAGCCGATGGATCGTTTCGCGGATGAAGGTCTCCTGCGACTCCGACAGCGGTTCCTCCAGCGACAGGCTGACCTGAAGGCGGTCGCGGGTCTCCTGCACGATTTGATACGTGCGGATGGCGGGGAAGTCTTTCAGCAGATGCGGGAAGAAGACGCCGGAGACGACCCGCCCACTCGGCGTGCTGATCATGTCGAGGGTGCGGCCCTCCACCGGGTTGAGCAGCGGCAGTCCGCGCCCGCAGGGGCACGCCTCCCCTTTCCACGAGGAGGTGTCGCCCACGCGGTACCGGATGAGTGGCATCCCGTAGTTGTGCAGGTCCGTGAGCAGCACATCGCCCAGTTCGCCAGGACCGCAGGGGACGCCGTCGCGCGCGATTTCAATGTAGAGGTTGTCGGTAATAGCGTGCAGACCGGCGTGTTCCGCGCACTCGGCGCCGACCATCATCGTCTCGCGGCAGCCGTAGCGCTCAAAGACCCGCGCCCCAAACGTCTCCTCAATCAGTTGTCGCTGGTGGGGATACAATTTTTCAGCGCTGGTGATCACGCCCAGCGGACGGTGCAGAGGAATGCCCGCCTGTCTCACATACGCCGCAAATTCGTATACGGCGTTGGCGTAGCCGATGACGACACGGGGCCGCGCCCGGTTGTACTTCGCCGTCGTCTCCCCAATATGATCGGATGTCAACTTGAAACTGTTGATGGCGTAGCGTCGCAGGGTCCTGTGGTGGAGGAGTTTCTTGCGGCGAAGGAATCCGCTTTCGGGGAGGAGTGGGGTTCCCCAGATGTAGAACTCCGGGGCGCACAGTTGCCAGCCGGCCCAGCCATCGCCGCGCATGGCCGCCGCCGTCCGCCGCTCATACGAGTCCCGGTTGTAGTAAAACTGCATGGGGGAGCCGGTGGAGCCGCCGGTGGCGCTGGCGACCAGGTCCCGGCGGGGGAAGCGGCTGGAGATCAGCCGGTCCTTGCTGGCCTTGATCGTCGCTTTGTCGAGGACGGGGAGTCGGGCGAAGTCGTCGGGAGTACGGATGTCGTCGGGCGTGGCGTTGAGGGCGTCGAACATGGCGCGATACGCCTCCACGGTGGTGAAGGCGTGTCGCAGCAGGGCCGACAGGCGCTCCCATTGCAGGGCGGCGAGGGCGTCGGGGGAGAGCCACTGGGTGCGTTCAAACTCGGCGCGGTATTTGAACGTGTTGCGCCCGCGCAGGGTCGTCTCGTAGAACGGCAGCGCGCCGTTCCCCATCAGGCGTTGGTAGATTGTGTCAAAGGGGTGACTCATAAGCCGATTCGCCGGGCGGGAGACGCGCCCCGGCCTCGCTCCCTTCGAGCGTCGGGCCAGCGCGTCGCAGTATGCTGCTATTGTAATCCATTCGAGGCGTGAAGACTGAGGGGGGAGGCCAGCCCTGTTACCTTCCGACGCGCAGATTGAGCGTTCACGTCCCGAAGGAGACGTTGCCTGAAGTCACAGTGGACGGCAGCACGGACGAGGCGCCTGTCAGATCAGGAGTGAACGCATGAGCCAGGTCGCTCACCATGCACCGGATGTGCCCACCGGCTTCCGTCGCCTGCGCCGTGAAGTCCACCGGCACGTGAGAGATGACAGGGCGGAACTTGCGCGTCTTCTCGATGAAGACATCCGGCCCCACTTCCCACTCCACGCGCATGGTGGCGCCCAGGGTGCGCGTCACCGCTCCCATGATCCGGCCCATGTCGGAGCGCGGCGGCGCGTCATCGGTCTGAATCTGGATGGTGATCTCGCCTCGTTCGCGCTGGACTGCCTGATACCCCTTCACCCAGGCGAACTCCTTCAGCAGGTAGGGGAAGAAGACGCCGGAGACGACCCGCCCGCTCGGCGTGCTGATCATGTCGAGGGTGCGGCCCTCCACCGGGTTGAGAAGCGGCAGCCCACGCCCGCAGGGGCACGCCTCGCCACTCCATGACGTGATGTCGCCCACGCGGTACCGGATGAGCGGCATCCCGTAGTTGTGCAGGTCCGTGATGAGGACTTCGCCCAGTTCGCCGGGGCCGCAGGGGACGCCGTTCCGCACCACTTCGATATACAGGTTGTCGGTGGTGGCGTGCAGCCCGGCGTGTTCCTCGCATTCCGCGCCAATCATCATCGCCTCGCGGCAACCGTACCGATTGAAGACGCGGGTGTTGAAGGCCGCCTCGATGACACTGCGCTGATGCTCGTAGAGACGTTCGGCGGTGCAAACGACGCCTTCAGGAGCGCGCAGCGAGATGCCTTCTTCCAAAGCGAATCGGGCGAACTCGTACACCGCATTGGTGTAGCCGATCACGACGCGGGGTTTCAGACGCTCGTAGCGCCCGGCGAGTTCGCGCATTTTATCCGGCGTCAGATCGAAACTGTTGTTGACGCAGCGGCGTAAGCTCTTATGATGGACGAGTTTCTTGTGTCGGATGAAGCCACTCTGCGGGAGGAGCGGCATCCCCCAGATGTAGAACTCCGGGGCGCACAGTTTCCAGCCGGCCCAGCCATCGCCGCGCATGGCCGCCGCCGTCCGCCACTCATACGAATCCCGATTATAATAGAATCGCATGGGAGAGCCGGTGGTGGAGCCGCCGGTGTTGCTGAGAATCAGGTCTTCCCGGCGGAAGTCGGTGGAGAGGTAGCGCTCTGGCTCAGCGCGCAGGGCGGGCTTGTCGAGGATGGGAAGATGGGCGAAGTCGTCGGGAGTACGGATGTCGTCGGGCGTGGCGTTGAGGGCGTCGAACATCGCGCGATACGCCTCCACGGTGTCCCAGGCGTGACGCAGCAGGGCCGACAGGCGTTCCCATTGCAGGGCGGCGAGGGCGTCGGGGGAGAACCACTGCGTGCGTTCAAACTCGGCGCGGTACTTGAAGGTGTTGCGCCCGCGCAGGGTGGTCTCGTAGAACGGCAGCGCGCCGTTCCCCATGATCTGTTGATACAGCGCGTCAGTCAGTCGTCCCATGATGAATCCGATCCCTAAAAGGTATCCTTGCTATGAGCGAATGGCTCTCGGATTGTCCCCTTCTCAACCATTGTAAGAGTGTTCCACGTTCCCCTGGTCGGTTAAGACACCTCTGACACACAAAGCGCTGTGTCGCTTTCGTTGCAGGGCGGTTTGCACCTACATGGTCGGCCCGGATAACCGTGCGGCTCAGGGGCGTTGCGGGCGAGGGGCGGGCGGCGTCGGTACGGTTTTGGGCGCGGCGGGCGACACCACCCCCAGGACCGCGCCGGGGTCCGTTCCCACTTCCACGGAGACGAAACCCGCCAGGGCGGCGAACAGGGGCGGCTGTGGCCCGGCGATCAGGAGCGG
>JBBRGS010000324.1:0-3313 GCA_038240635.1 Armatimonadota bacterium
TATGGCGATCCTTATGGAAGGGAAAACAGTGGCCGCCGCGCTACGGGCGGAGTTGAAGGAGGAAGTGGCGCGACGGACGGAGACGCTGGGCCGCAAACCGACTCTCGTGACGGCACAGGTCGGCGACGATGAAGCGTCCACCGTGTACGCATCCCGCATCGCAAAGACACTCACCGCGCTGGGCATCGACTGCCGCGCCGAACGGCTCCCCGGAGACATCGCCCCGGAAGCGGTGACGGCGCTCATCCGCCACCTCTCCGAAGACGATGGCGTGGACGGCATCCTGCCCCTCATGCCGCTGCCCGCTCCTCACTCGCAGGAGGAGGTCGTCGCCGCGCTCGACCCCGATAAGGATGTGGACGGTATCCATCCGGTGAACGCTGGTCGGCTCTTCCTGGGTCATGAAGCGTTCGTCCCGAACACTCCGGCGGGCGGGATGGAAATACTTCGCCGCTACGACATCCCGCTGAAGGGGCGCCGGGCGGTGGTCGTAGGCCGCAGTAACATCGTCGGGAAGCCGATGGCGATGCTCCTCCTTGCGGAACACGCCACCGTCATGCTGTGCCACTCCCGCACTGAAGACCTTCCCGCCGTCTGCCGCGAAGCCGACGTGCTGATCGCCGCCGTGGGCCGCGCCCGGATGATCACCGGCGATTGGGTGAAGCCCGGCGCCGTGGTCGTGGACTTCGGGATCAACCCGGCGGAGAAGGGCATCGTCGGCGATGTGGAGTTCGAGAGCGTGGAGCCGGTCGCCGGGGCGATCACGCCGGTCCCCGGGGGCACGGGACCCGTGACCAATCTGATGCTCGCCCGCAACGTGCTGAAAGCCGCCGCCCGGAAAGGTTGAGCGCGCCTCCTGAACTCTGGAACGGCTACAGGTTCACGCGGCGCCCTTCGCGGTGTGACGTGTAGGCGCCAAGACACGCGGCGAGATTCGTCACGGCGTCGGCACCGGTGAACGGAGGCGCTTCACCGTCCCGAAGGCTGCGACACACCGCCGCGTAGATCGGCTCGTCGTCGGTCACAGCGGGCAGGAGTTCGCGTTCGCCGTTGCGGAACAGGACCGGCCCTTCGGCGGCGGCGGGACCCGCCAGGTGAAGCGCCCCTTCCCGCCCGATAATCACGTGCGTGACGGCGTGCTGCGTAGCCAGCCATGCGTCTTCCACGGTTGCGGTCACGTCGTCCTGAGTGAGGAAGGTGGCTGTGCCGTAATCCTCCACCCCCAGTTCCGGGTAGCGACGGTTCGCCATGGTCGCCTGCACGCTCGCCATCTCCGCGCCGAACAGGTCTCGCACCTCGTCCACGGCGTAAATGGCATGATCGAGCCAGGCGCCGCCGGGGACTTTCGCCGGCTCGAGCCACCATGAGTCGCCCTGCTGACCGGCCCAGGGCATGGGAAGCGAACCGTGGGTGAGGCGGCAATAGGTGGTGGGAACGCCGATGGCGCCGTCTCGGAGGAGGGCCTTTACCTGCCGGCGGCGGGCGGAGTATCGGTTCAAACCCTCGAAAGAGCCGAAGAACAGCCCTTTGCGTTCCGCATGCGCGACGAGGGCGGCGGCGGCTTCGACGGTCATGGCGGGCGGCTTCACAGAGATGACGCGCTTTCCGGCGTCCAGGGCGCGGCGGGAGAGGGCGACGTTTTCGGCGGTGTTCATCATCGTGAAGACGAGCGCCACGCGGTCGTCGTCCAGTAGCGGCTGCGGGTCCTCACAGGCGAAGGGGGCGCCGCGTCGTATCACGTCGTCACGGCGCCACTCCTGAGGGTCCGAGACCCCGATAAGAGGGAATTCGGCGTGATTGCGGAAAACATCGAGGGCGGCCAGGCCGATGTACCAGTGGTCAAGGCCGAGAATCGCCACGCCGAAGGGGTTCATGCGCGAGAGGGTCCTTTCCCGGCTCAGTGGCCGGTCAGCCGTGGCGCCGCTACAACGCCGAGAGGTCCACATAATCGAGGTTTTGGCGCACGGCGTCCATGAGGGCGTTGTAGCAGACGAGGGTGTGTTCCGCCTGATCCTCAATCTCCTCGGCGAGGATGATGGCCCCGCCCGCCACGGTTTGCGCGATGAGGCGGAAGCGAGTCTGACCGCGTTCGATGTAGATGGTGGTGACGTTGGCCAGATTGACGAGTTCCGGGCGAAACTTGTCATGGCGCGCGTTGGTGAGCGCCCACATGGTGAGGGGACCCTTCTGCCCCGGAGGGCGACCCGCCGACACACGGTTGGGGATGGTCGCTGCGGTTCCATTCCAGCCGTCCGACTAGCCATTCACCGACCGGCAACGACGTTCCTGCTGTCTCTCACGCCCCCGACTTCCCCGGTGGAGCGGATGAAATCCTGGTTGGAAAGCGACTGATATGGCCGGAATATTGGCGCTCGATGTGGGCGACCGCCGCATCGGGGTCGCCGTCTCGGAGTGGAGCGACATTGTGTCCCCGCTGGGCGTCATTCCGCGCGGGCCGGACGAACTGGAAGCGGTACGCCGCCACGTGGAGGACCGTGACCTGGGCCTGGTGGTGGTGGGACTGCCCATCAGCCTGAACGACACGGTGGGGCCGCAGGCGAAGAAGGTTCTTCGGTTTGTGGAGCGATTGCGGGCCGCGCTGCCGGTTCCGGTGGAGACCTACGACGAGCGGTTCACCACCCACGAGGCGGAGGCGCTGCTGCTGGAGACAGGAGCCTCACGCGCCCGGCGTCGCCAAAACATCGATGCCATGGCCGCCGCGCAAATCCTTCAGGGCTACCTCGCCGCGAGGAGCGAAGATCAGGCGTAATCAGGAGGGACGCCAAGGGAAGGTGCGCGTGAAAACGCCCTCCATCCGGGGGGATGAAGGGCGACGGAAAGATTGCAGTGAACAGGGGTGACAGGGTTCGAACCCGCGACCCTCGGTTTTGGAGACCGATGCTCTACCAGCTGAGCTACACCCCTAACGCCACACAACGCCAGGACCATCGTCACGGCGACGCTCCGTCCTTAATCTACAGAATCCCATCCCGTGAGTCAAGAGGCGGGACGGAGACGGGTGTGGTTCAGAGGTTTGCGAGCGGGAGAGAGGGAGCGTTTCCGCCGAGCGACAGACTGAAGTCCTTCGCTCAGAGCCTTCGGCTAAGGGTTCGCCTGCACGAACGCCTCTCTTCCTCACCCTCCTGATGTTGCGGGAGCGTCCCGGACACAGGGAGTTCCTGTCTCGGAGGCTCAGAGGTCCGGGCGGTTGAAACCGCTGCAACGTCCACACAAAGTCGGCCGTCGCCGCCACCCCTCAAGCTAAAGCCTTCCTAGAACGAGCCCACAGGCAAAACCCCCATTAAAAAAACCC
>JBBRGS010000325.1:0-3305 GCA_038240635.1 Armatimonadota bacterium
CCGGCATGATCGCCCCCGGCGCCTTTTGGCCGCAGGATCGCCCGATTCGGTTCGCCGACCTGTTTTGCGGCATCGGCGGGTTCCATCTGGCCGCCGCCGCCTTCGGGATGCGGTGTGTCCTCGCCTGCGACATCGACGCCCACGCCCGCAAGGCGTACCAAGCGAACTTCGGGCTGGAGCCGTGCGCTGATATCCGCGATCTGGCCGCCGACGCGGTACCCGACATGGACCTGCTGATGGGCGGGTTTCCGTGCCAGCCGTTCTCCATCATCGGCGGGCGGGCCGGGTTCGCCGACGCGCGCGGGACGCTCTTCTTTGAAATCGCCCGCATCCTGGAAGCGAAGCGGCCTCGCGCGTTCCTGCTGGAGAACGTGAGGCAGCTGAAGTCGCACCAGAACGGCGAAACTCTGCGCTGCATCCTCGAAGCGCTGCGCGGCCTGGGGTACACCGTGGAGTGGACGGTGCTGAACGCCCTCGACTTCGGGCTGCCGCAGAAACGCGAACGGCTCCTCATCGTCGGCTTTGACGGCCCCGTGACGGGGTTTGAGTGGCCCAGGCTGACCGCGCCGATGAAGCCGCTCTCCGACCTGCTGGAAACCCAAGTGGACGCGCGCCATTATGCGTCCGACGCCATCCGGCGCGCCCGCCAGGCGGCGCATACTCCTTCCGTGACGCCTTCCATCTGGCACGAGAACAAGTCGGGGAGTGTCTCCAGTCACCCGTATTCGTGCGCGCTGCGAGCGGGGGCCTCCCACAACTACCTGCTGGTGAACGGGGAGCGGCGGCTCACGGCGCGCGAGATGCTGCGGCTTCAGGGGTTCCCCGATACGTTTCAGGTAGTGTGCAGCGACGCGCAGACGCGACAGCAGGCGGGCAACTCCGTGCCGGTCCCGATGATCCAGGCGGCGCTGGGGAATCTTCTCAAAGTGCAGCGGGCAAAGGAGAGAGAGGCGTGATATGACGCTCCGCATGGCGTGGCATCCTCGTCCCCATGCTCTCGCGCTGATGAATGGTATGGGTGGAACAGCCGAAGCCGGGGGCCGTGCGCCTTTCTGCGTCGGTAGTCTGAAAAAGTCATGGACACTGGCCACCGCCCTCGCGGGTTCACCGAACGCTACTTGTCGGCGGTGACGCCAAACGCTTCGGGATGGCGGGTCACGCGGCGGAACCCGGCCTCCCCCAGCCGCCGGATGACGCCTTTGGAAACGGTATTCCCGTGAGCGCTGTTCAGGTCCCCGATGTAATGGTAGAGGCGCCCGTTCGCCTGGAGGACGCGGTGGAGCTCCCGGTAAAAGTCGCCGGAGTAGAGTTCCCCGGCTAATTGGAACGTCGGCGGATCGTGGAAGATGCGGGCGAACGACGCCGAGGGCAGCGCGGGAACCGCGTCAAAGGCGTTCCCGATTCGGCTCTCGATGTTGGGGAAACTGTATAATTCGGCGGACCAGGGGTTGAGGCGCGCCACTTCCAGCGCCGTCGGATCCAGTTCAATCGTCAGCACGCGGGAGGCGGTCCGGGCGGCTTCGAGGGCGGTGTACCCCAGGCCGGTCGTCGTGTCCAGCACGGCGCCGGAAATGGGCGCGAGGGTCCGCATCTTGCGAAGGGTGTCTTCGTGGGGATCAATGTCGCGGATGCGGTGCATGGGGAACCCGGCGACGAGCATGGTGGGGGCGCGCTCGGTGGCGAGCAGGCTGTAGGCGCGGCCTGTCGCCTCGGAGTAGAACTGTATCTTCTCCGGCTGGCCCGCCTCAATGAGATAGCATGACCCTTGCCGCTTGACGAGGGCGCGCACGCTCGCCCAGGTGAGCAGGCCGCCGTCGGGGAGCGAGACCCCCTCGGCGCCAAGCGGGACCTTCTCAACCGAGAGGTTCAGGTCGAGCGAGACGGAGACGCGGTCGCAACCAGCGTCCTTCGCGGCGAGGAGGGTGGCGGCCTGAACGTGGGACAGGACGATCAATTCCGCGTCGCTTCCGGGGAGAGGTCAACTGTCGCGGCGGGAATTGAGGCCAGCCAGCGGGTGGTCTCGCGGGGGGAGAGGAATCGATGAATGACGAGATGGGGGTATTCGCCGCCGCTCAGCCGCTCCGCCCAGGTCCTCCGATGGCGCCAATGCGACTGGAACGCCCAGAGCAGCAGCGAATCGCGGGTGAAGAACTGCGTGGCGAACCGCTCTCGATTGCCGTTCCACAACGCTTCACGGGTGACGATGCGCCGCAGGGTACGTCGGACCAGCCGGGTGAAGACGAGGGGAAACGGGTAATCGAGCCAGACGAGCAGAGTGGCGCCGCCCCAGGTGAGGTCTCGCACGGCGCTGTAGCCGCCATCCGTCACCCAGCCCGGAGCGGAGACGGCCGCCGCGACCCGCGCCCGAAATACCTCCGGCGGCGCGTTTTGCCAGTTCGCTTCCCACGTCAGCGCGTCGAGTTCCACGTGCGGCACAGCCAGTCGCCGACTGAGCGCGCGGGCGAGGGTCGTCTTGCCCGATCCCGTCGTGCCGATGACGAGGATGCGATGGGGCCGATCAGGGGGCGGTGGTTGGGGTAGCGGAGGGCGCATGGGTCGGATTCCGGCGGCGAGATCGGCGATCATCTGGAGTAAAACAGAGCGCTCACGTCATGATTAGAGGATGGAAATCGTTCCGATTCGCCGCCTCTGCGCGTTCTTCAGTTCGCCTTCCCCTGGAGACCTCCCTTGTCCGTTCGACGCCTCATCGTCCCACGCCGCGTCCTCATCACCGGAGCCACGTCGGGCATCGGACGGGCTACGGCCCGGCGCCTGGCGAGTGAGGGCATGGAGATCGGCGTTTTGGCGGAAATCCCCGCGCAGGTGAAGGAGACGGTGGCGGGCCTGCGCGAGTTTGGGGAAGCGTTTCCTGTAGACGCGGACCTGTCGAAGCCGGAAGCGACTCAGGGCCTTTGGGAGCGCGTGGAAGCCCTTCATGGCCCGGTGGACGCGCTGATCAACAACGCGGGCATCGGGCTTCAGGGCGACATCATGGAGGTGAGCGACGCCGACATCCGCCTGCTGTTTGAGGTGAACCTGTTCGCCGCCATGAGCCTCAGCCGGGACGCCGTTCGCGCCATGCGGTCGCGCGGAGGGGGGCACATCGTGAACGTCTCATCAGCGTCGGCGCGGCGAGCGTTGCCGGGTCTGGGGGTGTACGCCTCGACCAAGGCCGCCATGCACGCCTTTTCACAGGCGCTGCGCATCGAAGTCGCCGCGCTGAACATCTCGGTTACGGAGCTGCTGCCGATGTCGGTGAAGACGCCCTTCTTTGACAACGCGCGGAATCGCTCGGCGCGGTCGTA
>JBBRGS010000326.1:0-3288 GCA_038240635.1 Armatimonadota bacterium
TAGGTAAGATCGAACGGAAGTAGGGTGAAGTTAGCGGCCATCAAGGTCATTTACGCGTTTCATAGACCATAGTTAGTGTTCAGACTGTAAGGCGACGCCATATATAGCGTTTCAGGGGCCTGAGTAGTTACGCAGAGTGTAAGGGCGCAGGCAACGAAAAACCCGGCTCGACGATGGGGGCGCCGAGCCGGGTGTGTGAGCCGTTGGGGAGACGGCGCGTGGAGTTCCGCCCCGGCGGGGAAGCGAGCGGAACACCTGAGGGAAGCGGATTAGTGGAGCGGTACGTATCCCACCTGGTCCACAATCTTCTGACCCGCCGGGCTGAGGACAAAGTTGAGGTACGCCTTCGCCAGGCCGCTGGGGGCGCCTTTGGTGTAGTTGTAAAGCGGGCGGGATACCGGGTAGGTGTGATTCTTCACCGTGGCGTCGGTCGGGGCGATCGGTGTGGCCCCCTTCTTCGGCGCGATGGGAAGGATTTTGACGCGGCCCTCAAACTTGCGGGCGTAGGCGATCCCAATGTAGCCGATGGCGTTGGCGTTCTGCGCCACCGTCTGCGCGATGGCGTTGTTGGACGGCAGGCTCAGCATATCGGGCCGATAATTGGCGTTGCGGAGGATATCTTCCTGAACGAAGCCGTAGGTGCCGGAGGAGGAGTCGCGGCCCACGGTAGTGATTTTGCCTCCCTTGCCGCCGATCTGGCTCCAGTCGGTGATGCGGCCCAGGTAGATGCCCCGCAGGTCGTCCACCGTGAGGTGCGCGATGGAATTGCCGGGGTTCGTCACGAAGCAGACCCCGTCGAGGGCGACCGGGATGGCGCGAGGGATGAATCCGCGTGACTTCGCGCTCTCGAACTCGGAAGACTTCATCGCGCGGGAGGCGTCCGCCACATCGCAGGTGCCGTTGATGAGGGCTTTGATCCCCACGCCGGAACCGCCACCCGTGACGGAAATGGAGGCGCCAGGGGATTTCTTCATGAACTCTTCCGCCCAGCGCTGGGCCAGCGGCAGCACGGTATCGGAGCCTTTAATGGCGAGGGTCGCGGCCTGCGCGCTCGCCCCGGTGAGGGCGACGGCGGAGAGGAGGGCCGCCGCTTTCAGAAAGGTTTTACGATTCAAGGAGTACGCTCCTGTTTCGAGAAGGGATTGCCGTTTATCAAAGCAATGAAGGAGGGCGCGGGACCGGCGATCCACTCATCTGCCCCGCGCGATGTCGCCAGGCGGCGCTAGAACTTGTGCTGCGCCTGAAGGGTCCAGAGGCCCTTGTCGAGGCTGCCGGTCGGGACTTTGGGAAACCACTCCCAGGAGGCGGTGAGGCGGAGGCTGGAGCTGACGTAATGATTCCAGGAGGTGTTCCAGCGGGAGGTCTGATCGTTTTTGGAGTTCCCGTTCCGGTTGGGGTCGTAGGTGTCGTACCGGACGCCGAGGATGTCCTTCGTCCCCAGGTTGTACGTGTACTGCCCGTACCAGCCGAAGACCGGGACATCGGTAACGGCGGCGTTGTTGGGCTGACGGCCCCAGAAGCCCTCGAAGCGGAGCGCGCCGCCCAGGATGTACATTTGGGTGTCCACGCCGTACCGCTTGCGGTTGCCGGTGAATCCGGCCACGGAGGCTTTCGGCTTGATGAACGAGGGGGTGTCGTTGGTGTCAATCTTCGTATCCCCGTTGGTGTCCTTGTCGTAGATGAGTGAGCCGGGCACGGCGGCGACGGCGGGCGTCGTCTTTTTGCCCCAGTAGCCCGACACACCGAGGTCCCACCAGGGGGTGATGGAGGTCTTGACGCGGGCCGTGAAGTCCTTGTTCTTGTCGTCCTTGTACGATTCGTTCACGCCGCCGCCGTTGAGGATGGAGGCGTCCATCCAGGTTTTGGGGCTGAGGGCGTAGACGAAGCGCACGCCACGGTCGCGCTCGCCGGGGAAGAGGGCGCGTTCGGCGAAGGAGCGTTCCGGGAACTCGCGCTCGCTGGAACTGCGCTCAATCTCGTAGCCGAAGGGGGTGTTGAACTGCCCGAACCAGACGGCGGTCTGCTGCCGGTCGGTGGCTGTGGGGCCGATATTCCAGGTCACATAGGCGTCCTTGAGTTCGACGGCGTTCTGCTGAGCGGCGTCAATCTGGAGGACATACGTGCTCTTGTCGCCGCCGTAGGTGAACTTGACGCGGCCTCGGCGGATGTAGAACTTGCTGTCGGGACGAGCGCCCGCCTTGTAGATACCGCCGCCGGATTCGTAGCGGGACTGAATGTAGCCGCTGACCTTGAGCTTTTGCAGGCTGGCGATATCGGCGCCCATTAGGTTGATCTGGTCGGTGTGGCCTTCGACCGTGGATTTGACGGCCTCCACATCTTCCTTCATGCCCTGCAGCGCGGCGATATCGGTCTTGACCTTCTCCATGTCGGTCCCGATGACGGAGAGTTCGACCTTGTACTCGTCCACCAGGCGGCGGATTTCAGCCACATCGTCGGCGGAGACGGCGGGAGTCGGTTCCGGGGAGGCGGGGGTTTCCACTGTGGCGGGTTTGGCCGCCATGGCCTCTTCCATGTGGTGGAGGATCCGCTGGATCAGGGTGGCCATTTCGTAGCGGGTGAGCGAGCGACTGCCGAGGAACTTGCCGTCGGGGTAGCCCAGCACGTACCCTTTGTTCGCCAGTTCCTCCACGGCCTGATAAGCCCAGTGGTCGGTGGGGACATCGGCGGGTGTGGCTGCGGCGTAGACACCGGGCGCCGCTGCGGCGAAGACGGCCAGCGCGACCCACGAAGCGTGTACTTTCAATCAGTTCCTCCTAAATTAAAGGCGAAGAGAGGAGCGTGGCAGAGGGGAAACCAGGGAAGTCTTAAAGGGTGTTCTCGTCCCTCAACACAATAACGCCCAGGGTGTTATCGCCATTTTAAGCGTGATTAAGACTGAACAAAGAGTTCATTAATCGGGTGTTAAGTCTTGTCAAACGTCGGTCATCAGGTCAAATTGACCAACGTTTCGCCACGTATGCCGGGCCGAACGAACCTTCCCGGGAGACAAAGGATGGCAAAGGCAGACGTGGGGAAGCGACGCGCCTCATGCGAGTGAGACCGCGCTGCCGCTTCCCCGCTTCTGGCTGAGGAGGATGCGCCTTTGATAGAGTGGGAACCGGAGAAAGTGGTTTACGGGTTCGAGTTCGTCCACCGATAGAGCAGGTTCTTGCCTCGAAAGTCTTCTTCCACGAGGATGAGGTACTCCCCATTGGCGCGCCGGAACGCCTGCATGGAGTACGGCATGTCGAGCCAGCCCGCGTTACTGCCCACACTCGGGCCCGGTGA
>JBBRGS010000327.1:0-3214 GCA_038240635.1 Armatimonadota bacterium
CCGCACGACAATGCCCCGCACCACCCCCAGGTACTCCGTGATGACGTAGCCCTGCGCGTCGTTGCTCGTGGTTGTGAACATGGGATACCACCTTCCTGATAATTGGGAATGGCGCGTGATGGCGCCGCAGATGAAGGATCGCGCGCGACGTCTGATCGCATTGACGCTCCCCGCCTCCCGTGGTAGGATTCAGGAGACGGCCGGAAAGCCCTGCCCCTTGCGCGCCTTCCGGCGTTTTTTCGTGTACGCCGCTTCGCCTCATCCTGCCTCCACTTCCCGATTCACCCACTCATGGCCCTCGTCACCATCACCGCGCTTGAAAAGTCTTATGGTTCCCTCGACATCCTTCGGGGCGCCTCTTTCGCCGTCCATGAGGGCAGCCGCACCGCGCTGGTCGGCCCCAACGGCTGCGGCAAGACCACCCTCGTCCGTATCCTCGTGGGGCTGGAGCGCGCCGACACCGGGACCCTCGCCACCTTGCCCGGCACGGACATCGGCTACCTGCCGCAGGAGGTCGCGCATCTCGAAGGGCTGGATGTCCTCTCCGCCGTCCTCGTTGGCTCCCCCCGTCTGGCCGAACTGGAAGCCGATCTCGCCGATCTCGAAGCGCGCATGGCGACCACGACCGGCGACGCGCTGGACACCCTCTCCCATCGGTATGGCGATGCGCAGGCCGAATTCTCCCTCCTGGGTGGCTACGACGCCGAAGCCCGCGCCAAAACGCTCCTCGCCGGTCTCGGCTTCGTGGGAGAGGACCTCCACAAATCGGTGGACGTGCTAAGCGGCGGCCAACGCACCCGCGTCTACCTCGCTCGTCTGCTTTATCAGGAGCCGACTCTCCTCGTCCTCGACGAGCCGACCAACCACCTGGACCTCGACGCCGTGGAGTGGCTGGAGGAGTACCTCCGCGTGTGGAAGGGTACGATCCTCATCGTCTCCCACGACCGCGCCTTCCTCGATCAGATCGCTGACCATGTGGTGGACCTCTCTGGCGGGATCGCCGTCTCGTATCGCGGCGACTACACCGAGTACGCCCGGCAGAAGGAGTTCAATGACGCCCAGCGCCTCCAGGCGTACGAGCGGCAGAAGGAAGAGGTCACCCGGCTTCAGGCGTATGTGGACCGATACCGCGCCGGAAACCGCGCCACCATGGCCAAAAGCCGACAGAAAAGCATTGATCGGCTGGAGCGCGTGGATCGGCCTGACCGCGACCCCGACGTGAAGTTCCGCCTCAAGCCGTCTCACGCCAGTGGCCGCGAGGCGCTGGTCCTGGAGGGCGTGAGCAAGAGTTACGGACCCCTCACGCTGTTCCGGCCTTTCGAGTTGTGGGTGAATCGAGGGGACCGGATCGGCATCGTGGGGCCGAACGGCGCGGGCAAATCCACCTTTCTCCGCTGCCTCATGGGGATTGAGACGTTTGACGGGGGCGACATGACCCTGGGCCACAACGTGGCGGTGGGCACCCTCAGCCAGCAGGCGGAGGAACTGGACGAAGGCAACACCGTCCTTGACGAGCTGATGGCGAACTCGACGCTGCAACTCGCCGAAGCCCGCGACCTCCTCGCACAGTTCCTCTTTCGCGGCGATGACGTGTTCAAGGCGGTGGGCGCCCTTTCCGGCGGGGAGCGCAACCGGCTCCTCATCTCCCGGCTGCTCGCTGCCCGGCCCAACTGCCTCATGCTGGACGAGCCGACCAATCACCTCGATCTCTGGTGCCGCCGCGCCCTTGAAAACGCCCTGGCGCATTATCCCGGCACCGTGCTGTTCGCCTCCCACGACCGTTATCTGTTGCAACGCGTCGCCACCCGAATCCTCGAAATCAAGGGCGGCGCGGCGAAGGTCTGGGAGGAGACCTGGGAGGAGTACCGGGCGCGTACCCGCCCCGCGCTTCCGACGAGCCTCCCGAAGCCGGGGTCGAAGGCGGCCAAAGCGGCGGCGGAAGCCCTCAAGCGGAAGCATCGCGGCGCGCGCGGCCCCTCGCCGGAGAAAGAACTGAAGCGGATTGAAGGGCAAATCGCGCCACTGGAGGCGCGCATCCGCGAGCTGACCGACCTCCTCGCCGACGCCGCCACCTACCTCGAAGGCGGCGCCGCGAAGGCCCTCACCGACGAGTATGAGGCGGCGACCGTGCGGCTTCAGGACCTGTATGAGGAGTGGGAACCGCTCGCCGAGGAAGTGACGGCCCTCACCGCATGACGTCCGGCGATGAAGCGCTAAATCGGGATCGTGCGCCAGGGCGCCGGCTGGCCCGCCCCGCCCCGCCCCGAATTCAGCAGCGCCGAGGCTGATCTTACCTCACGGCTCTCGTCAACCGTCACGGATTTAGGAGGCGCGCGTGCGGCCCGCCTGGCTCGACATTCACCTGAGCGCCATCACCGAGAACACCCGTCGCGTGAGGCGGCATCTCGGCCCTCGCGCTTCCGTCCTCGCCGTGATGAAGGCGAACGCCTATGGTCATGGCCTGCTGCCGTCGGCGATGGCGGCGCTGCGGGGCGGGGCGGCGTGGCTGGGCGTGGCGGTGCTGGACGAAGCGCTGGAACTGCGCGACAACGGCGTCACCGCGCCGGTCCTGCTCATGGGCGCGCCGCTGCCGGACGACGCGGGCGAGATCGTGGCGGCGGCGGTGTCGCAGGTCGTTTCCACCCGCGAGGCCGTGGAGGCGTTCTCCCGCGCCGCTGTCGCCCAGAGCCGCGAGATCGGCCTGCACCTCAAGATTGACACCGGCATGGCGCGCGTCGGAGCGGACCCGGCGGATGCGGTCGGCCTGGCGGCTCTCATCGCGGGGCTGCCCGGCGTGCGGCTGGAAGGGGTCTGCACGCACTTCGCCACATCGGATGAGGACGCTGCCTTCCTCGCCTATCAGGCGGAGACGTTTCAGACGGTCGTTCAGCGGCTGGAAGCCGAAGGGCTGCGCCCACCGTGGGCGCACGCGGCCAACAGCGGCGCCGTGCAGAACGCCCCGGACACGCGCTTCAATCTGGCGCGTCCCGGCCTGCTGGTGTTCGGCTGTCCCCCGGTGCGCGACGCGAAGCCGGACCTGCTGCCCGCGCTGGAGTGGAAAGCGCGCGTGACGCAGGTGAGAGCCATGCCGAAAGGCCGCGCGGTGGGGTACGGCCTCACGCGGCGGCTGGAGCGCGACAGTCGGCTGGCCGTCGTGCCCCTGGGGTACGCCGACGGCTGGCCGCGTTCGCTCTCCAATCGGGGCCGGTGCATC
>JBBRGS010000328.1:0-3191 GCA_038240635.1 Armatimonadota bacterium
GGGGGGGGCCTTGTCCCGCTGGCAATTGCGGCACACCTGACGGTAACCCAGCGCGTGCGCGGCCCGCGATGCGCTGCGGGGGCGGGCGGTCGCCTCCCCCGGGGGGGGGGGGGCGTTCAGCGCCGGGAGGCGGCCCGCTGAGGCGCTGAGGGGCGCGGACTTATAGAGCGCTCTTCCACTGACGCGGGAGGCGCCGCGTGTCATCTGACTCATCAGCACAAGCGACTGCGGCTGTTCCTGCCTGTCTTCGCCGAAAATGCCTTCGTAGCTCACGCCGTCGGGCATCTCCACCGGCACGTCCACCTTGCGGGGCTGGCCCATCGTGTTGATGACGCGCTCCTCCACCGCCACAAACGAGGTGTACTGGCTCATCAGGCGGTGCTTCAGGGCTGTGGCGATGATCTTCTCCGTGATGCCGGGGTCCGGCTTGCCGGATTGCGCCCCCATCCAGTCCTGCGACTGGAACTCCTCGATTTGCTGTCGCGCCCAGAGGGTTTCCAGGGCGGAGCCGCTGGGGTCGGTGGCGGGAAGCGTGACGTGGATGCGCTGGCTCCACGGCTGGCCCCGCAGGAGGCCCTTCACCACGATGTCCCCCTCGCCGGGCTGGGTGTAGCGCCCCTTGAGGATGATCGGGCCGGAGGAGAAGACGTCGGGGATCTGTTTGGGATAGACATCGGCGACGCTGAGGCCGCCCCACTCCACGCCTACGTCGAGGAGCAGCGGACTGGCGATGCGGTTGTAAAAGCGCTGAGACGCTTCGTTGCCGGGTTCGTCGAGCGTCACGTAGTCCGACGCGCCGCGCCCTTCCTTCGCCATGCCGTCAATGAGGAAGCGATTCACGCCGTTGCCGATGCCGATGGGGAACATCCGCGTCTGGCGCCGATGCTTCGCCACGTAATCAATCACCTGCATGTCGTTGCCCACGTACCCGTCGGTGAGGTAGCAGACGATGCGGAGGCGTTTCGAGTCGTCGGGAAGGCTGAGGGCGTAATCCACGGACTTCAGGATGTCGGTGCCGCCGTTCCCCTCAATCGGCTCAAGGAACTTCAGCGCCTTTTGCACGTTGTCCGGCGTGTTGGGGACCGGTTTCCTGAAGCACGGCATCACCTCAGTGTTGAAGCCGATGAGCTGGAACGTATCGCCGGGGTTCATTCGTTTCAGGCAGTAGCTCATCGTCTCCTTCGACTTTTTGATCGGCCAGCCGCCCTGCGAGCCGGTCTGATCAATGACGAAGATCATCTCCTTGGGAGAGATTTGCGACTGCGGCGGGGCCATCGGCGGCTGCACGATAAGCGTGAAGTATCCGTCGCCGGATCGAGGGGCGTAGGTCAGCAGACCGGACTGAAGCTGTTTGCCCGCCACGGTGTACCGCAGGATGAAGTCCTTGTTGGGAATGCTGGCCTGATTCTTCAGTTCCACGGTCGCCGAGTTGGCGCCCTCGCGGTTGATGTTCACCGCGTGGAGGACGCTCATCACGTCGTCGAGCGGCACGCCGGCGTCGAGGTGAACGGAGAGAGAGATGTCGTGACCCGCGCGCGTCCCCGGCGGGGTGATGGGCGGCGTGATTTTATCGGCGTCGGTGACGACTCGCGGCGGCAGGCCATCCGAAGGGGGCGAGGGCGGAACGAATCCCGGAGCGGGTTTCCGTCCGGCGGACAGATCAGTCAGCCCCACGCCGTCCAGCGGCCGGATCTGTTGCGGTTGGTTCAGGGGAGTCGGGGTCGGCGCGTTCGGGCCGGGGCTGGGATCGCCGCGCTGGCCAGGGACGGTGTAGCCGCCGCCGTTGGGCATGTAGCGCGGGCCGACGACCATCGGGAAGGCGAACTCGTACCGTCCGTCGTCGTACTTCAGCAGATTGACGTAGCTGATGGTGATGGTGATCGCGTCGCCGGGCATGATGTTGGCGACCGATTGCGTGAAGATGTTGGGCCGCTCCTGGTCGAGGAGAGAGGCGGCCCTGCCTTCGGTGCGGGCGGCCTCGTAGATTTGGCGAGCCTCCTCGCGGCGCTTGATTTCGCCCCGGATCACCCGCTGGCCGATGGTCATGGTCATGTCGTCCACGGCGGCGTCGGCGGGAAGCGGGAAGGTGTACACCGCCTCAATGGGCGTGGGGGACGGGTTGGCGAACCGCTGCGTCACCGTCACCTTCGCCACGAACCCGGCGATGTCGGCCTTCACGTCGGTGTGCTGAAGGGGGCACATCCCGGCGGGCTTTCCGGTGGGATCGAAGATGCTGAGCTGGCCGGGGGAAGGCCGCGACTCATTGGTGTGAAAGGCGACGGTGGGCTTCGCGGCTTTGGCGGGGGCGACTGTCGCGTTGCGTCGGACGGCGCTGCGAGCGTAGGCGGCGATAAGAGGCTGCCGCGCGCTCCAGAAGAGGCCGACGGCGAACAGCGCCGCAAACATGAACAGGGTGAACTTGTAGCGTTGCACGGCTTCCACCTCCTGCGAGGAACCGAAAGGACAAGGGTGAAGCGCCGGGCTTCAGTGCATCCGCCGAAGGTTCGTTCGACGTGGACGGAAGGAACGCCCGGCGCTCAGGGGTTCGTCAGGTTCGATACGCGGATGGCGAGAAGCCTTCAAAAGGAGGAGACGGGCGGTTGAAACCGCTGCAACACCCACACGAAACCCGCCTGCGCGGGTTCGGGGATCGCTGGGCGGTTTCGGGGATCGCTGGGCGGTTTCGGGGATCGCTGCGCGGGTTCGGGGATCGCTGCGCGGGTTCGGGGATCGCTGCGCGGGTTCGGGGATCGCTGGGCGGTTTCGGGGATCGCTGCGCGGGTTCGGGGAGCAATGATGGAGCATGAGAATAGCGCCGTCCACTGGCCCCTCTCCTGTGGGAGAGGGGTGGCCGAAGGCCGGGGTGAGGTAGGGGTGAGGCAGGGGGGATCGCTCATGGATGGAATCTTCGCATGGCGGGAGGCGGCGAAGGCCGACGTTATGTGGTCGTTGCAGGGGTTTCAACCTCCCGGACCTCTGCGGCGCTCCCCTCAGTCCCCTCAGTCCCTGCGTCAGGGGGTGACATCGGAGGCGGTCGCGGGATCGCGGGTGAGGCCGAGCGTGGTCATCTCGCGCTGCACGGCGGCGAGGTCCAGCGCGTCGAAGTCGGTGGGGGTGTCGTAGCGGCCGTACCGGCGGCGCAGTTCGAGCATGAGGCGATACCGCTCGACGGGCATGCCTTTGAACGCCAC
>JBBRGS010000329.1:0-3190 GCA_038240635.1 Armatimonadota bacterium
GGCCTTCGCTCGAAGGCAGAAAGTCCCTGATCGCTTCATACTGGCTATCGCTTAATTCACCTCGATCCATATCCGGCGACCTCCCGCACTTCCGGAAGATTATTCACCAGATCAGGTTCCCATTTGTCGGACACTCCCTAGTGATTTGCGTCATGGATGGGTTCTCCTCTGCTTTAAGAAATGGTGAGATGGGCGGCTGAAATGATCCAGCCTACGCGAAACTCACCCACAGAGGAGGCGCGCGCGGAGCCGACGGGCTGAACGAGACCTTCGACACTCGCGCCCGGCAGGGAAGCGCGACGCCCTCCGTGAAACCAAGAGGTGGGGGAAGCGCGGGCGGCGCGACGGAGGGCGTGGTCGCCGTGCTGAGCAACTGACAGGCCGGGCACGGCGTCGGCCTGTCAGGGGCGGATGGAGCGCAGGTGACGGCGGGGCGCGATCCTGTGATCGGAGCCGAGACGACTCCCGGCAACGCGTGATGGTGGAAGGTCTCGACCGTTCCCATCGTGACCAGCAGCACGATGCCGATCAGCCGAGTGATCGCGCGGATACGTTTCATTCCCCAGGCCCTTCTTCAGGTCCGCCTTGCTTGTGGCGTCATGAGTGTATACCAAATCCGTGGGGGAACGGCGCCCGGCTTCAGGACTCTTCCGATAGTTTCCGATCTCTTCCGAAAGGCTGTTGTTCCCTATGATGCAACCCTGGTTTCCCGCCGCCAAACTCGGCATCTTCATGCACTGGGGCGCGTACTCCGTGAAAGGCGTTCCCGAATCCTGGTCGTTCTTCAACGGGCAAATCTCGTACGCCGATTATATGGCGCAACTCGACGGCTTCACCGCCTCGAAATATGACCCGGAGGCATGGGCGCGCCTCTTCAAACGCGCGGGCGCCCGCTACGCCGTGCTGACCGCCAAACACCACGACGGCATCGCGCTGTGGGACACCGAGCAGAACGACCTGAGCGTGGTGAAGCGCTCTCCGGCGGGTCGCGACCTCATCCGGCCGTACCTCGATGCGCTGCGGAAGGAGGGGCTGCGAACCGGCCTCTACTTCTCCCACCTCGACTGGTCGCACCCGGATTACGCGCCCGTCCCGCCCGACCAACGCACCGCGAAGACGATGGATGGGGCGTACGCGCGCTGGAGCGACGGCCCGGAGAATCCGGCGTGGCGGCGATACCTCGCGTTCCACCGAGGCCAGCTGGAGGAGCTCTGCACACGCTACGGCCCCCTCGATTTGCTCTGGTTCGATGGGGACTGGACCCCCGGCGACGAGTACTGGAAGATGGCCGAGCTGCGGGATCAACTCATGGCGTGGCAGCCGAACGCCATTCTCAACTCGCGGATGCGCGGGTATGGCGACTACAACACGCCGGAGCAGGGCATCCCGATCCAGCGCCCTGAAGGCGTCTGGGAGTTTTGCGTCACGATGAACGACAGCTGGGGCTGGCAGCCGCAGGACGACAATCACAAGTCGGTGAGGCAACTCGTGCGGATGTTCAGCGAGGTGATCGGCATGGGCGGCAATCTCCTCCTGGACATCACACCGAAGGAGGACGGGACCTTCCCGCCCGAACAGGTGGAGCGACTGGAAGCCCTGGGCGACTGGATCGCGCGCCACGAGGAGGCGGTGTTCAGCACGGAGGCGGGGCTTCCGGCGGGACATCTGTATGGAACCAGCACGTTGAGCCACGACCGCGAGACGCTGTATGTGACGCTGTTTGATCGCCCGTGGGACGAGTTCGCCGTGAAGGGGATCCGTAACGCCGTGAAGCGGGTGAGCGTGGTGGGTTCGGGAACGGAATTGCCGTTTCGCAAGGTGGGCGGCGCCCCGTGGATGAATATCCCTGGCGTGTTATGGATCACGGTCCCGGAAGCGGCCCTCGACCCGAACGCGACGGTCCTGAAGGTGGAACTGGACGGCCCGCTGGACCTGTACAGCGGATCGGGCCACGCCATCGAGAGCAACTGAAGCGCTCCGACGACCTACGGCGCCGCTTCCGCCCGGTTAGGGAGGCGGCGTCAGGGTCGCCCGCGTTACGCTTCGCCGGGCCAGCCCACGCGGCGCAGAAGGTCGCGGGCGGCGGCTTCGGTGGGGGCGGCGGTGTGGATGAAGAGGCCCTCCGGCCCGACGGCGGCAATGAGCGGCTCCACTTCCTCCGGCTTCACCTCGATGGCCTGCACGCTCTTCCCCGCCGCTTTGATCCGGCGATACAAGTCGTACCAGTCCGGCGAGCCGCCGCCGGGCAGACCGGCCTGCGGGGTCCATTCAATCGCCTGGATGCCTTCGATGGAGAGGAGGTTGTCGAGTTGCGGCAGGGCCTGCGTGCCGTCCAGGTGATACATCGCGTAATCGAGCCAGGCGGCCTGCTCGGCGAGGGCGGGCTGCACGAAGCGGCGGAACATGCGCGGGCTGATCATGCAGCAGAAGTCGCACTGGATTTTGGCGGTTTTCCCCGGCCCCCAGAGGCTGAAGGCGTGGAAGGCGGCGCCGCCCCAGGGGTCGCGCAGGAGGTCCCACAGGGCATCGTAGGCGTCGAAGAAGGCCTGGTTGATGGCGGCGATCCGCTCCTCCACCCAGTCGGGCCGCTCCACCAGGTCCATCAGCGTGGTCTCGCTGCCCCGGAGTTGGGCGAGGGTGTCGAGGTTCTCCACCAGATCGGGGTAGCCAACGAGGTAGCGGCCCGGCGCGTGGAGCAGCGACTCCCGGATGAGCGCCTCGTGGAGGGTCCATCCCCACCGGCTGCGGTCGAACTCCATTGAAAACGGCGCCTCCGGGTCCTCAATGACCGGCTCGTACCAGACGGTGGTCTCGGCGAGGCCGGGCTGGCAGCCGAGCATGAGGCCGAGGCTGCCAGGGCCGATGCTCACTTTGGACTGCGGGAACGCGACGCCGCCGAAGAAGGTGTGGGAGAGCTCATGCAGGTTCTTCGCGGCGCGGTAGGCGGGATCGTACCACTGCTGTTCGAGGGAGGCGGGCGGGGGCGGGGCGGGGAACTCTTCCCACGGGTCGTCTTTGGGCGCGGTGACGTGCAACGCGAGGCCGGTTCCGGCCCACCAGTCGGCGAAGGCGGCGCGGGCGAGGGACCAGTCGGCTTTCCAGAGGGTGGGTTCGGGGGCGGAGTCGGCCATAGGAGTTGGGGTTCGGGGGAGCGAGCGGCGGAGAGCGAAGGCCCTCACGCGATTATGAC
>JBBRGS010000330.1:0-3090 GCA_038240635.1 Armatimonadota bacterium
GATCCCGGTGGGCAGCGCGGCGTCGTTGAAGTTGAAGCGGGGCGAGTGGATCGGCTCCGTTCCCCCGATGCCGAGGCGGAACATGGCTCCCGGCGCGAACTTCAGGTACTCCGAGAAGTCTTCCCCGCCCATGGACGGCTCGGTGTAGCGGAAAACGTTTTCCGGCCCCAGCAGGTCCTGCCCCACGCGCGCCACGAGGTCGGTCATGGTGCGCTCGTTCACGGTGGGACTGCAACCCATCGTATAGTCCAGGGTGAAGTCGGCGCGAAAGGCGGCGCAGATGCCCTCGATCAACCGCTTCAGCCGGATCGGGACCTCCTCGCGCATGGTGGGCGAGAGGGTACGGACGGTGCCGAGGAGGGTGGCGATGTGAGGGATCACGTTGTCGGTGGCGCCCGCCTGAAACGAGCCGATTGTCACCACTACAGCGTCGCAGGGCGGCGTTTCGCGGCTCACAATCGTCTGAATCCCGGTGACGATGTGCGCGCCCACCAGGACGGGGTCCACGGTGAGATGGGGCGCCGAAGCGTGGCCACCTTTCGCGGAGAGGGTCAACCGGAAGGTGTCCGCGCTCGCCATGATGGGGCCGCTTTTGATGCTGATCTGGCCCGGCTCGGTGTCGTTCCAGTCGTGGAGCGCGAGGATGGCGTCCACCCCGTCCATGGCGCCGTCAGCGATCATGCGGCGGGCGCCCTGCACGTTCTCCTCGGAAGGCTGGAAGATGAAGCGGACCCGCCCCGGCAACTGGTCCCGCATCCGGGAGAGGACCCGCGCCGTCCCCACGAGGTTGGCGGTGTGGCCGTCGTGGCCGCAGGCGTGCATGAGACCCGGCTGGGTGGATTTATAGGGCAGGACGCTCATCTCGTGGATGGGGAGGCAGTCCATATCCGCGCGGAGGGCGATGGTGGCGCCGTCGGCGGACCCGGTGAGATCGCCCACCACGCCGGTGTCGGCCATGCGGCGCACGGTGAGACCGTACGACTCCAGCAGCTCCGCGACCCTCTCGCCGGTGCGATACTCCTGAAATCCGGGTTCCGGGTGAGCGTGCAGGTCCTGCCGTAGTTCCACAATGGCGGGCATCGCGAGGGTGATCAGGGCGTCGAGTTTGGGGTCCACATGGGCCTCCGTGGTGAGTGACGGGTTCGCCGGGGGCGCTTCCATCGGCGCGGCGCCGTGAGGGAATGGAAACCTTATTCGGCGCCGGAAGGCGGCCTTCCTCGCAGCTGGCGGGCCGACGGGGCGAGCAGGAGGTCCTCCGCCCAGCGCGCCATGGGCCGGGGCAGCCACCCATGCCCCCCCATGAACTGACGATACCAGAAGCCGGGGAAGATGTCCGCCTGGCCTCGCTCGAACCCGCGCACGGCCTCCCGCGCTACTTGCTCCACCGAGACGCGAAACCACGCGGCGGGACCTCGATCCGCGCCGGTGATCCCCGCCACTTCCATGAATTCCGTCGCCACCGGACCCGGCGACACCTGCGACGCCGTGACCCCCGTGCCGCGCAGGTCCACCCGGAGCGCCTTCGTGAAGCCGTTGACGTAATGCTTGCTGGCGACGTAGACGGCCCCACCCGCCACCGGCGCGTGCCCGGCGCCGGAGCTGATGTTGAGGACTCCGCCCCGGCCCCGCGCCACCATATCCGGCAGGAAGTCGTGCGTGAGGCGGGTGAGGGCCACCACATTCACGCGGAGGATCGCTTCCGCGCGCTCCCACGGCAGGCGGTCGAACAGGGCCTGACAACCCAGGCCCGCGTTATTCACCAGCGCGTCCACCGGCCCGGCGAGTCGATTCGCGTCGTCGTGAAGGCGCTTCAGGTCGTCGGGATCGGCGAGGTCCGCCGTGAGAGTGTAAATCGTGAGACGAGGATTCGTCGCGATCAGTTCGTCACGCAGGGCCTCCAGTCGGTCGGCGCGGCGGGCGACGAGGAGGAGGCAACGGACGCGAGGCGCGAACTCCTTCGCCAATTGCCGCCCGATCCCCGCCGACGCTCCCGTGATGAGGACGGCGCTGTCTTGATCAAAGGGAGGGGGCATGGCGGGGACGGCCTCAGGAGAAGTGTGGAGGGCTGAAAGAGAGTTGAATGCGAGCGGAGCGGAGGAGAGCGCCACTTTAGTGTGATCTGCCGCAGGGCTTCCGGGAAAACGCGGGAAGTGCGGCAGGAAGGCGCCCGATGAGAGGGAAACGGAGGGCGGGAGGGCGACCGGCGCCTCTCTACGCAAAATTTCCCTTCACACCTAACGAAAGGAGTGGCGACATGGCCTCCGCAGCGCCCATCCTGAGCGACGATCAACGGGAACAGTTCCTGACTCGCGGGCACGTCGTCATCCCCGGCTGCTTCTCCCGGGACCTGGCGCAGCGTCTCACCGACCGCGCCTTCGACCGCCTCGGCTACGACCGGCATGATCCCGCCACCTGGGAGCAGGCGCAAATCCATATGCCCGCGATGGAGCGGTGGGAAGTGAAGGAGTTCGCGCCCAAAGCGTGGGCCGCCATTATCGAACTCATGGGCGGCGAGGCGGCGATCAAGCAGCCCTGTTCGTGGGGCGATTCGTTCATCCTGAACCTCCGCAGCGGCGCCGATCAGCCCTGGCGTCCGCCCTCCCCCGCCGTCACCGGCTGGCACAAGGATGGAGACTGGTTTCGGCACTTCCTCGACAGCCCGGAGCAGGGCCTCCTCACCATCATCCTCTGGTCGGACATCCGGCCTCAAAGCGGGGGCACGTTTGTGGCGGCGGATTCCGTGCGCCACGTCGCTCGGTACCTTCTGGAGCATCCGGAAGGCCGGGAGCCTAACCAGTTCGACTTCCAGGGGATGGCCACCCAATGCCGTGACTTCATCGAGATCACCGGCTCCATTGGAGATGTCGTCCTCATTCATCCATTTGTGCTGCACGCCTCGTCGCAGAACCCATCGGGCATCCCGCGCTTCATCACCAACCCGGCGATCAGCTTCAACGAGCCGATGAACTTCAACCGCGCGAACCCGGAGGAGTTCAACCTGGTGGAGCGGGCGATCCTGCGCGGCCTGGGCGTGGAGCGACTCGACTTCCAGATCACCGGCCAGCGCGAACGCCTCATCCCGGAACGCGA
>JBBRGS010000331.1:0-3089 GCA_038240635.1 Armatimonadota bacterium
GGACTCGCGCGAGCGAGAGTGGAGCCGCTACTCCGCAAAGCAGGATCGCCGGGTGCCCATGAACGGCTTCGTTGGCGTCGCCCGGTACACCGGAGACCTTGCGCCGTTCCTCCCGGCGCTGCGGCTGGGCGCCTGGATCGGCGTGGGAGACAACTGCGCCTTCGGGATGGGGAGTTATCAGGTGAGCCGTGATGAGTGGTCCGATGAACCGCGATGACAAAACTGGCGCATCCAATTGATGACCTGACAGCGGATGTCAGGGAGGGGCTGCTATGCTGTAAGGGAATAACGTTGACAGGAGGCGCCGATGAGCACACTCACTCCGAATACCGCCACGCCGCTGCTGAAATACACCGGCCACCCGCTGGTGGACGTGGGCGCCGCGACGATTACCGCCTTTGTAGGCAAACAGCGCCCGGAAGATGTGACCCGCGCCGACCTGGAGGAGGTCGCCGGCTACCTGTTCCAGCATTACAACCGGTCCTACATGAACTCGTATCTCTCCTGCGTCTTCATGAATTCCGCCTATTTTCAGCAAATCGTGGCTCAATCCATTGCGGGAAAGAAGAACCAACAAATGGCGCTGGACCCTGAGAAGCAGAGCCAGTACCACGATCTGCACCTCTTCGCGTTCCGTCAGCCGCCGCAGGATGACGCTCCCCTCTGCGGCCTTTGTGGCTTCCCTTCCTGTGGCGTCGCCTTCCGCGAACACTTCCCCCTGATCACCGGGCGCGATGTCCTGAACTTCTTCCCTCACGCTACGGCGGGGCTGCCGATCTGCGCGGCGTGCATGCTGAGCGTCGCGGCCATGCCGCTGGGGGCGCTCCGGTGCGCGGGCCGGGTCCTCCTCGTTCACGCGGACGATCCCGCCCTCACGATGGCTCTGGTGAAGGAGAATCTGAAGCGCAATCAGAGATTTCTCGACCTGGCTTCCGCCGCCGGTGATAAGTTCCCCGACGCCAAAGTGGCCCGCACTCGCCTCATGGAACAGCTGGCGAACTGGGCGCAGCGGGAGGGGCAACGCCGCGCATCAGCCGAAAGAAAAGAACTTCACTCCCGCCCCACGTCCGTCACCGCCTACCACTTCACCAACTCCGGGCAGGGGCCGGACCTCGATGTTTACGCCGTCCCCGCTCCCCTTCTCTCCTTTCTGACGGACGCGCAGGCGTCGCAGCACAAAACCGCCTGGAACGCCCTGGTGAACGCGGCCTGGCGCCTGAACGAGAAACTCCCCGACGCGGAGACGCATCGCAATTACCTGTACGAAGACCTCCTGAGCCTGCCGGAGGAGTGGCCCCGGTTTGTGCGCACCTACTTCCTCCGCAAAGGGCCGCGCGCCACTTTCAAGGACGACCCCCGCGCCCAGTATCGGCTGGCGCGCGACCTCGACCTCATCCACTGGCCTCTCCTCGCGCTCTTCCTCGAAAGGATCGTCGGCATGGATCAACACCGCGTGGACACCATCAAAGCGTTCGGCGACCGGGTGGCGCTCCACATCGCCGAACGCGACTCCCGATTCTGGAACCGGTTTAATCTCGCCAAACGGTACTCCGACCTGCGCGCGAGCATCGTGCGCGCCGGGAAAGAGGAGCAAAAGGCGGGCCGCCCCCCGCTCATCGGCTACGACGACTTCATCACCATCTTCGAGTACGGCGAGGACGACGCCCGCAGGGACTGGAATCTGGCCCGCGACCTGGTCCTCATCCGGGTTGTGGAACAGCTCCACGAAGGCGGCTGGTTCAAGCACAACCCTGAAGCCCTCGATGTGACCCTTCCCGCCGCCGAATCCTCCGACGCCGCCGATAACGCCGAATCCCCGGCTAAAGCGCCCGTTACCGATTAACCCGTCCTCCCTCCCGCATCTCTTTCATCGGAAGGAAAACCAATGGCTCATTTGAATGGAGTGTGGCTGATTGACGCCCCCGCATCCGCGCTGAACAATCAGGGCGGCATTGAAGGCGGGCGCACCGATAACGTCGTTGGGGTGAAGTACATCCGCACCAAACAGGGCGCGTTCCCCTATGTTAGCGCTCAGGCGTTCCGGTACTGGCTGCGCAACACCCTCACGGATGACGACAACTGGAAAATGTCCCCCATCTATCGGGAGCAGAAGATCGCCTACACCGACAGCAACCCGATCACATGGTGGGACGACGACCTGCTCGGTTATATGAGAGCGGCCTCCAAAAAGAAGGACGCCAAAGAGGCCCGTGACGCCGACACCTTCGAAAATGCAACCCCCACCGACACGGACCTGACTCGTGTCTCGCCCCTGCGGATCGGCACCCTCGTCTCCATCGCGCCCATCATTCTGACGGAGGATTTCGGCGTGATGGCCCGGCAGGACGCCGACGCCGGAGACGTGCTGTCCGGCCAGCATGTCGCAATCAATCCTGTCCCTCACGAACACCAGTTTTATCAGGCGACCCTCAAGGGCCTGTTTGACCTCGACCTGTACGCCTGCGGCACCTTCTGGCGCCGGTGGAAAACCGGCTACCGTAACCTGGACACCGCGCGTATCGCCCAGGCCGAGAAGCAGGAGCTGGAAACGGTGGAGGACGGGGCCGCGTATCGCCTGCCCCGCGAGGCGCGGGTTCAGCGGGTTCGCGCCCTCCTCGATGGCCTCTCTCGCCTCGAAGGCGGCGCCAAGCAGACACTGCACTACACCCCTGTTGGGCCCTCGCTCGTCGTCTGCGCCGTGATGCGCGGCGGAGTCTCCCCGTTCCAGCACGCCGTGGGAGCGGATCGCGCGGGCCAGCCAGTCGTGAAGGCGGAGGTTCTCATCGAAGGCGCCCAGGTCTGGAACGATCAGCTCCTCTCGCCGATCTACCTCGGCTGGAAGCGCGGCTATCTCGACGAATCGCGCGCCGCCGTGGAAGCCGCCCTCGCCGAAGCCGGGCTGGAGATCGTGACCGGCGACCCGCGCGTCGTGTTCCAGCGCCTCTCCAACGACCTCGCGGCGCATCCCGAATGGATGGATTGAGCGAGGAGCGAGCCATGATCGCCCCATCAGCCCCTCCAGTTATGCAGGAAGGCGCCACGAGGGAAGGCGCCCCGGCTTCCGAACCGTCCGGGCCGACCACGCTCGT
>JBBRGS010000332.1:0-2996 GCA_038240635.1 Armatimonadota bacterium
TCACATGGGCGGCGAGGAGCGGCGCGGCGCCGAGCTCCTTCATGGCGATGCCGCTGGTGGGGAAGCCGAACAGCAGCCCCTGCGCGGCGTTCCAGCCAAAGTGAAAACCCCACGGCAGCCAGAGTGTGCGCCATTTGAGAAACAGCAGCGTCATCACGACTCCCGCCAGCGCCACGCCGACGAGCGGCATCCCTCCCATGCCGGGATTGAACAGATGCAGCGCCGCGAACAGGCCGCTGAGCGCCAGCCCCGCCCGCAGGGGACCGAACGCCCGCGCCAGCGTGACGAGCGGATAGCCCCGAAAGAAGAGTTCCTCCAGCAACGCAAGAGCCGCAAAGAGACCGAGGGCTTCGCCAGGCTTCACGCCGCCCCCCGTGAGAGTGAACCGCGCCGCCCCGGTCGCCGCCAGCGCACCGGCCACCAGCGCGAACAGCCCGACGCCGCCCGCGAGTCCCGCGCCCCACTCGACGAGAGCGCGCGACCGAAACCGCAGGCCCAGCTCCCACCACGGGCGACGGCTGACGTGGATTTGAAACGTCCACGTGACGACCATGAAGACCATGAAGCCGGTCCATGGCCGCCGTCCGATCTGGAAGAAGAGGAGGACGCCCGCTCCCACGGCGCCGTACGCCACCGCCAGGCCGACCGCGCGCCGGGGAGTCAGGCGGCGGATGGGAGGAGCGGGAGGAGCGTCCGTCGTCACGCGGCGCCGAGCGCAGGGACGGAACTCCGCAGGACGGTGAACGGCGCGGAGGCGTGAAGGGTGTAGCGGCCCAGCGCGCACGGGACCATGGCCGATTCCCCTTTCCGCAGCGGGGTATCGTCGCAGCCGGGCGCCTGAATGACGCCCTCGCCGTCCAGCGCCGACAGCGCGTGAAAACTCTCGCCGCGCGTGTCGGCGGGCATGGCCCCGGTCACTTCCAGCTTCTCCACCACGAACTGCGGGCAGCGGACCAGTTCCCACACCTTGCCCCCGTCCTCGGAGGTGAGTTTCGGGGTGACTTTCGCGTCGGCGGTGTCGCCGTAGTTGATCACGTCGAGCGACTTTTCGATGTGGAGTTCGCGGGGCGCGCCGTCGGCGTCCTTCCGATTCCAGTCGTAGAAGCGATAGGTGACGTCGGAGTTTTGCTGCACTTCGCAGATGATGTTGCCCGCGCCGATGGCGTGTACGCGGCCCGCCGGGGTGAAGTAGCAGTCGCCGGTGTGGGCCGTGACCGACTGGAGGTGGTCTTCCACGGTTCCGTTATCAATGTCGCGCTGGAGGATGGCGCGGTCCACGCCAGGCTTCAGGCCGGAGATGATCTGAGCGCCGGGTTCAGCGTGCATGACGTACCACATCTCGGCCTTGCCGAGCTCGCCGTTCTCGTGTTCGGCGGCGTAGGCGTCATTGGGATGGACCTGGACGGAGAGGACCTCCTGCGCGTCGAGGAACTTGATGAGGAGGGGGACCTGCCCCCGGCCCAGTTTCAGCCCGTGCGCCCCCACCAGCGCGTCGCCGAACTCCTCCCGCAGCGACCGCAGCGCGCGGCCCGCGTACTCGCCATTGGCGATGACGGACGACTCGGAGCGGTGATCCACCACCTCCCACGACTCGCCGATGGGGTCGTCGCCGCGCGGCAGCGGCTTATCGAGGACGCGCGCCAGGTTGCGCCCGCCCCAGATACGGACCTTGAACACGTTGGTGAACTTCAGCGGATAGGCGCGCATCAGTCTCTCCTTCCATAGTATGCGGCGGGGGGGGGGCGGAGTTATCCCAGCAGATTCACGGCGTCCTGGAACGAGTGGCGGACGGCGGTGAAGATCGGGGTGTCGCGGAGGGTGTAGTTGCTCCCCTCGGACTCGCGCAGTTCCATCACGAGGTCGAGGAAGTCGGAGGGGTTGTCGCTCTCGAAGGCGACGATCCACTCCTGATCATCGAGGCCGAAGGAGTAGAGCGTGTTGAGCTTGACCGAGGGGTAGCGCATCCCCATTTCGATATGCTCATCCATAATGCCCTGCCGCGCGTGCTTGCTGAGCTGGAACCAGGGGCGCGTCTTCACGAAGGGGTAGATGAAGATGTATTTGGACTGCGCGGGGCGGATGTAGAGGCGCGAATTCTCGTGTTCGGGATTGATTTTATCCACGTAGACGCTGCGCTTGGTCTGGCCGAGGAGCGAATGGGTGGTGTCGAGATACTGGCCGAGGCCGGTTTGCAGCAAGCGGGCGGACATCTCCTGAAGCGGTTCAAGGTCGCTGGCGATGCGCCAGAGGCACAGGTCGGCGTCGGCGCGCAGTCCGACCGTACTGTAGGCGTGGACCATGACGGTTCCGGCCATGCCGTCTTCGAGAGCGGCGATGAACTCGTCCCTGCCGCGCTGGCGGTCGTCGGAGGGGAGGCGGCGCCAGGCGGGATCGGCCTTGTAGAAGGTGAAGGTGACGAACTGGCGCGGGAGGACGGGGTGGGCGGCTTCGGGGCGAGTGGCGGGGTCGCCGGAGGGGATGGACGGGCGCATGGGGGACTCCTGGGGGATCGGGGTAAGAGGGCTGATACCAGTGTGACAGAAGGGAGGCGGGGTCCCCAACGGGCGAAAACGGGGAAATGAGCCAGATTCCGGCGAAATTGGACGAAATAGGGGGTAAAATCCTATTGCAATGCGGAATAACGAGGAGTAAACTTGGTATGCAAGCCTGTCTCCCAAAAAAACCCTAGGCAACCAAAATGCGATTGGCGTCAGCCTATCAATATTTGCAAAGTCCCATAGACACGAAGTCATTGACAAAAGTTGGATTGTAAAGTAAATCTTATTTGCAGCATATTCAGAGAGACCAAGATTAAACAGCGATTTATACGTTATATGCTCAAGCCGACATACCGAACATTCAGGTAACAACGCTGCCTGTCATCGCATGAAACCAAAATCATAAAAATAAAATATTCACATCAACAACATATTCCACTTTACATATCCTCCTATGAGCGTTATCACCGCTCGGAAAGGTGTTACAGAAGATGCTTA
>JBBRGS010000333.1:0-2994 GCA_038240635.1 Armatimonadota bacterium
CCATCCGGGGGCGGCGGGATGTACACCGTCGCCTTGCCGACCACGTTACCGAGGCCGCCCGCCGTCTTCACCGTGGCGCGGATCGTCCCCTGCCCTGGATTGGTGGCGATGAAGAGGCCGCTGGCGCTCAGGAAGCCCACCTCGCCGACGAGCTCCCAATCGGGATCAGCGCTGCCGGAATTGCCGATGACCTTCGTGGCGCGCGCGGTGAACTGCTGCTGTTGCCCGATGGAAAGAGAGACCTGATCGGGATTCACCTCCACATCGCGGACGGAGCCGATCCCCGTGGAGGCGGCTTTCCCGACGATGAGGCTGCACCCCGGCAGCAGGGGCGCGAGGGCGACGGCGGTGACGGCGAGCCACCACGAATGACGCTGAGAACGGCGGACCAAACGAACCTCCTCAACTGGATGAACGATCTGTAACCGGATAACCCTTTAGTGAAACGCTTGCCTGGAGCGGGCAAACCAATCCGCAGCGCCCTGCCGCCGGCGGCTCCAGGAGAGTGACCGCACGTTGATGAGGGCGAAATCGGTGTGGTACACTACGATGTTAAGGTGGTCCTGCGCGACTCGCCTTTACTACTCACTATACAACTTAGCCTGCCCCGGCGCTACACCCTGGCGCGCCCCCGCAACCTTCCGGCGCGTCTTCACCCGGCGATCATGGGTCGGCGAGGAGGACTTTCTTGGCCTACGACATCACTCTGATCCCCGGCGACGGCACCGGCCCTGAACTCACCGTGGCGGCCCGCCGCGTCCTGGAAGCCACCGGCGTCCCCTTCAACTGGGAGATTCAGGAAGCGGGCGCGGACGTGATGGACAAATGCGGCACTCCCCTCCCCGACGAGGTTTTGGACTCCATTCGGCGCAACAAGGTCGCGCTCAAGGGTCCCATCACCACCCCCATCGGCAGCGGCTTTCGCAGTGTGAACGTCGCCCTCCGCAAGGAACTCAACCTGTACGCCTGCGTGCGCCCCTGTAAGCGATACCCCGGCGTCCCTTCCCCCTTCCCGCAGGTGGACCTCGTGATCGTGCGCGAGAATACGGAAGACCTGTACGCAGGCGTGGAGTGGGACGTGAACAGCCCGGAGGCGCTACAGATCATCGGGATGAGCGGCGGCAAAATCCGGGAGGACTCGGCGATCTCCATCAAGCCGATCTCCATCACCGGCTCCACGCAGATCATCCGCCACGCCTTCGAATACGCCGTTCACAATGGGCGCCGGAAAGTCACCGCCGTCTGCAAGGCCAACATCATGAAGTTCACCGACGGCCTCTTCTACCGCGTCGCCCGCGAGATCGCCAAAGAGTACGAAGGCCGCGTCGAGTATGAAGAGTGGCTCGTGGACATCATGTGTATGCAACTCGTGAAGCGGCCCCAGGACTTCGATGTCCTCGTGATGCCCAACCTGTACGGCGACATCCTCTCGGACCTGTGCGCCGGTCTGGTCGGCGGCCTGGGCGTGGCCCCCGGCGCGAACATCGGGAGGGACGCCGCCCTGTTTGAACCGACGCACGGCTCCGCCCCGAAGTACACCGGCCTCAATCGCGTCAATCCCACGGCCCTCATCCTCTCCGGGATGCTCATGCTCCGTCACCTCGGCGAAACACAGGCCGCCGACCGCCTGGAGAACGCCGTCGCCGCCGTCATCGCCGAAGGGAAGGGTGTCACGTACGACCTGAAGGCGGACCGGAACGACCCCACCGCCGTCGGCACCTCGCAAATGGCCGACGCCATCATCGAGAAGATGAACGCCTGACCTGAGGGACTCGGCGGCCCTACTCCGCATCCTCGCGGGGGGTGTATTCGCGCTCGGTGAACAACAGGAGCGAAAGTAAGAGGGCCGCCGCCGTGACCCCGGCCAGCACTCGCACCGCCAGCGTATGGGTTATCACCGAACCCCCTCCGCCGGACAGCAGCGCGCCCAGGTCTATCGAGTCGTCGGCGGGCTTCACATGAGGCGCGAGCACCCGCAGGTACGCCATCAGCGAGGTCATCTGAAAGCTGCCGGGGAAGTTGGGGACCCACGACTCCCACCCGAACGCGAACAGCAGCCCCAGCAGCAGCGGCCTGCGGAGGAAGGTGGCGAGGCAGAGGAACAGCGCCACATACGCCACCACGCCCACGGGCAGAATTGTCAGGTCCCGTCCGAACCGTTCAAGGCTGAGGGCTTTCACGCCGCCGTACGCCGTGACGGCCAGCAGTCCTGTGGACACCCAGACCGTGAGGAGGACCGCTACGCACGCCGCCATGTATCGGGCGAGGAGGATTCGCCAACGCGGCACGGGTCGGGTGAGCAGGTAGACGATGGTCCGGCCCTCGGTTTCCTGCGTGATGATGCCGGTGCCGAACACGACGGCCAGAATGACCAGCACAAAGCCGAAGATGAAGTCTCCGGCGAGGACGTTGTAGGCCGTTTCCGGCGAGAAGCCCCGGCGCCCCTGCGCGCTGATGCGCCAGACGAGGGTCGCCAGAGCGGGGAGCGCCGCGAGGAGGGCCGCCACCGCAATGCGTCGCCGCAGCAGGTCCTTCAATGCGGCCCGGAACAGAATGAGATCAACCATAAAAGTCCTTCAGTCCATTGGCGGGGGGCGCCACCGAGTGACAGAGCGAGGGTCAACCCCTGACACAGAGAGCGCAGAGGGCCCCAGAGAAACCCCTGAGAAATCCCAGGGACTTAAGTGACAGAGGGGGCTGAAGGAACTCAGGGGACTCAGGAGAGCGCTCAGTGGTTCGGGCGGTTGAAACCGCTGCAACACATACACGAAGTCGGCCTTCGCCGACTCCCGCCAGGCCGAAGCCTTCCGTCCATGAGCCATCCCCCTACCTCACCCCGGCCTTCGGCCACCCCTCTCCCACAGGAGAGGGGCCAGTGGACAGCCATATTCTCATATCCCATCATTGCTCCCCGAACCCGCGCTGCGACCCCCGACCCCGCGAAGCGCGGACGCGCCTCGGGGAGGGAACCAGGGTGCAGCGGGGGGGCGCGGG
>JBBRGS010000334.1:0-2957 GCA_038240635.1 Armatimonadota bacterium
TGTGGCGATGACGCTCCGGTTCGCTGTCGGGATGGAGGCGCCGACCGCCGCGCAACGCCTCGCCGCCGATGTCGCCCCTCTCCCTGGGACGGGTGGCCGCGCGCTGGGCGACGGCGTGGTGAACATCAACGACGCGATCCGACTGCTCCGCTACCTGACCGGCCAGATCGCCACGCTGGACAGTCGCCTGCTCTCCGATTCGGCTCTCGTGACGGACCCCGTGGGGTATCCGGCCAACGACTACACCCGCGCTCATCACGTCCCAATCCAGACCCGCCTGGCCGAGGGCGGTCCCGCCGTGGACTTCACCCTCCTCGATCCGCAGGGACAGCCGCATCGCCTGCTGGATTTGCTGAAGACGAAGCCGGTCCTGATGGTCTTCGGCTCGTTCACCTGCCACCCGTATCGGGACACCGGCGGGCGCTTCTTTGAGATGGCGCACCAGGCGTACGATGGCGGGCGGAGTTACGCCGACGTGGTTCACTTTGTTCACGTCAATATTCCCGAAGCGCACCCCGCCGCCCCCGATCCCAGCCCGTACCTGGGCGCCGTGTCGCTTGCGGATATCAGCGTGAAGCGCCAGCCTCGCGTGTATGAGGAACGGCGCGCCATCGCCGCCGAGATTCAGTCCTGGTACGACGCCACCCAGCTGATTTTGGTGGATGAGTTAGAGCCTTATGGCCCGAATAACCCGGTCTGGTCCACGTATGGCCCGGCGCCCAACGCGGCGTTTCTCATCGCGCAGAACGGGACGATTGTTCGGGAGCAGGACTGGGCGATCCCCGGCGATATGAAATCGGCTGTGGATGCGCTCCTGAGCCGACGCTAACGCGCCTGATCCAACCTTATTCCCGGCGTGATCTAAAGGGGACCGCATCGCCTAATCGTCCCTGCGCGCCTCATAATGGTGTGAAGCGGCGCGCGGGATTTCCGGAGGCGGACCCGTCGCCGCGTCGTTCATCGGGGAGCGCATCCCCCGCGTCCGTTGGCGCAGGGTCACTTTTTCAGGAAGTTTGGAGGCGTGTATGTATCGGTGTTTGTGTCCCGGAGCCATTGGCGTGAGCGCCGGGCTGGAAGAAGGGCTGCGGCTGGCGAAACTCGGCGGGTATCAGGGGCTGGAGGTCGGCATTTCCGAAGTGGCCGACCGGATGGATCGGGATGGGAAGGACGCCGTCCTCGCCATGTTCCACGACGCGGGGATCACGCCGGGCGGCTTCGGCCTGCCGGTGGACTGGCGCAGTGACGACGCCGCGAAACGGGAAGCGGACCTGAAGGCGCTGGACCGACTGGCGGCGGCGGGAGAAGCCCTCGGCTGCGTGCGCACCAGCACGTGGATCATGCCCGCCTCGAACACGCTGACGAAGGAGGAGAACTCCGCCCTCCACATTGAGCGGTTCACCCCCATCGCCCGCGTGCTGGCCGATCACGGCTGCTCGCTGGGGCTGGAGTTCATCGGCCCGGCGACGATGCGCAAGGACATGAAATACCCGTTCATCTGGGATATGCTGGAGATGGTGGAACTGGGCGAGCGGATCGGCCCGAACGTCGGCCTGCTGCTCGACTGCTGGCACTGGTACACGGCGGAGAACACCGCGCAGCAGCTGCGGCATCTCCCCAAAGAGACCATCGTCTACGTTCATGTGAACGACGCTCCGGCGGGCGTGCTGGTGGACGAGCAGGTGGACAATGTGCGCTGCCTGCCGGGCGAAACCGGCGTGATTGACATCGCGGCGTTCCTCGGCGCCCTGGAACACATCGGCTACGACGGCCCCGTGACGCCGGAGCCGTTCAGCGCCAAACTCAAGGGCATCCCGGCGGAAGAGGCGGTGAAGATGACCGGCGCCGCCATGGCCAACATCTGGCGCACGGCGGGCCTGAGCGAGTAATGGAAGCCTGGAAGGGCGCCAGGCGGCCTTTCCGACCCGTTCCATTCAGGAGGTTGGTTTCATCCCCATCCTCATTGGGTATGAAGAAGAAGACTTCGATACGCTGGAGTCCCCTTCCTCCTGAAAGGTTTCCTCGATGCGAGTTCTCGCTCGTGTATTATCCATCGCCATGGCGGTGGCGACGCTGGCCACCCTGATCGTGCCGAGTCCGGCTCTGGCGAGTTCCAAAGGTCGCCGCAACACGGCGATTGTGCTGGGCGCTTTGACGGTTCATCAGGCTCTGAAGCACAAGACGGGCAACGCGCTGCTGTTGGGCGCGGGCACGGCGTACTCCTACAAGCGGTACCAGGACGCCCGGAAAGCGGAGAAGCGCCGCAAGCGAACAGCCTACGTGACTCGCTCCCGCCGCACGCTGGCCAGCCGCCGATACCGCACGCGGTAGACGCCCCATCCGCCACACGCTCAATCGCGCCGATGATGCCCCTCTTCATCGGCGCCTTCTGATTCCACTGGCGCCCTGCGGAGGCGCTCCCACCCGCCATGACTTCTGTGACGCTCAAAGGTGGAACCCGGCTGACGCTGGCGCTGGGCGACCTCACCCGGCAGGCGGTGGACGCCATTGTGAACGCGGCCAACTCCGGCCTAAGGGGCGGGGGCGGCGTGGATGGCGCCATTCATCGGGCGGGAGGGCCGCAAATCCTCATGGAGCGCCGGGACCACTTCGCCCGCATCGGACGCCTGGAGACCGGCAGGGCGGTCCTCACCACCGGGGGCAACCTGTCCGCAACGTATGTGATCCACACTGTTGGCCCCGTCTGGTATGGGGGGGGGATCAACATGAAGCCGAACTCCTCGCGGACGCCTGGCGGAACAGCCTGCGCCTGGCGGTGGATCATAGCCTGAAGACGGTGGCTTTCCCCTTCATCAGCGCCGGGGCGTTCGGCTACCCCCACGAGGAGGCCGCCGGTATCGCCCTTAACACGCTGGTGTCCTTCTGCGAATCTCACCCCGGCGCCCTCAGCGAACTCCGGGTAGTTTTGTTTGGCGCTGGCTCGCTAAGGGTCTGGGAGA
>JBBRGS010000335.1:0-2942 GCA_038240635.1 Armatimonadota bacterium
CACCGTTTCACTGTAACTGATGCGCCTTCGCGGGTTCAACGCTCGGAAAAGGGGGAAGTCAGCCCTCCGGCGACGGCTTGAGATGTCGGTTCAGCCACTCCAGATTGCGCCGCAGCCGATCCAGCCGCAGGTCGGGCGGGCCGTTGCGCGAGAGGCCGTGGCTGGTGGTGGTCGGGTACCGCACGAACTCCACCGGCTTGCGCTGGTGCCGCAGGGCCGCGAACAGCTCCTCCGCCTGCCCGATGGGGCACCGAAGATCGCCGTCGGAGTGGATGAGCAGCAGCGGCGTCTCGATGCGGCCCGCGTACGCGAGCGGCGAGGCCCGCCACAGGTCCGAAGGGTCGTCCCAGGCGTTCCCTTTGTAGAAATTGCCGTGCGACCAGACGATATCGCTCGTTCCGGCCATGCTGGGGAGGCTGTTGACGAGGCGGTCGGCGATGGCGCAGCGGAAGCGGTTCGTGTGTCCGATGGCCCATGCGGTCATGTAGCCGCCATACGAGCCACCCATGATCGCCATGCGGTCGGGGTCCACATCGGGACGAGCGGCGGCCCGGTCGGCGACGGCCTGCGTGTCAGTCCAGTCGGCGCCGCCCCAGTCGCCTTTGATAGCGCCGGTCCACGCCTCGCCGTACCCCTTGCTGCCGCGCGGGTTGGGAAAGACGACGACATACCCCTGCGCCGCGAGGAACTGCAACTCGTGGAACGGCGCCGTGCGACCGCCATACTGAAGCGCCGGGCCGCCATGAATGTACAGGACGCACGGGTACCGCTCTCCCGGTTTCGCGTCCGGCGGCGTGAGGGTCCACGTCTGAACGGCGCCGCCCTCGCCGTTGTTCACCCAGGCCTCTTCGGGGAGTTGAAGCGCCACATCCTCATGGAAGGCGTGATGAATCTCCGTAAGGCGGCGCAGCGCGAGGGCGCCGTCCGTCTCTTCGCCAAGCCAGACTTCCGGCAGTTCGATTGCGCTGCCCAAAGTCAGGCCGAACCGTTTCCCGTCCGCGCTCACGCTGAAGGAGCCGAGTCCCTGCTCCTCCGGCGTGAGGGGCGCGAGGTCGCCGCCGTCGCGGGAGACGCGCCAGAGCCGGGTGCGCCCGTGTTCGCTCATGGAGAAGGTTAGCCACTGGCCATCGGGCGACCAGACGAGTGGGAACGCTTCGCCGGTCTCCTGGCAGTCGGAGAGGGTCAGATGGCCTGCGGACACATCGCTGGCGCCGGTGAGGTCCTTCGCCTCCTCCGCGCCGGTCGCCGGGATGAGCAGGACGCGGATATTCATCACGCCCCAGCGCTCTTCGGGTTCGGTGTGACCCAGGTACGCGATCCAGCGTCCATCGGGGGAGTATACGGGGGCGCCTTTTGGGCCGTCCGGTGCGGGGAGATGCGTAAGTTCGCCACCCTCGGCGGGGATCGTCCAGAACCGTTCATACGACTGGGTCAGGTCGTCGTCGTCACTACGGTTCGCCACCACCAGCAGCGCCTCGCCGTCCGGCGACCACGCGGGGGACTCAAAATCGTGGGCTTCGTCGGTGAGGGCGCTCGCCGCTCCCGTGGAGGCATCGGCCACCCACAATTGCCAGTGGGCGAGGTTGTGATACCCCTCACCGTCCAGCCGATAGGCGAGTTTGACGTGAACACGCGGAGGCGGACTGGCGCCACTCTCCTCGCGGGCCTTCTTCGCTTCTTCGGTGTAATCGTCAGGAGTCCGGCGGTAGAGGAACGCGATGCGAGAGCCGTCGGGGGAGAAGCGAACGTCCCGGATGCCGCCCTCGTCCAGTTCCACGAGGGTTCGGGCTTCGCCGCCGTCCACTGGAATTGTATAGATGATGGCTTTCGGCTTGTCGCGGTCGCTCTGGAAGAGAAGAGCCTTCCCGTCCGGCGACCAAATCGGCGCGCTGTCACTGTGGCCGTCCCCGGTGAAGGGGCGACAAGCGCCGGTCTCCGCGTCGCCCATCCAGATGCGCGTGTGGTACACATTCTTCTCCGCATCGATGCGCCGCACGGTGAAGGCGACATGGAGCCCATCGGGGCTGATGACCGCCGCTCCCGCCACTTCGATCTTCAGCAGGTCTTCCAGTTCAATGGGACGTTGCGCCATGACGGCTCCTTCCTGATACGCCGCGCTACAGCGTGTGGGTGACTTTGGTGAGACCCGGCGGATGATCGGGATCGAGGCCGCGAAGCACGGAGAGATGGCAGGCGAGCAGTTGCAGCCCTGCGCCATGAAGGAACGGCGCCATCGCCTCTTCATCAACGACGGCGGGAACCGGGATATGAACCGTCGCGCCGTCGGGAGCGGGATCGTCGCCCAGGGTGAAGACGAGAGTCTCGGCGCGCGCCTCCACGAGTTGGCGGTGCAGATCGCGCACGTCGTCGCGGCATGGCCCCGGCGGAATGAAGAGGATGCAGGGGAAACCGGGAGCCGCGAGCGTGAACGGCCCGTGGAGGAAGTCGGCGGAGCTGAAGGGTCGCGCCACGATCCGGCACGTTTCGGTGAGTTTGAGGGCGGCTTCCAGCGCCGTGCAGAGGCTCAGGCCGCGCGAGAGGGTGACGCACTCGGCCATGTATCGGTACCGTTCGACGCGGGCGGCGATGGCGTCCTCCCCGCCCAGAGCGGCGGCCAGGGCTTCCGGCAGGCGGTCGAGGGCGGCGGGCAGCCCCGGCGAGCGGGGTCCCAGGGCGACGGAAAGGAGGAGGAGCGCTCCGAGGCTGTTCATGTAAGTTTTGGTGGCGGCGACGCTTCGCTCCTCTCCCGCGTGAATGAGAAGCGCGTGGTCGCATTGCGTGGCGAGGGGAGAGGTGGGATCATTGGTGACGCCGACCGTGAGGGCGCCCTGTCGCCGCGCCTCTTCCAGGACTCCCAGCACGTCGGGCGCCTCCCCGGACTGGGACACGCCGATGACCAGCGTGTCGGTGAGTGGCGCCGGGACGCGATAGCGTGTGAAGAC
>JBBRGS010000336.1:0-2930 GCA_038240635.1 Armatimonadota bacterium
GCGGGAAGCGGAGCCGGACGACGTGATCGTGGCGGAGGTGAGCAGCTTCCAACTTTCCACAACCACCACCTTCGCGCCGAAAGTAGCGATACTGACGACGCTGACGCCGGACCATCTCGACTGGCACCCGAACGAGGCGCACTACTACGAGAGCAAGCTGCGGATGTTCCGGTTTCAATCCGAGGCCGACTATGCGATAATCAACGCCGAGGCCGCCGTCCGCATCGACCCGGCGGTTGTCCGTTCCTTCCGCGGCCAGCGGTTCCTGTACAGCCTGGGGCGCCCGCAGGGTGTCACTCGCGGCGCATGGGTCGAGGACGGCTGGCTGATGGCCGCAAGCGACGGGCCGCCGACGCCCCTCGCGCCGGTGGAGCGCGTCAAGGCGGCGGGGTCGCACAACGTGGAGAACGCGCTGGCGGCGGCCCTGGCGGCGTGGTTGATGGGAGCGACTCCCGAAGGCATTCAACGCGGCCTGAGCGCCTTCCGTCCTGCGCCTCACCGGATGGAGCCGGTCGCCACCGTGAACGGCGTTCTCTGGATCAACAATTCGATGTGCACCAATCCGGATGCGGCGCTCGCGTCCTTCCGGGCGATGACGGCGCCGACGGTGGTCATTGCAGGCGGGCGGAACAAGGGCCTCGACTTCACGGAGATGGGCCGCGTGCTCGGCGAGGAGGCCAAAGCGGTGGTCCTCATTGGGGTGAACGCGGATGACCTCGCGCAGTCGCTGGCGGGGGGGCAGGCACCGGTCTTTCGGGCCGACAGCCTCCGGGACGCCGTGCGTCAGGCCGCCGCGCTCACCTCACCCGGCGACGTGGCGATGCTCTCTCCCGGCTGCGCCAGCATGGATATGTTCCAAAGTTTCGAGGATCGCGGCGCCCAATTCGCGCGGGAAGTCCTGCGCCTCCAGGAGGAATCACGTCCCTGATTGTTCCGATCCCCTCGCAGCCCCCCTCCCTACGCCCTTTCTCCTGTGAGCGCCCCCGATGAATCGACGCGCGTCCAATCCGGATTTTCTGCTCCTCATCGTCACGTTCATCCTCGTGGCGATTGGGATGTTCATGGTGTTTGATGCCAGTTTCGCGCGTGCGGGCCAGACGAGAGGGAACAACTTCGACAGCTACTTTTACGTGAAGCGACAGGTTCCCGCAGTGGCCTTTGGGTTATTTCTTATGTGGGTGATGGGCCATATTCCGTACTGGAAACTACGCAGGTTTGCGATCCTGCTCATTCCGGTCAGCGTCGTTCTGCTTATTTTGGTTTTTGTGCCGGGGATCAGGGCGGTCTTCGCCGGAGCGCACCGATGGATTCGCTTCCCGATCACCGGCGTCTTTCAGTGTTCGGAAGTGGCGAAGATCGGCCTCATTCTCTACCTGGCGCACTGCGGAGCGAGCGGCAAGTATCGCGTGCGCAAATGGAGCGGCCTGGGGCCTCGCGTCGCCGTGCTGCTGCTGCTGTTCGTGATGATCGTCGTCGAGCCGGACATGGGGACCGGACTGGTGATCATGGCGATTGGCTTCAGCATGCTCATCGCGTCGGGGGCGCGGGCGCGGCACCTCGGCATACTGGCGGGAAGCCTCGTCGGCCTGGTCGTCGTCGGGGTGATCATGGAACCGTATCGGATGGGCCGCCTCATCGCCTTCACGAACCCGGCAGCGCATTACCACGGCAGCGGCTATCAGATCGTCCACTCGCTGCTGGCGCTGGGATCCGGGGGATTGTATGGCAATGGGCTGGGACGCGGCATCCAGAAATTATTCTACCTTCCGGCGGGGCACACCGACTTCATCTTCGCCACCATCGGCGAGGAGGGCGGGTGGGTTGGAGCGGTCCTGATCATCCTGCTCTTCTGGCTGCTGGTGTATCGCGGCCTGGCCATCGCTCATAAAACGAAGGATCCGTTCGGGATGCTGCTGGCTGTGGGGATTACCACCATGATCGGTATGCAGGCGTTACTGAACATCGCGGTGGTCACGGCGTCGGTGCCGGCCACCGGGGTGCCGCTTCCGTTCATCAGTTATGGCGGCTCGTCCCTGGTCATCACGCTCATCGCCGTGGGCGTGCTGGTGAACATCTCCAAACATCCGGATACGGCTCCCCCGGGGGAAGGCGTGAAGTCGAGGGATGAGAATAGCCTTGTCGGGCGGGGGGACGGGGGGGCATATCTACCCGGCCCTGAGTACGGCGGCGGCGCTTCAGCCGCACACTGAAGCCATGCTGTTCCTGGGGAGCGACACCGGCCCTGAACGCGCGCTGGTGGAGGCGGCGGGCTGGCGGTTTGTGGGGCTGGCCGCCGCGCCGGTCAAACGGTCGCCGCAGGCGTTGGCCCGCGCCGCCGGAAGCGCCATGACCGGCGTGGCCCGTGCGACCCGCATCCTGCGCTCGTTTCGCCCCAACGCCGTCGTGGTTACGGGCGGCTACGCAGGGGTAGCGGCGGGTTTGGCGGCGGTGGCGCTGGGCATCCCTCTCGTACTGGAAGAACCAAACGCCGTGCCCGGTCGCGCCACGCGCCTGCTCGCCCCGTTCGCTCGCGTGATCACCACCGCCCTGGTCGGCCCTCGGACTCGGCTGCCCAAAGGGAAGACCGTACGCGCCGGATTTCCCATTCGCCCGGAGACCACTCAGGGTTCAGTTGATGTGGCGCGGGAGCGATGGAATCTTTCGCCGGATCGGCTCACCCTGCTGGTGACGGGCGGCAGCCAGGGCGCCCGCACGCTGAACCAGGCGACTCTGGCGGGTCTGTCGCTCTGGAGCAACGCCGGCATTCAGGTTCTCCACGGCGCGGGCAAGGCGCTGCATGAGGAGACGGTGGCCGCCGCTCCCTCCGAGGTGGAAGGGTATCGCCTGCTGCCTTACATCGAGGCGATGGCCGACGCGTACGCCGTCGCCGACCTGGTCGTCTGCCGAGGCGGCGCCTCCACCCTGTGCGA
>JBBRGS010000337.1:0-2897 GCA_038240635.1 Armatimonadota bacterium
GCCACCTTCCACGGCCTCCCGCCCGACCTGTTCCGCATCCTCCTCATGCACGCGCCGCAGGGACTCCTCCAGATCGGCGACCATCGCGCCGATCTCATCCTCTCCGGGCATACTCACGGCGGCCAGATTCGCGTCCCCGGCCTCAAGGCGTTCAACCTCCACACTCAAACCGAGGTGGACCTGGACCGGGGCTTCTTTGGGCCGGAACGCCTGCGCGACTTCTGGCCCCAGGCGCCTCCCGACGCCGGGATGATCATCAGTACCGGCATCGGGACGAGCACCGTCCCGGTGCGCGTCTTCTGCCCGCCGGAGGTCCTGCGCATCACCCTCCGGCGGACGTGAACGGGCGAAGCGAGGTCAGCGCACCCTGTGCGGGCCGCTACTTCCCCTCGGCGGCGGTGAGCGCCAGCAGCGCGGGAACGCCCCGGCGCTCCGGGCCATACTCCAGCGTCACGGTGGCGATAGGAACCTCCGGGCGCGGGTTGTTCCACTGCTTCAGATACGCCACCGCCACCTGATCCGTCCCGGCGTACGGCTTCGACCACGCGACCTGCGCGCCGGGGATCGCTTTTGGGACGCCGGTCTGGTGGTACTCCTCCACGTCCACCTCGGCGAGAATCGGGAGGACCTCGGTCTTCCCATCGGCGTACGTGACGACATAGCGCGCCAGTTCTCCGGGCTTGTTCTCCTTCACCTCCCGCTCGGTGCGCCGCTGATCGATCCGCGCGGCCTGGAGGAAGAAGAGGGCGTCGGCTTTGCGGTTCACCGGGATCGGCTTCGCCGCGTCGGGCAGGCTGTTGGGAATCCCCGCGCCGCCGAGCATCACCGCCGTGGGCGTCGGCGACGTGGCGAACTCGAAGATGTCGAAGGGGACCCCCGCGAACGTCTGGCGGCCCGTCGGCAGGTCGGCGAACGTCAGTTTCGGGTCGCCAAACCAGCCGCGCTCATTGCGATACTGGTTCGCCTCCTTCGAGAGGTCCACCGGGGTGTAGGTCAGGTTCGCCCCGGCAATGACCGTCTTCCCGCCAAACGGCGCGTCCAGGTTCCGCAGCAGCGTGGCGAGAATCGTCCGCTTTTTCCCAGCGTTGGCGGGGACGGCCTCGTTCTCCTTAAAAAACAGGTTGACGAGGAGGATGCCGCCGTCGCCGCGCGGGTACCGCACGAGGCCGCCCACGTTGAGCAGCGGCTTCACCGGGGGAGCGGTCTTCGGCCCCGGCGCCGCCCACAGCGACACGTTGTCCGCGCCGAGGGTATGGTTCTTCCCCGGCAGGTCAGTGAACTCGGCGTGCCGGATGTCCACCACTTTGGCGGTGCGCGGCGGGGTGATGTCGAACGTCTGCGATTCGCCGTTGGGCGCGACGGGGAAGGTGAGTTTCGTCGCCTCGTTCCCGTCGAAGATGAGCTCCACCTTTGACGTGGTGTTGTAGTTGGTGTCGCCGACCCACGTGAAGCCGCCGAGGGCGCTCGGTCGGGGCAGCGTGAGGATGTAATCGTGGCTGGTGTCGTTGACGATGTACTTCCAGGCGTCGGCGTTGGTCATGCCGTTCACCAGATTGAGGTAGAAGTCGTTGTTCCACGTGCCAAACGGGGCGAGGTCGCCGGTGTCCACCACCCAGGAGAAGACATCGTCCGCTACAAATTCGTCGGCGGTCCAGTCGAAGATGCGCTCGCCGGAGAGCATCACCACGTCGCCCAGCGTCAGGCCGGAGGCGAGCGGGTCGCGCACCGGCGGGAAGGTGACACGCTCGCGGCGGAACGGGCGGATGAGGTGATTGACGCCGACCAGCGCGTTGTAACTCGCCAGCCCGTCCGGCGTGAGGCCGTGCAGGACGAGGTAGCCGCCCCGCTTGTTGAAGGCGGCGACCTGCGCCTTGTGAGCGGCCAGCGCGGCGAGATGCGCCGGAGTCGCCGAGGCGATGACCAGCCCCGCGCCCGGCTGCGCCATCGCCTGAAGCGGATCGGCGGCGGGAATGTAGCGCAGGCCGGTCGCGTCGAGCGCCTTCAGTAGCGACGGATCGTCTCCGGCGGCCACGACGACGGATCGGAACACCTGCCGATACCCCTGAGCGTACTCAATCATATTGGCGAGCAACCGCCGGGCGACGGCGCTGGTTGACAGTTTCTCGCCGAGGAGAACCTGGCTCACGAGGAGGAGGCCCCTGCCCGCCGGAATCTCCGCCACCGCCGTGTTGACGAGGCGCGGGCCGCATTGCAGCAGCGACTTTCCGCCGCGCGTCGGCTTTGAGTAGGCGTTGCGGAACAGCAGGCCGTCGGGTCCCCACGTGAAGAAGTCCTTCTGAGCGAGGCCGCGAAACACCGGATGCGTGGCGTCCTCAATGAAGGCGACGCTTCCCTGGCCAACCGGAACCTGCTGGCCGAAGTCGTTTTTCACGCCGCCGGTGACGGGAGTCATCTCGGCGGGAAGGCCCTGGTACCGGAGCGGGTTCGTCTGGTCCAGCACGACGACGCTGTGGCCCTCGGAGGCCCAGGCGGCGAGTCGGCTCGACGCGCTCTCCTCCGGCGTCAGCGCGTCCGGCCCAACGAGGAGGAGTTTCGACCCGGCGGGCAGGTCCGAAAGGCTCTTCTGAAGCGTGAAGGGGACATTTCGGCTGCGGAGAAAGGCGGCCAGCTTCCCCTGCGGGTCGTACACCAGTGGGCGGGACGCCGCCGCGACGGAAACGGCGACGGGCAGAGCGGAAGCCAGCGACAGCCGGGCCACGCGCTGAGGCGTCCGTGAACTCCCTCCGTCTCTCGTCAGCCCTGGAGACGCGCCGCCGCGACGAGCGCGCCGGGGCGCCGGCTTCATGCCGATTGGGGCGGGGCGCGCCGCCGGAGACGCGGTCGCAAACGGATCGGGGAGAAGGGAGACGGCCTTCACGTCCCGGAAGACCTCCTTC
>JBBRGS010000338.1:0-2879 GCA_038240635.1 Armatimonadota bacterium
ACGGCTCTCGGCGCGCGGTCGAGTGGCCATTCGGGAACAACGACCCAGAGGCGCCCGGTCCCCACCGCTCGATCCACCGCCTGAACGAACGCGGGGGGCATAGCCAGGTCTCGCGTGGGACCCGTGAGGTTATAGCCCTGCCCAAAACTCAGGAGGTCCGCCCCTGTGACAAGGAGTAAGAGGAATGGCGTGGCAGGCCAGCGCCCCAAAGGTCGCAAAGGGAGCATGACAAAGAAAGGGCCGAACACCAGAGAACGTGCGAGGGCCTTGTAGCCGGTTGCCTCCAGCAGTTGAGCCGGGGGTGCGGGGTAGAGGAGGAGGGCGGAACCCATCACAACCAGCAAGAGGACCGTTCCCACCGCCAGGGTTCGACCCCACTCTGGCGCCAGCCTGACCGACCGGTCCGCCTCCCTCATCGCATCCATGAGGCGATCCCACCCAAACCCGGCGAGGCCGCTCAGAGCCACCGCGACGAGGACTAATGCGCGGGATGGGGTCCCGAACCGCGCGAACCCCGGAACGCCGAAGTAGAGCGGCGCGTTGAGCGGCGTCCCCAGGGCCAGCAGAAGGCCGACCGCCCCCACCGCCGCCAGGGCCGACGCTCCGGGCCTGCGTCGAAGGAAGAAGAAGGCGTGCAGAGCCAGCAACAGGGGAAGCCACCCGACGTAAGCCGATACTTCGGAATAGGGCGCGAGGCCGTAATAGCGCCCCCCGAAGCCTTTGGACGGGTTGCCAAACATGTCCGGCGTGAAGAAGCCTGACAGCAATTCCGCCGCGAGCGCGGGCCGCAGGGCCTCCCCCTGAGGCGTGGGAGGCAAGCCCATGCGGGTGAAGGCGGCGTACCCCTCCGCTGTCGCCGTAGTCGAACGGTGCGAGACCTTCGATAACGCGGCGGCGGGCAGCAGCTGCGGCGCGGCAAGGAGCGCCCCCAGCAGGACCCCAACGAGGAGCGGCCCCAGGCGGAGCCAGCGGCGTTCGAGAAGGACGCGAACGAGGGTGTGCAGGCCTACGCCGAAGAGGCAGTAGAAGGCGATTTGCAGGTGTCCCGCCGTGAGCGTCATCGCCACCGCAACGGCGCACCCCGCCGCCGTGAGGCCGAAGGAGCGACGGGGCGGACTCGCCAGCAACCCCAGCAGGAGAGGCGTCCAGACCGCCGTGGCGAGGAAGTTCGGCAGTTCCAGCCAGGCGAGACTCCAGCCGCCGAACGCGAAGGTGATCGCGCCGAGGAGGGCGCCGGTGCGGGAAATCCCCTCCTGTCGCAGCCAAAACACCGTGAACAGCATGGCGAGCGCGAGATGCAGGGCCGCCGACGCCCCGAAGGCGCGCTCCACCGGCAGCAGCCAGAAGAGCGCGTTGAACGGATAGAGGACCGCCGACTGCACATCCGCGAGGAGGGGAGTCCCGCCGAGGATCGCCGGGTTCCAGAGGGGCAGATGGCCGCCGTGAATCGCCTGCGCCGCTGCTCCGCGCATGGGGAGAAAGAAGGCGAGCGCATCCCACATCAGAGGGTTCCACGACGCGCGGGGCAAAGGCGTTCCCCACGGCGCGACCTGGCGCAACAACGGGATGGGCAGCAGAACGGCGCCGGTGAAGACGACTCGCCAGAGCGCCAGCGCCGGGAGGAGCAGGCAAAAGGCGATAAGGCGCCCCCGCGTGAGGTGAAAATGCGCCCTCACAAGGGGCTTGAGAGCGGAAGGGAGCGCATCACGGAGTATCGGCCGAAGGAGCGGACAGGGCGGTCTGCGTCGAATCGTCGGTGGGAGGCGTGACGGTGGGGCGGGCGCTCACCGCGAGGAGAATGACGCCAAAGCAGATCGCCCCCAGGCCCATCAGCCGCAGCAATGGAATCTGTTCGCCCAGGAGGAACCACGCCATCAGGGTGACGACGACGTAACTGATGGCGATCATCGGGTAGACGACGCTGAGAGGGTACTCTTGGAGGACGCGCAGATACAAAATCGTGTTGAAGGCGTACAGCAGCAATCCCAGCATCACGCGCGGCTCAGTGAGCATGATCCTCACGATGCCGGTCAGCGTGGGGGCTTTGTGGACCTGGCTCATCCCGGACTTGAGCAGCAGCTGGCCGACCGCCCCCACTGTCGTCACGATCAGCATGATGTAGAGGGGGTTATGAGTCAGTCGCTGCATGCGTCTCCTCGGACGGTTTGGGAAGGGGATAGTCTCAGGGCAGAGCCTCAACGGATTATGAATAATGCCGGACTCAACGAAAAGCCGCCGGGAGGGCGACGGGTTGGGGAGACGGGAGTATAGGGAGACGGCGAGAGATGGAACGCTTCACCGGGAGAGAGCGGGGGCTTTCACTCGAAGAAGGCGAGATGCTTCAGGGCGTCCGCGTGGTCGGGTTCGCTTTCGAGGACAAGATAGAGCTGGACCTTCGCGTCGTCGTTCATCCCCAGCATGAGATACGTCTTGGCGAGATTCATGCGGGCGTCGAGGGACTCCGGGTCCAGGGAGACGGCCTGTTCCAGTTCCACCAGCGATTCATCGAACATGCCGATGAAGCCGTAGACGAGGCCCAATTCCATGCGGGCGCGCGGATGGTCCGGCTCGGCGAGCAGAACCTCGTTGAAGAGGGCCATCGCCTCGTCGTATTCCCCTACGATTTTGTGATCAATTCCCTGCTTCAGGGTAGTTTCGGTGGAGTTCACAGCCACATTCATGGCTCCCTCTCTCCAGGGTCGCGCAGTCAGGAATAAAAGTCAATAAGGGAGAGACGCCAGCGGGGAGGGCGGCGAACCGGCGACCGGGGGCGGACCATTCAGGCGTCGGAGCAGGCGGTAAGCGCGGATCGCCCGGTTGCTCCGTTCAGGGTGTAAATCGTATATACCACTTCTTAACCGGCGCATCAACTATCCCGG
>JBBRGS010000339.1:0-2809 GCA_038240635.1 Armatimonadota bacterium
ACCCTTGTCCGGCTACGCCATCAATATCGAGCAGAAGACGCTGGAGAACACCTACTTCCGCGAGGCGCTGTTCACCGGGGAGCATTGCCAACTCGTGGTGATGACCCTCCAGGCGGGGGAGGAGATCGGCGCGGAGGTTCACGGGGAGATTGACCAGTTCATCCGAGTGGAAGCGGGTCATGGCAAGGCGATCATCGGCGGCGAGGAGCATCTGCTGGAAGACGGCTCGGCGGTGGTCGTGCCCGCCGGCCAGGAACACAACGTCATCAACACCTCGGACGCTGAACCGCTGAAGTTGTACACCCTGTACGCCCCGGCGGAACACGCCGACGGCACGGTCCATAAAACCAAGGCGGAAGCGGACGCTTACGAAGCCGCGCATCACCAGTGACGGGGCTGGCCCCAGGGTCAGGGACAACGGCTTACACGGAGGACGCGGAGAGCCACGGAGGGCCACGGAGAGACCCTGGAGCGGTGTGAAGACGGCTGAGAGAGGAGCGCCGGACACGCCGAGCGACAGAGTGATGGAGATTTACATTTTTTAGGTAGAGAGTCGTTTCCTCGTCCTTGCCGAGCGATGGCAGGGCAGAGAGGGTCCAGGCCGTTCCTGCCGAAATACCCCAGGAGGACGGCGGGGGTCTCCAATCCACCTGATTAATTTGTAAAATCCATCACTCTGTCGCTCGGCAGATCGGGGCCAACCCGCACCGGGCGGGGGGCGACCTGACCCTCATTCTGTCGCTCGGTGACACCGCTTCCACGCGCTCCGAACCGCATAACTTTGTATCACACCTCTCCCGGACTCTGGTTTGACGCTTCTGTCGCGGCGAGGTAGACTCTGGATGGCTTGATCCGCGCCGGGCGCCTCCGCAAACGACTTCCGTGCGCCGACCGATCCACCTGACCGCCTCCTTTAAGTTGGCCCCGTGAGGCCGACAAGGCGCGCCCTAACCAACCTCTCCGTTCCGTCCCCTGCCCCGTTCGCGGCGTCTTTCTGTAGTACGCCCCCGGTGGCTTGGTCACGACGGCTCGGCGATCCTGGCCGGTCGTTCCTTCTCTCCTCACGGCGAGAAGGTTTTTTTGTGCCCGGAAGGCGAGGGAAGCGCCCGCCTTATCCCATGCGACCGTTCGGAGGACCCCGTGCCGACCGCTCAGGCGATGGACGCCGACGACATCCGCCGCGCGCTCATCCGCATCGCCCACGAAATCATCGAGAAGAACCGGGGCGCCGAGGACCTGGCTCTCGTCGGAATCCAGAAGCGAGGCGTCCCGCTCGCCCACCGGCTGGCCCGACTCATCGGCGACTTCGAGGGCGTTCGAGTCCCCCTCGCGGAACTCGACATCACCCTGTACCGCGACGACCTCCATACCCACCGCGCCTTCGTCGGCCCCTCCGATGTCCCGTTCGACGTGGATGGCAAGCGCATCATCCTCGTGGACGAGGTGATCTTTACGGGCCGCACCGTCCGCGCCGCCCTCGACGCCCTCACGGACCTGGGCCGCCCGGCCACTATTCAACTGGCGGCGCTGGTGGATCGGGGCCACCGCGAACTCCCCATCCGGCCCGATTACGTGGGCAAGAACCTCCCCACCGCCCGCGCCGAACGGGTGGACGTGCGCCTCGCGGAGATGGGCGAGGAAGACGAAGTGCTGATCCACAAAGCCCCGTAAAGCCGATACGCAGCAACCCCGCGAAGACGCGGAGGTGAACGCCGTGTAGGGCGAGGAGGAATCGGGTGACGTTCGAGTTTCAGGACATCCTGGGGTTGGAGACGATGAGCGCGGCGGAGATCGGGTTCATCCTCGATCAGGCCGGGGAGTTTCTCCCTATCCTCTCGCGGCCCATTAAGAAGGCGCCAGCGCTGCGGGGCCGCTGGGTCTGCCTCCTCTTCTACGAGGCCAGCACCCGCACGCGCGTCTCCTTCGAGATGGCCGCCAAAATCCTCTCCGCCGACGCCGCCAACGTCGCCGCCGCGACCAGCAGCGTCACCAAGGGCGAGTCGCTGCGGGACACCCTCCTCACCCTACAGGCGATGGGCGCCGACCTCATTGTGATGCGGCACGGCTCATCGGGCGCCCCGCAGTACGCCGCCCAGGTCCTCGACATCCCGGTCATCAACGCGGGAGACGGCGCTCACGAACATCCGACGCAGGGCCTGCTCGACCTGTTCACGCTGCGGCGGGAGAAGGGGCACATCGCGGGGCTGACCGTCGCCATTGTCGGCGACATCCTCCACTCGCGGGTCGCGCGGAGCAACCTGTGGGGCCTGACGAAACTCGGCGCGACGGTGCGGCTGGTCGGCCCGGCCACGCTGCTTCCGCCGCCGTTTGAGATGGACGGCGTGGAACGGTTCACGCGCCTCGAACCGGCCCTCGACGGCGCCGATGTGGTGTACACCCTGCGGATTCAGAAGGAGCGGCAGGACTCCGGGCTGCTGCCGTCGTTTCGGGAGTACTCCCGGCTGTACGGGATCAACCTCGCGCGGCTGAAACTGTGCGCCCCCGATGTGACGGTGATGCACCCCGGCCCGATGAATCGCGGGCTGGAGATCGCGGCGGAGGTCGCGGACTCCGACTACTCGGTCATCACCGACCAGGTGACGAACGGCGTGGCGGTGCGGATGGCTTTGACCTACCTGCTGCTGGGCGGGACCTCCGCCGCCCCGAAGGAGAGCGCAGACATCGGCGCCCTTCAAGCGGCGACGCGATAAGGAGACGATCATGACCGTTCAGGAGCGATTAAGCCGACTGGCGCTTCAACTTCCCGACGACCGAGCGGAGGCGCTGATGCGCCACCTGGAGTCGGAAG
>JBBRGS010000340.1:0-2792 GCA_038240635.1 Armatimonadota bacterium
CGGAACGCTGCTGAGCGAGATGAACGCGAGCGGCGGCGTGACGGCGACGAACACGTTCGGAGCGAACGGGCTGGCTAGCCGGCGGGTGGGGAGCGCGACGACGTACTACTCGTTCGATCCTTCGGGGAACGTGACGGACACCTCGACGGGTGGGGTGATCACGACGCTGGACACGGACGCGTATGGGAAGGGAGCGTTTGGGCAGAGCGTGCCGTATGGGTATGGGGGCCAGTGGGGGTATTACACGGACAGCCAGACCGGCCTCATCCTGTGCGGGCTGCGGTATTACGACCCGGCGCAGGCGCGGTGGCTGACGCGGGACCCCATCGGCTACGCGGGCGGGATCAACCTGTACGGCTACGTCGGCGGCAATCCCACCGGGCGCGTGGACCCCAGCGGGCTGAACGAACGGAAAGACCTGCTCAACGGCTTCACCGACTTCGGCGCCGGGATGGGCGACTACATCTCCGGCGGCCTCACCCGGGGAGCGCGCCATCTGCTTGGCGTGGACGACATGGTGGACGCAGGGTCCGGCGCCTATCGGGCAGGGGAAATCGCCGGTATCATCCATGGCGTGGTGTCAGACCTGGCGGGGATGAGGGGTGGCCGGTCGGGAAGGGCTGGCGTCGTTGAGGGGGAAGGGCCTGGAGCCTCAAGGCCCCAAGTCCCGGAATATCCGATACCGCCCTACCCTAAATCTCCGATGGATCCACCAAGTCCAGGTTGGGAATGGAGAGGGAGAGGAGATGCGGAAAGCGGAAAAGGAGCGTGGGTGAAACCCGGAGGCGGTTCGTTGCACCCTGACCTCAATCATCCGCCCCCCCTAGATCCTCATTACGACTGGCGCGACCCTTCCGGCAAAGATTGGCGACTCTATCCGGATGGAAGATGTGAATTCAGACCAAAATAATGAGGTGGAAGGCCACCACAACGGCACCCAGGAGAAACTGGTTTTGATTCCCCCCGAAACGATCTCCTCCTCCTCACGCCGGCTACGGTTGATCAAGCTGGACGAACGAGGTCGTCACTGGATGAAGAATTATATCCGCGATGAGGGCGCCCCGGGTCGGAATCCTGTGATGGTCCTCTCCAGGATTTTGGGTACTAGTGGGGTCTTGGATTTTCTGGACGAAGGCTACACCTACTCGATTCTTGACACTGATGTATCTCAGGATGAAGACGCCGTCTACGGTTTCTTTTATGGGGGTAAGGCGCCCAAGGGTGGGGTGTTACCGGATCTCTGCTCGTGGCTACATACTTGGCTGGTTGGCAACTCGCCAAGCATTGTGCTGATGGATGAGCCTTATTGGACCGTGAAGGAATATGATCCCAGTCACGCCACCGGCAAGGCCCTGATCGGTTTAGGGGACCATCTCCGGTGTTGTGGAACCTCCCTAGTGTATCAGGTTACTTCCGAGGACTCCTTGGAGACGACTGAGCAGATATTGGTCTATGGCCACAATACGCCTTGTGTGGGAGTCCTCATGGAGGATCCGGGAAAACTCGTTTCGGAGGTGCACGGCCGTCCACCGATCCCTTTGGACATGGCCACCCTGCAATCGTCGCTGGATCACCTCGTGGGGATGTTCATCGAGACCTACGATGGAGAAAGCGTGATGCTCTGGACCCGAAACCGGTTGACTGAATACGGCAGTCCCTGGTAATTTGTGTCCAACCTCGAATCGGTTTGGGCTGCCCGCGCACAATCAGCGGGGGAAGCACGCGGCGGTGGGCGTGGTGGACGTGAAGAGTTACCATGTGGAGACGCCGGAGGAGGTGGCGGATCGGGCGCGACGGTGCCTGGAGTTCGCCCCGGCGGAGCGGCTGTCGCTGGCGCCGGACTGCGGCCTGAGCCAGACGGCGCGGTGGGCGGCGCGGGCGAAGTTGGCGGCGCTGGGGGAGCGGACGCGGCGGAACTCCTGGGGGTCGAGCGCCGACAGGTCTTCGAGTTGCCCCCGCTCGCGCTGGAAGTGGTGGAGCACGTGGTCGAAAGCCGTCGCTGTTCGTGTTGCGGAGCGGTGAGCCGTGGGAACTTTCCCGCCGACGTGACGCAGCCTGTCCAGTATGGCGGGGGCATCCGGGCGCTGCTGGTTTATTTGCAGGGGTATCCGTTGATCCCTTACGCCCGGACGTGCGAACGGATGGAGAACCAGATCGCGCGCTCCGCTCTCCGAAGGCACGCTGTCGGAGGCGATCCGGGTGGGCGCGTCTCATCGGGCGGCGACCGGGACGGCGATCCGGGGGGCGCTGACGCAGGCGAGGGTCACTCACTTCGACGAGACCGGGCTGCGGATCGAGAAGAAACTCCAGCGGCGGCGCCCGGCGAGCACGGCGACCCTGACCTGCACCTCTCCGCAGAAGAAGCGCGGCCAGGAGGGGATGGCCCAGGCGGGGGTCCTGCCCCACTTCAACGGTCGACTGGGCGAGTTATTTCACGTATGGCTGTCCCCACGCCCTGTGCTAACAGCGCATCATTTGAGAGAGTTGACCTTCCTCGCCGAGCGGCATGCTCAGGCCTGGGCGCAGGCGATGATCACGCTGCTGATCGAGATGAAGCAGGCGGTCGGAGCCGTCCGCGAGGCCGGGAAAGCGGCGCTGGAAGAGGACACGCTCCGGTCCTTCGAGGAGCGGGATGAGGCGCTGCTCCATCAGGGAGAGCGGGCGAACCCTCCTCCGGCTCCGGCGGAGAAGCCCCGGCGGGGGAGACGGAAACAGACTCCCGCCCGGAACCTCCTGGACCGGTTGCGTCGTTATCGGGAGGAGACCCTCGCCTTTCTGCACGACTTCGCCAT
>JBBRGS010000341.1:0-2783 GCA_038240635.1 Armatimonadota bacterium
CACCGGGCGCTCACCGGGTCGTAGTATCGGTTCATGCACAGGTACAGCCCCGTCTCCGTGTCTCGGTAGTACCCCCACTGCCCGCCGTAGCCGAAGATATCGGTCGTGTTCCCCTGCCGCTGAACGCCGTACGCGTCGCAGGCGTCCGAGGAGAGGACGGTCTCGCTCGCGCTCAGACGGTGCGCCGCGCCATTCTCCAGCCCATCGCGCCCCTCCATCCCCCTACAGAGTGATCCCCGGCGCCTCTCTCAATACCCGGCGGCGGCGCCGTCCGCGCGCGGGTCGGACCCCGCCGTGTAGCTTCCCGTCTCCTCCTCCACGCGGAGACACTGCGCCGCGCATCGGCCCGACCAAGGCCCCTCCACGTTCACGCGATGACCGCGCGCCTCCAGGTCCCGGATCACGGCGTCGGGCATGCGGCTTTCAACGTGGAGGACCCCCGGCTCGCCTCCCATCCCCGCTTCGTGCGTCCATTTGGGCGATTCTATCGCCTCCTGGGGAGTCAGCCCTTCGTCCACGAGTTGCGTGACGAGCTGAAGGTTCGTCTGCACCTGCGCGTCGGCGCCGGGAGTGCCGCCCACCGCCCACAATCGCTTGCCGTCCAGAATCATAAAAGTATTCAGGGTGTGCATCGGGAGCTTATTCGGAGCGAGGACGTTCGGGTGGCCCGGCTGGAGCGAGAAGCCGCTCATCCGGTTGTTCATCACAATTCCCAGCGACGGGATGACCTGGCCGCTCCCGAAACTCTGGAAGACGCTCTGTATCCAGGAGACGGCGTTCCCCTCCGCGTCGGCGGCGCAAAGGTATGTCGTGTCCTGCGGAGCGCTCCAGTCGCCGGGAGGAGGGGATTCTGTGGCGCGATCCCGCGAGAGGTCCCGAAGGCGCCGGGCGGCGTACGCCTTGCTGATCAGCGTCTCCGTGGGCGGCGCGCCATGGCCCGGATCGCCCATCGCCGCCAGCCGATCCGCAAAGGCGAGTTGCTTCGCCTCCACCATGAAGTGGATCGCCTCGGCGGAATCGGAGCGAACCCCTTCGCTCTCCAGCGCCTCCACGAGGTTCAGCATCTCCAGCAGGATGAGGCCCTGCGAGACGGGGGGCTGTTCGGTGACGGTGTAGCCGCGATAGGTCGTCTGGAGGGGGACGAGCCTTACCGTGCGATGGGCGCTCAGGTCTTCTTCCGTGATCCAGCCGCCCTGTTTGCGGAAGTAGGCGGCGATCCGCGCGGCGATCTCTCCGTGATAAAAAGCGTTGGCGCCGCCATCGGCGATCTGGCGGAGGGTCCACGCCAGCGCGGGCTGCTTTACCGTTTGCCCTACAGTTGGGACGGCGCCGTCGGGGAGGAACGTCCGCTTCCACCCGTCGGACGCGCCCGGTTCGGCGAGGCGCGCCCGGATGCGCTTCACCAGCCGGGGACTCGCCGGAAAACCCGATTCCGCGTAGCCGATGGCGTCCTCCAGCAACCGCGCCAATGGCCAGGTCCCGAACGCGCGGAGTGCGGCGCCCCAGCCGTGAACCTGACCCGGTACGGCGACGGCGCGGGGGTCCGTGATGGCCAGGGCGCCGGAGAGGTCATCGAGGCGGGCGGAGGCGGGGGCCATGCCGCTGCCGTTCATGGCGGTCACGCGGCGGTCGCGGGCAGAGTAAAACAGAAGGAAGAGGTCGCCGCCGAGGTGGCTGTTGAACGGCTCCACGACGTTCAGGACGGCGGAGGCGGCGAGGGCGGCGTCCACCGCGTTTCCGCCCTGTTGGAGCACGCGCAGCCCCACCGAGGAAGCCAGCGGGTGCGAGGTGGCGATCACACCACGAGGGGCCATAACTTCCCCTCGCGTAATGAAGCGGCCAGAGAAGGTGTCAGGCATGGTCAGGGTTCCGGGTCAGGAAGGCAGGGGAGACGCTCCTCCCTTACCACCAGCGCTGCGATTGTCCTGCTGGAAGCCAAAGGGACGTTCCTACACTCCGTCCTTCATCAGGTCCCCGGGGTATCCGCAAAGGCTGGACTTCCGCTTCGTTTCCTCACTCTCATGACGATCCGGCCGTCCCCAATTAATCAGCGCGTTTGAGATGCGGACGAGAGGGAAAGAACAACAGTGAATGAGTCCGCAGCCTCCCTTCGGAGGAGAGATGTCGCGGTTTTACGGAGGAGGAAAATCCCATGAAACAGATCACGATTGGACTGCTGGCGCTGGGCGTGGTGTTCACGGCGGGGTCCGCCCGCGCGGGAGAGGCGAAGGACGCCGGGCGCGCCATCGGGCACACGACGGGCAGCGCGGGTCACGGCCTCAGCAAATGGTACCATGAAGCCGCGAAGGGGACGCACAAGGTGATCGCCCACAACACGAAGAGCCGACACAAGCGGGCGCTGCACCTGAAAAAAGCGAGCGCCCATGGGACAGACGCGCATCTCCACAGCAAATGGTCGCACAAGGAGATGAAGCGCGCTAAGGCGGTCGGCCAGTAGCCGGGGCTACAGCCGGTCCGCTTTTTTCCGGCGATGCGCCTCACATTCCTTCACCGGGAGGTGGCGGTTAAGGACATCGTATTGCCTCATACTGCCGCTTCGTTACGCTTTTACGCCGATGGCCTTCATCGTCATCCGGCGGTGGCGCAGCGACTGCTCCAGATGGGGCCGGAACTTCGCCGGACCGCTTTTCGCCGCCGCCTCCAGCGCCCGCGTGGACGCCCGACCGGGGATGCGCTCCAGCGTGAGGCGCGCGTCCTCCCGCAGTTCGGCGTCCTTCAGCAGGGCCGCGAGGGTCGGGACCGCGTCGTCGCCGCCCACGAAC
>JBBRGS010000342.1:0-2739 GCA_038240635.1 Armatimonadota bacterium
CCGGTTCCGCGACGAAGCGAAGGAAGCCTGGCGGGCGTCCATGCGCGGCGTCCGCGTCACGGCGATCCTCACCCCCACGCTGGAGATTGTGAGCATCGGGGCGGTGATCGTCATCCTCGCCTTTGGCGCGCTGGAGATTCGGGCGGGGCGCATCAACTACGCCGGTCTCTTCAAGTTTGTCTTTTACCTCAACAGCATCGCGGCGGCCTTCCGGCAGCTGGGGCGCACCTACACCGGCTTCCAGCAGACCTTCAACGCCTCCGACCGCCTCTTCCAGGTGATGGACGAGCAGCCCGATGTGAAAGACTCCCCGGACGCCCTGCCGCTGCCCGACGCGCGCGGCGACATCGTGTTTGAGGACGTGACCTTCGGGTACGACGAGGGGCGCCCCATCCTCCAGGGCATCTCCTTCCACGCCGAGCCGGGCCGCATGGTCGCCTTCGTGGGGTCGTCCGGTGCGGGGAAGACGACGCTCGTCAACCTGGTGCCCCGCTTCTACGATCCGCAGGGCGGACGCATCCTCGTGGACGGGCGAGACATCCGTGACGCGCGCCTCGCCGACCTGCGGCGCCACATCGGCATCGTGCCGCAGGAGACGCAGCTGTTCGGCGGCACGGTGACGGAGAATATCGCCTACGGGAAGCCGTCCGCCACCCCGGCGGAAGTGGAGGCGGCGGCGCGCGCGGCCAACGCCCACGACTTCATCATGCGACTCCCGGAGAGGTACAACACGTTGGTGGGCGAGCGGGGCACGAAGCTCTCCGGGGGGCAGCGGCAGCGCATCGCCATCGCCCGCGCGGCCCTGAAGGACCCGGCGATCCTCATCCTGGATGAGGCCACGTCGTCGCTGGACCCCGAATCGGAGCGGCTGGTCGCCGACGCGCTGGAGCGGCTGATGCGGGGCCGCACCACGCTCGTCATCGCACATCGGTTCTCCACCATCCGCCGCGCCGATCAAATCCTCGTGTTGAAGGCGGGCCGCATCCTCGAATCGGGGACGGAGGAGGAGCTGCTCGCTCACAGCGGCGAATACAGCCGCCTCCATCGCGCCCAATTCCAGGAAGACGACGCCGCGCCGTGAGGTTTTGATGCCCCCGTGGGCCTGGTGGACACTCTATAACCTGCTGCAACTCCTCGGCTTACCGGCCCTTTTGCTCTGGCTGGCGTACCGTAAGGCGGTCCTCGGCAAAGGGGAGGGCTGGAGCGAGCGGTTCGGCGGCTCTCCGATCACGCCTCAAAATGCGCCCCGGCCCGTCTGGATTCACGCGGTGTCGGCGGGAGAAGTGGCGGCGGCGACTCCCCTGCTGCGCGCCCTCGCCGACCGCGCGCCCGACCTCCCCATCGTCCTCTCCACGCTCACCCCGGCGGGCCGCGCTATGGCCGATAAACTGACTCCCCCGCCGAGCGCCGTCTTCTACTACCCGTGGGACCTCCTCCTCGTCGTGGGGCGCAGCCTGCGCCGCGTGCGGCCCCGCGCCGTCATCCTGATGGAGGCTGAGTTCTGGCCAAACTTCCTCTCGCGCCTCCGCAGTCTGGGGATTCCGGTGATGGTGGCGAACGGTCGCATCTCCGAGCGCGGGTATCGGCGGGCGCGGCGAGTCTCTGGCCTCATGCGCTGGGCTTACGGGCTGGTGAGCGCCTTCGGGATGCAGTCGGAGGTGGACGCTCGCCGCGCGCTCTCCCTGGGCGCTCCGACGGATCGCGTGCGCGTCCTGGGACAGACCAAGTTCGACGCCGAGGACGGACCCCTCTCACCCGAAGACGCGCTGCGCCTCCGCCATGACCTGGGGCTGCCCGACGGCGCTCCCGTGATCGTGGGGGGCAGTACGCGCCCCGGCGAGGAGGCCGCCCTGCTGGAGGTCCTGACGGCCCTGCGGCCCCGGTTGCCGGAACTGCGGCTCGTGCTGGCGCCCCGTCACCTGGAGCGGACGGAGGAAGTGGCCGCGTTGGCGCTGTCCAATGGGTTTACGGCAGGCCGCCGCACCGCGCCCCTCCTTGGCGCCGATGTCGTCCTCCTCGACACAATGGGCGAACTGGGCCAGGTCTACGCCGTCGGTGATGTGGCGTTCGTGGGCGGCACGCTGACCAACATCGGCGGGCACAACCCGCTGCAACCCGTGGCGCAGGGTAAGCCGGTCTTCCTGGGGCCGCACACGCAAAATGTTCGGGACCTCGCGGAGCTGCTGATCGGCGCGGGCGTCGGGTTCCGTGTGACGGACGCGGAGTCGCTCGCGGCGGGAATGGCCGATCTTCTCACCCATCCAGAGAAGGCCGAGGCGATCAAAACGCGGGCGCTGGAGGTCGTCGCCGCGCATCGGGGGGCGTCCGCTCGCTACGCCGAACTCCTCCTGTCGCTCCTGCCGCCACAGGGAAAGACGCCTCGATGACTCCCCTGCCCTCCACGCCTGAATTCGCGCGGCAGGAACGCCTCCTCCGCATCCTCTCCGGCGACGACACGCGGCTGGCGGCGCGGCTGGCGCGGGCCGGTCTCACCGCGCTCACCCCGCTGTATGGCGCCATCATCGGGATGTACCGGGGGATGTACGACACCGGCCTGCTGGAGGAGGTGCGCCTGCCGTGCCCGGTGATGAGCGTCGGCAATTTAACGGTGGGCGGCACGGGGAAGACCGGCCTCGCGCTGACGGTGGCGCGGCTGCTTCAGGCCAACGGCTGGGCGCCCGCCCTCCTCAACTACGGCTACCGGGCCACGGTTGGCTCCGGAGCAACGGTGGTGAGCGA
>JBBRGS010000343.1:0-2718 GCA_038240635.1 Armatimonadota bacterium
GCAGCCGTAGTCGAACATATTGCGGTAGCTGTCGAGCGTGTTGGCCTCCAGCGAGCCGTCCTGCCGCCCGCCGATGGCGTTGTTGACGAGGCCGTCGATGCGCCCGAAGGCGTCCATGACCTGCGTGACCATCGCCTGAACCGCTGCGGGATCGCGCACGTCGGCGGCGAAGGCGTGGGCGCGTCCGCCCTGGCTTGCGATCTCGTGGACGACGGCTTCGGCCTTCTCAGAACTGGACGCATAATTGATGGCGATGGTGGCGCCTTCGCGGGCGAGGACGCGGCAGATGTCGGCGCCGATCCCGCGCGCGCCTCCAGTGACGAGAGCGACTTTTCCTTCTAATATCATGCGAATCTCCTTTGCCATGGTGGAGTGTCTCATAAGGTCAACGGAAGGGCGCGCCGAAACGTTCCGGCGAGAGAGCGCCCTTCCCTGAAGTAGGATTTCCCGCCCGGCGCCGGAGATGCCTGCCCCGGCGCCCTCCAGCTATCTCTGTGCCGTGGCCGCCTCGCCACTCAGGTCCACCGGACACAAGTTGCGCCAGACTCGGCAGACCGGCTGAGGCGCGCGCCGATAGCCGTCTGGCCCCGCTTCCTCGTCCGTGGAATAGACTCGCGCGCCGTCCGAATCCCGCGTCCACTCGTAGAGCGGCAGGGTGGCGGGGGAGGGCTTCTCCGCGCTGGCGGGGAGGGCGTAGAAGAGAACCTTCGCCCCGGATGTGGCGGTATCTCCCGCAGCGCCGACGGACAGCCGTCCCGTCCCGGCCTCCCAAAACGCTGGGACGAGGCCCGGCCCCGCCCGATCCGGCGCGCAAAACGGCGCAGGGCGACCCTCCCCTTTGGCCCAGGGAAGAGGGTGGACCGGTGTGGGGAGCGTCAGCCGAGCGTCGGCGAGGTCGAGGCGGTACATCATCTGGTTATAGTCGTAGCGGGGCGTCGCGGCCTCCTCGGTTCCGGAGAATGTGAAGGTGTAGGTTCCTTCAAAATAGAGGAATTGGCCGCCCTTTTCGTCGAAAAACGGGTCCTGCTTCGGATTGTAGAAACTCGTCTTATTGTGGGTGGCGATCTTGCGCGCGTAGTTCCATGGGCCAACGGGCGTCTCGGCCTCGGCGTACCAGACTTCGCCGAGATTGGAGGGCGAGCCGCCTCGCTGCGTGGTGATCAGCGCCCAGCGGTTGCGGTAGGCGTTCCAGTACACCGATCCGCCGTGGGCGTACACGGTTTCCGCAGTGTCGGGGTTTTGCAGTCGCAGCAGCGCTTCTTCCGGCTTCATCGTTCCGGCGGCGATGAGGCGCTCCTGCGCGTCGAGGTCCACGGGCGAGGTGTTGGGTTTCCAGGCGTAGCGCAACCGCCCTGAGGCATCGCGGTCGAGGGGGGCCGTTTCGGGATGGCGGGGATCGAAGCGACTTCCGGCCTGAAGGGGGGTAAAGGCTTCGTAGTGGGAGGGGTCGCGGAGGTCCGCCGCGTTCGCCTTCACCCGCACGAGAGGGTAGGCGGAGGCGAAGAAGATGTAATCGGTTCCGTGTTGCCGCGCTTTGAACGCATGGCCGCGCGGCAGAATGGGGGAGTCCATCGGGAACTCAGCGATCTTCTCGAAGCGGCCTTCCTCGTCGTTGAAGCGGCCCAGCCCTCGGCTTACGACGGACATATCGCCCCGGACGTTGGCGTAGAGGGTGAAGAGGCGTTCGCGTCCGTCCTCTGTTAAGGTTGTCAACCCGTCAATCCATGTGGGGCCGGTCTCGGAGAAGGGCGTCATCTCGCGCGTGAAGCCGTCCTTGTTGGTAAAGTAGGTCAACCGTATCCCCTGGCCGGGGTTGAGGCCTCCTTCGCCGGGCAGGGGCGACGTGGCGGCGGTCGTGTGGAAGTTGCCCAGGGGATAGCTGAGGCGGCTGGTGTCGCCCCATATCCAGAAGAGTTTGCCGTGGTAGACCGCCTGATCCACGGTGTCCTGCCCCACCACCTGGGCGTTGAGGAGTGACAGGCCGGGGGGGACGGGCAGCCCCGCCCGCGCGCTGTCGCGGTAGATGCCTTCGCCGGTGATGCGATAGAGGCGCTCGGCGATGCTGAGGCGCTTCATTCGGATGCGGGCGGTCTCCCCGGCTTTCACGCGGAGCCGTACGCCTCGGTACCCGAACCCGTCCGCCGGGACCTCGTAGCCGGGGCTGGAGACGTGGAAGAAGGTCTCCTGGCCTTCGAGGCCGGGTTCGTCCATTGCGATCACGCCGGCGCTGTCGGTGACGTACCGCACAAGATGAGGGGTCCGCAGTTCGACGAGGGGCACGCCCCGGTTCGTGGCGTCGTCCACCACTTTCACGACGAAGTATCGGGGAGGGGAGGGCGTCGTGGGCATCGCGGCCATCGCGGCGGATGGGGTCGCCCCCAAAAGAAGAGCGCTGATGGCCTGGAGAAAGTTCATCGTATCGCTCTCCGTTCCGGGCGCAAGCCCGTGGAACTCAGGAAAGAAGGGGTCGGATGACCGCTTGAGGCTGACGGCATCTTTGTAACTCACCTTACGCAGTCGTAAGGTGGGGGTTAGCGTGGGAGGTCTCTCGAAGACGTTGAAGTTCGGCGAACGCGGACTTCTAGGCGGCTAGATAGATCTTGGATCGGAGCGCGAAGTGATTGAGGGAGGTGGTCTGTTTCAACTGTTCCAGCTTGACGTAGGCGCACACGGACGCGAAGAAGTGGTTCGTCTGGGTCGTCTCAGTTTGGGTCGGAG
>JBBRGS010000344.1:0-2692 GCA_038240635.1 Armatimonadota bacterium
ATCCCCCGGCGGCAGCACGCCAAATTCGCGGACCAGCCTGCCGGAACTGCCGCCTTCGTCCGTGACCGTGACCACCGCCGTGATGTTGCTGGTGTACTCCTTCAGGCCGCGCAGCATGGTGGAGAGGCCGGTGCCCCCGCCGATGACAACGATGCGTTCGCCCTGCGCGAGGAAGCGCCGCTTGTACACAATATCAGTGATGCGCCCAATCTCATTAGGATTGACGGCGGCGGTGATGCTTTTGACAATCTGTCGGATGCCCAGAGTCATGGCGCCGAAGCCGAGGAGGATGACGACCAGCCCCGCCGAGACCGCATACTGAGGCAACAGTTGCGCCGTGCCATAAAACACGAGCCGGCCAACCCAGTTCAGCATATCCAGCACGGCAAAACTGAGCGCGAGGAACAACCCCGCCGCGATGAGCAGCGATCCAATCAGGACCACGAACAGCCACCGCTTCACCCGCATACCGGGATAGAGCCACTTGAACATCTCGAAGAAGCGATGGATCACAGCGCCCGACCTTTTCCATCCCGCGTCGTGGCTCCAGGCCCGCCTCACCCCTGGGGATGACGCCACGTCTCCCTCCTCCGGCCATGCCTGTCGCCGGCGAAGGGAGTGTCATTAGCCGCCCTTGTTCACATCCCGGTGACGCACCAGCGCCCGGTATCCCTGCGCCGAGAGATGCGCGCCCAGTTGCTCGGCGATCATCACGGAGCGATGGCGGCCCCCGGTGCAGCCGATGGCGATGGTGAGATACGCCTTCCCCTCCTCGATGTAGCGCGGCAGGGTGAAACTGACGAACTCCTTCAGGCGATCCACGAACGGCGCCGTGTCGGGGTCGGCTTCCACGTAGCGCACGATCTCCTCGTCGCGACCCGTCAGCCCGCGCAAGGCCGGAACGTAATGGGGATTGATGAGATGACGCACATCGAAGACGAGATCGGCGTCCAGCGGCAGGCCGTAATTGAACCCGAACGACCGCACGGTGATGGTGGGACCGGAAAGGCCGGTCTCCCGGAAACTGGCGGTGATCTCCGTGCGGAGGTCTTTGGCGGCCATCGCGGAGGTGTCAATCACCTTGTCGGCGAGGGCGCGAACATCCTCCAGGATCGTTCGCTCGGCGATGATGCTTTCCATCACCCCCTGGCGGCTGGAGAAGAGGGGATGCTTGCGCCGGGTCTCCTTGAAGCGCCGGATGAGGGCTTCGTTGCTCGCGTCCAGGAAGAGGATGAACGGCTGGAGGCCGGACTCGCTCACGCCCTTGACGATCTCCGCGATGCCGTCGAAGAAGGGCCGCGCGCGCAGGTCCATCACCACGGCGGCCCGGCTCACCTTCGTCTCCGATTCCGTCAGCCGGGCGAAGGCGGGCAGCAGGGGCGGCGGCAGATTATCCACGCAGAAGTAGCCCAGGTCCTCGAAGCGGCGCAGGACGATGGTGCGCCCCGCGCCCGACATCCCGGTGATGATGACCAGTTCCATGTGCGCCCGCCGTTCATTGTGGGGGGAACAGGGGAGAGATGGCGCCTACCTGCGGCGTCTCCCTCCGGCTCTCCGTGTTACTTCTTTTTTGCCAGCAGAGAAGTGAGAACCCCGTTGAGAAAGCCCATCACCAGCGAGCCGAAGCACGCGGCGAGAAAACCCGCGACCTCGAAGCCGGGGATGATCGCGCTGACGAGCCAGAAGAGGAAGATGTTGATAAAGAACCCCACCAGCCCCAGCGTGAGACAGTTGAGCGGCAGAGTCACGAGTTTGAGGAGCGGCCCCAGGGTGGCGTTGAACAGCCCCAGCAGCAATACAGCCCCCAGCGCCGCCCAGAATGAATCCACCCTGAGATCGAGGCCAATCTGCCGCGCGAGGACGCCTGTGAGCCACAGAGCGAGGATGCTGACAAACAGGCGAAGGAGGAACCCGCGCATACACATCTCCTGAAGGGTCGGGCGAGTCAATCAAGCGGAAGCGCAGAGGATGAGGCGCGCCCTCGGCCCGCATCCCATGGTGAAGGGTTATGAAGCGGGCCGCAAGGGGAGGCCGAAGAGCAGCGGCGTTCAGGGGGCGGGCAGCGCGCCCTCCATCGTGAGGAGGCGGGTCTTCCACTCCATGCCGCCCCCGTAGCCGATCAGTCGCCCGTCCGCCCCCACCACCCGGTGGCACGGGATAAGGATGGGGATCGGGTTGGCGCGCATCGCCTGCCCCACCGGGCGCGCCGACTGCGGGCGGCCCATGCGGTCGGCGATCCAGCCGTAGGAGCGGAGTTCGCCCCAGGGGATGGTGGCGCAGAGGCGGAGCGCCTCCTGCTGAAACGGCGTGAGGCGCGAGAGATTCACCGGCCAGTCGAACGCGACGGGTTCACCCGCGAAGTAGCGCCGGAGCTGATCAAGGAGCGGTTCGACCGATGGCGGCGCTTCCGCCGGGCGAAGGTCGGTCACGCCGAGGGCGTCGGCGGCCTCTTCGGGCGTGGAGCGCGGCATGACGATCTCGGTGAGCCGCAGTTCTACGTCCAGCCCCACGCCGATCCAGCCCGCCGAGGTCTCGATCACCAGGCCGTGAGCCATGAGCGCGACCGCTCGGCGCTTGCCGGGCCACTCCGGCAGGTTCACGTTCAACGGCGCCGGCTCTGCGGCCCCTGTGAGAGAAGTGGAGCGATTCATGGATGACCCTCCTTGCCGGGGCGTGAACGCGTGGAGCGAGG
>JBBRGS010000345.1:0-2635 GCA_038240635.1 Armatimonadota bacterium
CCGGGGCGTTCGGCTACCCCCACGAGGAGGCCGCCGGTATCGCCCTTAACACGCTGGTGTCCTTCTGCGAATCTCACCCCGGCGCCCTCAGCGAACTCCGGGTAGTTTTGTTTGGCGCTGGCTCGCTAAGGGTCTGGGAGAAAGTTCTCGACACGGGGCTGCCTTTGCAGTCCTGATAGAAGCGGGGAAACAGTCCCCTGCCCCAGTCGCCAGTTATCGTCAAGGAATCCGTATGCGCTTCTCTCTCATCCCTAACAGTATTATTCCACAGAGAGACGCGCGTCTTTGGACGCTCGCGCTTCTTCTGCTTTCAGGCGTCGTGTCGCTCCCCGCCGCCGCCAGGTCACCGAAGGATCAGTCCGAGGTAGTCATCGGGCCGACCTACGCCGACGCGCCGGAGACGAAGCAGCGCGAAGGCGTCCCTGAAGGCATCGTTCACGAGTTTACGCTGAAGTCCGAATGGAGCCACACCTATCCTGGCATCGCCAAAGGCGTGACCGGCGTCGTTCCCTACGAGCGCAAAGGCGCGGTCTACATCCCCCGGCAGTATGTGTGGGGCCAGCGCGCACCGCTGCTTGTCGTGCAGGACGGCATGGGGTATCGCAACCTGCTGCCCACCGTCCTCGATAACCTGATCGCCGATCACAAGGTCCCCGTGATGATTGCCGTCATGCTCAACTCCGGCGGCGGGGACGCTCAGGGCAGCGAGCGCGGCCTCGAATACGACACCGTCTCCGGCGCCTACGCGGGCTTCATCGAGAAGGAGGTCCTGCCCCGCGTGGAGGAGGAGTTCTACCTCCGCTTCACCCGTGACCCGAACGGGCGGGCGACCATGGGCGGCAGTTCCGGCGGCGCGGCGGCCTTCACGCTGGCGTGGTTTCGTCCCGACCTGTTCCGCCGGGTCCTGACCTACTCCGGCACCTATGTCAATCAGCAGTGGCCGGAGAACCCGGAGACTCCGCGCGGCGCCTGGGAGTATCACGCGCGACTGATCCCCAAGGCGAAGCGAAAGCCGCTGCGGGTCTGGCTGGAAGTGAGCGAAAACGACAACGGCTCCACGCGCGATGAGGCGTCGTTGCACAACTGGGTGCTGGCGAACCAGCGTATGGCCGCCGCCCTGAAGGCGAAAAGATACCCGTATCGCTACGTGTTCGCCAAAGCCGCCGGGCACACCGATGGCCGGGTGACGCGCCAAACGCTCCCCGACGCTCTCGTCTGGCTCTGGAAGGGGTACAAGGCTCCTCCCGACGCGAAAGTGGAGGGGAACGGAACGCCTCCTTCGCAAGGAAAAGGGAAGACGCCATGACGATCTCCGACACGCCTCGCCCCTTCACCTCGAAGATCACCGCCACCCTGTCCGTGCGCCGCTGGGCCGAGGCCATCGAGTTCTACCAAGCCGCGTTCGGCGCGCAGGTGGTGTACCGCGTGGACGAGGGCGGGGTCGCCCAACTCTCCGTGGACGGCGCCGACTTTTGGGTCGCCGAGGAGTCCCCGGACCATCAAAACTTCAGTCCCGAAGGTCTCGGCGGCTGTTCCGTGCGGATGCTGCTGATCGTGGAGGACCCCGCCGCCATGCTCGCGCGGGCCGTTGTCGCCGGAGCGACCGAAGTCATCCCGGTGCAGGAGGAGCACGGCTGGCGATTGGGTCGCATCCTGGACCCGTTCGGCCATCACTGGGAGATCGGTCGCCCGGTTACGTAAAGGGCTTCCATCGGGAGGAGACCACCCCCCAACCGAAGCCGAAGCGCCCGACTACGGCTTGCGGGACTGCCGATACAGCGCGTTCAGCTGCGACGGCGTGACCGCCACAACCTCCGGCCCCAGCGCGTCCAGCATCGCCTTGATCTCTGCGAGGCTCATCCCCCAGTTCGTCACAAAGGCGTTCACGAAGGCCGGGCGGGTCGTCCCCACACGCTCCCGGATTTGCCGTGCGCGTCCCTCCGCTCCCGAATCGGTGAGGGCGCGAAAGACCGCCTGGCCGGTCGGCAGCGTGTACGTGAGGCGCGCGTAGTCGTGGATGCCGCCGTTACCGTAATCCGGCATGAAGAAGTCCACGCCCTTCATCACCTGGCCCGCCTCCAGAATGTCGGTGACGCCGGGCCGCATGAACCGCACCGTCTTCATATCCATCCGCTTCATGTAATCTTCGGTGAGTTGGCCGAAGGAAGCGAGCGCTCCGCGCCGGTCCTTCAGGGCGGTTGCCCACTCGGTATTGTCAATGTAGCCCGCGCCGGAGACATCGCAGATGAACTCGTCGGTGGGAGCGGCGTGGTCGTAGAACCATTGCGCCTGCACCGGCGACACGTCAATCAGCGACGGAGCCATGCCCCACGCGATGGGGAACGTTCCGTGAAGCGGGTCGTTGAACTGCCCCCGGAAGAAGTCGCGCCACGTCACAAGGTTGTCCCCGTCTGAGACCGTGAGGGCGATATACACCTTTGAGCGGTCGAGCGGCGGCGTGGGAGGCTGTGGCTTCTGTTTCAGGGCGGGGAGTGGGACGCCGCTTGTCACGGAGTAGTTCGCCACGTAATCGCTCACGGTGGTGATTTTGCCGAACCGCGAGCCGAGGGCCACGCCGGGACCTTCATCCAGCCCGATGCCCTCGCCGTGCCACCAGAAGCCATGCACAACAGCG
>JBBRGS010000346.1:0-2609 GCA_038240635.1 Armatimonadota bacterium
AAAACCCACGCGGATCATGCCGCTCCCTGATTCATCCAGACCTATTTACGGATAACCGGAGCGACTTCCTTGAACAATAGTTGGATCACGCCGATGGGTTTCACCCTGGCGTTCGTTCTCGCACTTCCCTTGATGGGACCGGCGCATGCCGAAGCCACAGGAACTCCCCCCACTCAGACAAAGTCCTCGAAATCCACCGCGAAAACCGAGGCCGCTCCGAAACCCGCGCAGCCTCAAACGGTTCCCCTGAGAGTGATGCATTTTACCCGTTCCACCCTTCTGAATGGCCAGGACGCCGAAACCAGACTGACGGAAGTACTGAACTCCGATCCGACCGACCTTTTGGAAAATCCGGGGACGGAATGGGAGACGGAAGCGGAGGAATCCTCCGTTCCCGCCGGACAGTACACTCAGGTCGCTTACACCCCTTCCCACCAAACTCCCACCGAACTGGGCAGGGAGATGCTGAAGATGCTCAATAGTGAGCGGGCTGTGCATGGATTGAAGGCGCTGGTGTGGGATAATCAGATTCAGGAAGTGGGCCTGGAACACAGCGGCGATATGCTGCGGCGCCACTACTTTTCGCACACCTCGCCGGACGGCAAAATGCCCTGGGACCGGTGCGCGGCGCACAGTTTGCGCTATCTGGCGATGGGTGAAAACCTCGCGCAGGCTCCGACTTTGGCTCTGGCTCATCAACTGCTGATGGACAGCCCCGGACATCGAGCGAACGTGCTCAGCCCGGATTTCAACCGAGTCGGCATCGGCATCGCGTCCTCGCCGCGAGACGGATTGCTCATCACCGAAGTCTTCTTTAAGTCTCCGTAATCTCTTTCAAGCGATTGAACGCATCCAGCGCCCCTTTTATCCTCGCTACCGGGAGGAGGGGTGTTCGGCGTCCGTGGGATGCTTCTCCAGCAGCAGGACGGTTCTTCAGCGTCCCGCCGCGTGAGGAAGGCTCTGAAATTGGCGGGAACCGGGGGCGCGTTCGCTGTATCTAACCGGTATCCGCTCCTGAACCGCGCCGCGACCCCGCCCTTTGCGAGTGAGGGCGAGAGCGATCCAGTGTTTCGCTCTGTTGATACTGAACCGGCGTTTGAGGGAGCCATTGGCAAGTGGAGGTGGCACGATGTTCGCGTCTCGTAAGGTGGGGGTAGGACTGGCGTTGTCGGCCCTGGTGGCGGGCGCGCTGATCCTGCCGTCCTCGGCCCAGGCCAGTTCCAAAGGCCGCAAAAACACCGCCATCGCCCTGGGGGCAGTGGCCGCACAGCAACTGCTCACGGGAAAAACCACCAACGGAGTCGTCGCCGGCGCCGCGGCCGCTTACGCCTACAAGCGGTATGAGGACGCCAAAAAAGACGAAAAGCGCGACCCGTTCTACCGCCGTCGCAGCGACCGGGACCCGGATCTCTCCCACCGAGTCATTCGGGGCCAGCGCTCGAACTCGGCGGATCGGAATTATGATCGCAACGACAATCGAGACGTCATTTATGGCCGGAGCGACACCCGCAACGACTCCTCGTATGATCAAACATGGAGCCAGGATTCCGCGCGTTACGACCGAAATGGCAGCGCCGGCGATGTCTTCTCTGACGGACGAGTGGTTCGGGGACGCAGAGACCAGAACACTGAGTACCGCACGCGTCTGACCGACCGCCGGGCGGATAATGCTCGCCATCGGCGAGATGAGCGCCGGGACACGCATCGGGATTCGGACCACTGAACCGCCCGTTCTCGTCGTGAACGCCTGAAAAGCGGCGATCATGGCGGACATTCAGGGAATCGCAGAGGGTCGCCGGGAGAATCGGCGGCCCTTTGGCTTATCCTGGCGGGATGGAAGGAGTGAAGGGAGTAAAACCCGGCTTGACCTTGTGACGGAGGCGTTGTTAAAATAGCCTCGGCCCTAAGAAGTCGCTACAGTGCGGAGGGCTTGTAGCTCAGTTGGTTAGAGCGCACCCCTGATAAGGGTGAGGTCGCTGGTTCGAATCCAGCCAGGCCCATATTTTAGGAGATGAGGAGCGGGACCGAAGCGTTGCGGCCTGGCCGAGCGCTGACGGGGGTGTAGCTCAGCTGGGAGAGCGCTTCCTTTGCACGGAAGGGGCCAGGAGTTCGAGCCTCCTCACCTCCACTTGGAACAGGCGTTTGTGGCCAACTCACGCCTGTAGCGCCCTCTGCCCTCGCGCTCATGACACCGTTGTTCTCCATCTTTTGAGAGCGACCGGTCCGAACAAAGTACTTCCGTTCAGTCCAGGGGCGCTTCCCGGAACTCTGTAACGCCACCCCTTCCGTTCTCCCGCGCCCCTTCAGGACGCTATCACCCGCTCCACAAGCGAATGGCGTCAATCCCGGCTTTCTGTCATCTCCATCATTCTGGATGTTTCTGTCCTGATTGTTTATCATGAAGCCGATAACGGCCTCCATGCCGGTTGACGACCAGGCCCGCGTATGCCTCTTTCGCCCCCTCTTCCCGCCTCCACTTCTCCCTCGCCGCATCCCGCCCGGCGCCGCCATCGTATGCCATGGCCGCCGGAGCACGGCGGATGGGTCATGTTGTACGGCCCGCTGCTGCTGGGGCTGGCGACCGCCCCCGATCCGCGTTTCGCGTCTTC
>JBBRGS010000347.1:0-2608 GCA_038240635.1 Armatimonadota bacterium
ATGCTCCACGGCCTGGGCATCTCCTCGTACACCTTCCGGCACGTCCAGAACCGGCTCCGCGACCGCCTCGACACCCATGCGATGGACCTCCTCGGCTTTGGCCGCAGCGGCAAGCCGTCTCGCGCCGATTACAGCCTGCCCGGCCTGGCCCGCGCCGTCCTCGCCACGATGGACGCGATGGACCTGCCGAAAGTGACGCTCGTCGGGCACTCGCTGGGCGGCGGAGTCGCGCTGCTGGTGGCCCTCACCGCGCCGGAGCGGGTGGAGCGCCTCGCGTTGGTGGGGAGCGTCGCCTATCCGCAGCCGGAGCCGCCGTTCGTCACGCTGCCCCGCCTCCCGATGGCCTGGCTGCCGACCATGCTGTTCTGCCGCGCGTTCATCCGCATGGGCCTCCAGCAGGTCTATGTCCACCCCGACCGGCTGACCGACGCCGCCGTGGAGGAGTTCTCCCTGGGCGTGAGCGATGTCGCCGGGGCGAAGGCGTATCAGCGAATCTGCCGCGAACTGCGCCCCGCCGAACTGGCCGCCGTCACCGAGTCGTTCCCCCGCCTCGCCATGCCGCTTCTTATCCTGCACGGGAAATGGGACAATGTGGTCCCGCTGAGTTCGCCCCGCCGCCTGCACGAGGCGGTCCCCGGCTCGGAGCTTCACCTGCTGGAGAACGGCGGCCACATGCTCACCGAGGAAGAGCCGGACTGGGTGGCCGACCATCTCCGGCGCTTCATTGAGGTGACTCCATCGCGCTGAAGGCGGGCCGCTTCCCGCCGATTTGCTTCACATGGAACCGACGAATCACCATGTCGCCGGACATTCCCGGTTTGCCAGACCCTCTCCCCGTCCGGGGAGACGACCGACGAGACGGAGGCCGCTTGATCACCGATCAGACGATCCACCAGTTCCTGGACGACCTCGCGTCCAAAGCGCCCACGCCGGGTGGCGGCAGCGCGGCGGCTCTGCTGGGCGCGGTCGCGGCGGGCCTCGTGAGCATGGTGGGCCAGTACACCGTGGGCCGCGAGAAGTTCCGCGACGTGGAGCCGGAAGCCCGGCGCATCCTGGAGCGGAGCGAAGCCCTCCGCGCCGAACTGACGCGCCTCGCGCAGGCCGACATCGAGGCGTTTGGCGAGGTGAGCGCGGCGTATCGGCTCCCGCGCGTGACCGACGAGGAGAAAGCCGCGCGGTCCGAGGCGATTCAGGCGTCGCTCATCACGGCGACGGAAGCCCCGATGGCGACCGCCCGCGCCGCCCGCGAACTGATCTCCCTGTGCGCCGACCTCGCGCCGATTGGCAACCCGCAAACCGTCTCCGACGTGGGCGTGGGCGCGCTCGCGGCGGACGCCTGCCTGCAAAGCGCCGCTCTCAACGTGGCGATCAACCTCAAGGCCATGAAGAACGCCGACCGCGCCGCCGCGTATCAATCCGACCTTGACACCCTCCTGGAGAAGCGTGAAAGCCGACTTGCGGAGGTACTGGAAACGGTGCGCCAAAGGCTGTAACCTCCAGTCGCGGCGATTTTTGGCCCACTATAAACAGTGAAGCGTTTCACTGTCATGCCCTGATCGTCGGATTCGATCCCATGTCCCCCGTTCCCCTCCCCCATGCCAGGGCTACTCCCCCGAACTCGCGCAGCCTCCCCCTCTCCGGCGCGGCGCCTGGCGCCCAGAAACGGCTCCTGAGCGACCCCTCTCCCTTCACGTTTGTGGACCTGTTCGCGGGGATCGGAGGGTTTCGGCTGGGGCTGGAGCGAGCGGGAGGCCGCTGCGTCTTCACCAGTGAGTGGGACGCCTTCGCGCAGAAGACCTATCAGGCCTGGTTTGGAGAGCGCCCAGCCGGTGATATTACTCGGATTGCCCCTGACGCCATACCCGACCACGATGTTTTGGCGGGCGGCTTTCCGTGCCAGCCGTTTTCCATCGCCGGAGTGAGCAAGAAGATCAGCCTGGGCCGATCTCACGGCTTCGATTGCGCCACGCAGGGGACCCTCTTCTTCTATTTAGCGACCATCGTTCAGGTGAAGCGGCCGCCGGCCGTCCTGCTGGAGAATGTTCGGAACCTCCTGTCGCACGACAAGGGGAACACGTGGCGCGTGATCCGGGAGACGCTGGAGGGAATCGGTTATTGGGTCTTTCATCAGGTGATGGACGCCGCCGATTACACGCCTCAGCACCGGGAGCGCGTCTTCATCGTCTGCTTTGATCAGGAGGTCTGGCCCTCGCCGCCTCCGTTCCGGTTCCCCGACAAACCGACCCGGCGTCGGCCCGCGCTGCGTGACATCCTGGAGCCGGAGCCGGACGCGAAATATACCCTCTCCGATCACCTGTGGGACTACCTTCAGGAGTACGCCCGCAAGCACCAGGCGCGCGGAAACGGATTCGGGTTTGGCCTCGTCAATCCCGATGAGGATGTCGTCACTCGCACACTCTCCGCCCGGTATCACAAGGACGGCTCGGAAATCCTGATCGCGCAGCCAGGCCGCAACCCGCGCCGCCTGACGCCGAGAGAGTGCGCCCGGCTGATGGGCTTCCCGGACGAGTTGCCCATCGTGGTCTCGGATACGCAGGCGTACCGGCAGTTTGGCAACAGCCTTTGCCCACTGATTGTGGAAGCGATT
>JBBRGS010000348.1:0-2606 GCA_038240635.1 Armatimonadota bacterium
CGGACAGGCTGCTGACGGCGAAGAGGGTCACGCCGATCAGTTTGAGGGTCTTCATCTGGAGCGTCTCCTGAAAGAAAAGGTGTGGAAAAGAAGGCTGCGGGGGAAGGTCATTCCCCGTTAGCGAGGGGTCTCCGGGCCTTACACTCTCCTTATCGCAGCGTCGGCGGAGAAGTTCCCAACCCTTTCAGGCAATTGTCCGACTTTTTCTTTCCTTGGGGAGAAGCCGATGCGCCCGCCTGTCGCGGGCCTCTCCCTCTTCCGGATGCGATACAATGGAGGCGCTTGTGAACCTTCGCCTCGCCGTCCACAGGACCTTCGCCTCGCCGCCCACAGGACCCTCGCCCGCCATGACTCAGGCCGTACAAGACAAACTCGCGCTGCTGCCCGATAAGCCGGGCTGTTACCTCATGCGCGACGCTCAGGGCGTAATCGTGTATGTGGGCAAGGCGCGCAACCTGAAGAACCGGGTCCGCTCCTACTTCCAAAAGGGGCACGGCCACACCGCCCGCGTGGAGCGCCTCGTCGGCCGCATCGCCGACTTTGACCTGATGGTGACGGACACCGAGGTGGAAGCCCTCATCCTCGAAAACACGCTCATCAAGCGGCACAAGCCGTACTTCAACATCCGCCTGCGGGACGACAAGCAGTATCCCTACCTCATGGTTACGATGCAGGAGGAGTTCCCGCGCGTCTTCGTGGTGCGGCAGGCCAAAGCGGACGGCGCCCGGTACTTCGGGCCGTACACTCACTCGCAGGCGGTGTATCAGACGCTGCAACTCCTGCGCCAGGTCTTCCAGCTCGCCAGCTGCCGCCTCAAGTTCTCCAGCGACAACCTCCTCAAAAAGCCGTGCCTCTACCACCACATTCACCAGTGTCTCGCCCCGTGCGTCGGCTACATCAATACGGAGGAGTACCACGAAGTGGCGCGAGAGGTCTGCGCGTTTCTGGAGGGGAAGCACGAGCGGCTGGTGAAGCGGCTCGAACGGCTGATGACTCACGCCGCCGACACGATGAACTTCGAGCAGGCCGCCCGCTTCCGAGACCAGCGCGACGCCGTGATGAAGATGATCGAGCGGCAGAAGGTGGTCACCCCCGACGGCGTGGATCAGGACGTGGTGGCGCTGGCGCGGGACAACGGGAAAACCGTGGGCCAGCTCCTCTTCATCCGGGCGGGCAAACTGGTGGGGGAGGATCACTTCATCCTCGAAAACGACGCGGAGGAGGAGTTCGCCGTCGCCGTGAGCGAGATGGTGACGCAGTACTACCAGGACGCCGCTCAAATCCCCCGCGAAGTGCTGCTCCCCATCGAGATACCGGACGCCGACGTGGTGGAAGCGTGGCTCAGCGAGCGGCGTGGGTCGAAGGTGTCACTGCTGACGCCTCAGCGCGGCGAAAAGAAGCGGCTGCTGGAGATGGCGGAGTCGAACGGGCGGGAATCGCTCCGGCAGATGACGCAGCGCGCCTCCGACGAGAAGAACCGCGCGCTGGAGGGCATGGAGGGATTACAGGACGCGCTCGACCTCCCCGCGCTGCCCGAACGGATCGAGTGTTACGACATCAGTAACATCCAGGGGACCGAAGCGGTCGGCTCGATGGTTGTGCTGCGGAACGGAAAGCCGGACAAGGGATCGTATCGCCGCTTCAAAATCAAGGGTCTGCCCGCCGAGCCGAACGACTTCCTGATGATGCAGCAGGTCCTCCGCCGACGGCTGCAAAACGCGCTGGATCACGACCCGAAGTTCCTGCCTCTGCCGGACCTGATGGTGATAGACGGCGGCAAGGGGCAGCTCTCCGCCGTCACCGCCGTGATGGAGGAGCTGGGAGTCCAACTCCCTGTCATTGGCCTCGCCAAGCGGGAGGAGGAGGTGTTCATCCCCGGCCAGTCCGAGCCGGTGGACCTGCCGCGCCACAGCCCCGGCAACTTCATGCTCCAGCGACTGCGAGACGAGGCGCATCGGTTCGCGCTCACCTACCACCGTTCGCTAAGGGGCCGGCAGGCGGTCGTCTCCATGCTGGATCAGATCGCGGGGGTGGGCAGGACGCGGCGGACGGCCCTGCTGAAGCATTTCGGCTCGGTCCCGGCCATGCGCGAGGCGACGCTGGAGGAGCTGGCGAAGGCTCCAGGAATGAACCGCCCGGTGGCGGCGAGGTTGTTCGCCGCGCTGCATGAGGATGATGCACTCTCTTCGTCGACTCATGCCGCCGATCTGCCGAATGGACAGGATTTGTCCGATAAGGAGAGTGACAAAGATCACGACGAGACCGTCGCCCAGGAAAGTGTTGATATTGTAGAGGCCATCAGTCCCACACCGGAGCATCCGCTGGGCGCGGAGGGTGTCGAGCCGCTGGAAACGTCCACTTCGGCCCCGAAAAAGCCTTCAACCTCCACGCCGGAGCGGCTCTTCCTCACCACGAATGTCATCGCGCGAGGCGGGAAACGCCGCGCAGGCGGCCATCGCCGTTGACCTCGCTCCACGCGTTCACGCCCCGGCAAGGAGGGTCATCCATGAATCGCTCCACTTCTCTCACAGGGGCCGCAGAGCCGGCGCCGTTGAACGTGAACCTGCCGGAGTGGCCCGGCAAGCGCCGAGCGGTCGCGCTCATGG
>JBBRGS010000349.1:0-2604 GCA_038240635.1 Armatimonadota bacterium
GGGGACCACCGCGAGCCGGGGCGCTTTCTCGTGGATGGTGTAATCAATCGCCAGCTTGGGCGTGTCGCGGAGTTCGCGGGCGATGGCTTCGGCCTCCTGCGGCGTGCCAAGGTGCGGCTCCAGTCGCATCAGCGCGGCGTACTCCTCCGGGCGCAACTCCTCGAACAGGGTGAGGAGCTTATCAACCCGCCAGACCGCGATGCCGGGATTCCAGAGGTACTGGCCGCTCTCGACATATTTCTCGGCGTCTTCCAGATTGGGCTTCTCCACAAACTTTTCGATCCAGTACGCCTCTTCGCCGTCCAGGTCCTGAATCGCTTCGCCCATGTGGATGTAGCCGTAGCCGGTGGAGGGGAAGGTGGGTCGCACTCCCACGATGACACCGTTCGCCTGTTGCGCCACCTTCTCGGCGAGCCGGAGCGCGGCGATGAAGTCGTCGCTGCGGCTGATGTGGCTGTCGCTCCACGCGACGATGGCCGTGCCCTGGGGGTCCACCTGTTTCACCTTGAGCATGGCGAGGCCGATGGCGAGGGTGGTGCCCAGCGCAAACGGCTCCCCGACGACGTGATCGGACGGCGCGTCGGAGAGGTATGGGCGGATGCGGTCCACATACCCTTCATTGGTGACAACCCACATATTCTGTGGGTCGGCAACGGGCAGCAGGCGCTCCACCGTCTCCTGGATCATCGGCTTCTCGCTGACGAGCGCGTGGAGCTGCTTCGGATTCTGCTGCCGGGAGACCGGCCACAATCGCGTGCCGGACCCTCCGGCCATGATAACAGCGTACAACGTCCACCTCCGTGAATGCATCCAGATGATCGGATGGGGCCGCCCCCGGACACGCGATCCCCTGTCCAAACGAAACCGTTCCCTCAGGTACTACCCAACTCCCTCGCCGCCGAAGATGACAGCCTTTTATACCAGCGGCCCGCCTACTTCAGCGGCATGGTCTGCATCAGGCCGCGTGTGAACCCGACCGATTCGGCGAGGCCGGGAAGCGGATCGTTCGCGTCCTTCTCGTACTCGTAGCCGACGTGGCCGGTGAAGCCGATGTCGAGCAACGCCTGAAGGATGGCCCGCTTGTCGAGGACGCCGCGCCCCACTTCAATCGCTGCGCCCTTCGCCGTGATGTCCTTGAAGTGAACGTCGTGGAGGCGCGAGCGGTAGCGGCGGATAGCGTCGGCGGGGTCGGCGTGGGCGCGCGCGGTGTGGCCAACATCCACGCAGAGGCCGATGCGTGCGTCGAACGGCTTCACGGTGTCCCACACCGATTCGGGGGTGGGGAAGCGCTTGTCCTCCGGCCCGTGATTGTGGATGGCCAGGCGGAGGTCATACTCCTTCACCAGGCGGTCCAGCAGCGGCATGGAGGCGGGGTCGGGGCTGCATACGATGGTGGGGATACCGGCGTCGCGGGCGTACTCCATCGCGTGGCGGATGTCGGCCTCGTCGTTCTTCATGGTGATGTTGCCGCAACTCATGGGGGTGATGCCCGCGTCCTTAAATTGCCGGGCGACCGCGCGCCGCTCCTCCGCCGTGGAGTTCATCGGCATGTGCGCGTCCTTGATGGAGACGAAGTGCAGGTCCACCCGCCGAATGGCCTGGATGGCGGCGTCGAGCGGCATATTCCGCAGGGTGTAGGACGCCACGCCAATTTTGAGGCCGCGCCAGGGGTCGGAGGGGGCTTCCGGCGCCGGTTCCGCCCCGCGGGCGGGAGTCGCGGCCCAGGGGAGCGCCGCCAGGCCGGTCATGAGGGCGGCGGAAGCCAACACGTCGCGCCGGGACCAGCGCGAAACAGCGTTATTAGGCATGAGGTCTCCTCTTTTCAGGCGCGGCGCATGGACGGGTGTCGCCGACGTGCCGCGCGGTGAAGGCCATGAATGGAAACGCGGCAGTCACCATTTCGAGGACGGCGGGGGGTTCCCCTGCGTGCCGCATGACGCGACGGAATCCCGCGTATTCAGGACGCCCGGCAAACCGGCAATCGGAGCGTTGCGCCTTCTCAATCAGTGTTAGAATAAGGGTGGCTCCGCGTAGCATCTAATGAAGGAGGTGGCTCCCATGTCCAGCCGTCTCGTGTCGCGTTACGGGTTCGTGTCCTGTTTCACCGTTCTGTTCATCGCCTCGCTCGCTCTCTTCTCATCCTCCGCGCGGGCGCAGGAGTTTCGCCTCCAGACGCAGGTCCTCGGCCAGAACAGCTGGCTCGTGAAGAGCGCCGCGTCCCTGCGCGTCATCGTGAAGGACCACTCCACCGACACGCCAGTCGCCGGGGCCAAAGTCCTCATCGAACTCACGCCTACCTTGGACGCCAACGGGAAGCCCAAAGGGAGTTTCGGCCCGTCCGGTCGCCTCTACGACGGCCAAACCGGCGCCGACGGCTCGCTCGACGCCGCGTTCACCGTGCCCAACTTTGACCCCGGCGGCTACGGCGTGCAGATCACCGTGAACGCCCTGGGGGAGACCGACGTGGTGAGCCGCGCCCTCAGCCTGAAGCGCTCGGCAAACCTGCTCATAACCACTGACAAGCCGCTCTACCAGCCCGGCCAGACGATCCACGTCCGCGCGCTGGCCCTTCAGCCCCCTTCCCTCTCGCCGCTCTCCGGCGCG
>JBBRGS010000350.1:0-2598 GCA_038240635.1 Armatimonadota bacterium
AAGTAAGGTGGTGGAGTAAGTATCGAGTTCGGGGAGAGAAGGGACCGAACCCCTTCGCTGGAGGCCTACGGCCCTACACCCGCCTTCGCGGACACACCAACCCACTGCCAATTCTCTACAGTTTCTCCGCCGACCTACTTAATGCATACCAATGGCCCCTCTCCCAACCGGGAAGGGGCCTTTTTTTAATCGAAACGCTCCTCGCCTCTCCATCACCGAGAGGCTGGCTACCGCCTCAGTCCCCTCAGCCCTAAGCGGTTTTCACGTCTTCCGCGCCGGAAGCCGTCAGCCGTTCGGCCATGGCGGGCGCTTCGTGGATCGGCACAGCCACAGCGACGGCGGTGGCGCCCGCTTCCAGCCGCTCCATCAGATGATCGGCGTCGTGAGGCGTCAGTCCCAGGTTCATCAGCGAAGCCGCAAAGCCCCCCATCGTGGCCCCCACTGTCGCCCCGCCCAGCGCCGTGGAGAGCGCCCCGATGACCGCCACCGCGCCCACTGGCGCCACCAGAATGCTGATTCCGGCGAGCAGTCCGGCCAAAGCGCCCAGGGCGCCGCCGCTCCACATCCCCGTGTTGATCGCTTCGGCGCGCTCCTCCTGATCGTATTCCAATACCTCTTCCCCGCGCGTTGGGTCCTCCCAACTCAAAACGGAGACCGCCGCATCGGGAACGCCCTCCGACAGTAGCCCCACCACCGTGTCGTGGGCGGCTTCCGGGGTTGAATACAGGCCAATCACATGTCGAGTCACGAAGACGCCTCCCCACAGGCAGGACAGATATACGGGCGCAGCCCCAGGACGCGCCGGAGGGCTTTGACGTTAGGATACCACCTGAGGAACCGGAGGAAAAGCAGAGCGCCTCGCTCCCGCCCCGCCGGAAGCGCTCCACCGCCGTTCATCCCGCAAAAGAGACGGGTGATGAAGCGGAAGGGACCATCTGAGACCGTGTGGCGACAGATACGCCGGAACCCCCTTGAACCCCCATACGCTCGCCCTTATAATTCAGGCAACCTGCGGGGTGGTGAGGTCCGAGCGACCCCATCGTTGCAGGGCGCCCATCGTTTGGCCGAACGATGCAGGTCCGCCCGCCGCCGTGAGCGGTTTTCCGGCGTCGGGCCAGAGGGAGAGGTTCGTCATGTCCGATCCTGCCGAACGCGCCGTCGAGGAGTGGGACGTGGTCATCAACCCGTTCCCGCTCTTTGGCGAGTTGCTCTATATGCTCTACTTCCGACATCGCTCCCATCCGTTCCGGTTCTTCTATCGCCAGTACACCTCCCATCGCGACGCCGAACAGGAACTTCGCCGCGTGAGAGTGGACCTGAGCGCGATGCGCTGCGATAAATTCAAGGAGAAGTACCATATCGGATATGACCTGAAGGGAAGCATCCTCTAGCACGCCCTTCGGAACTCATGTCAGTCTCCACGACCGGAGGCCGCCGGGTAGTTTCCGCACGCCTCCGGTCGTCTGGCGTACGCCTTATGCCCACCGTTCCTGCCGTCTGCCGTCTGCCGTCTGCCGTCAGCCGTCTGCCGTACGCCGTCTGCCGTACGCCTCATGCCCACGGTTCCTGCCCGCTTTCCGCAGCGCGGGAGGTCGGCCCGCGCTTCAGGCGTTCATCTTTTCGGCGAGGTCTGTTAGGTCGGTCGCGTTCCAGGTGAATTGAGGGTCCGGGAACAAGTCGGCGGGCGGCGTGGGGCCATACTCCAACGGGCGCCGCACGTACGCGGTGCGGAAACCGAGCGCCTTCGCCGCCAGCAGGTCGTATTTGTGGGCGGCCACCATGACCATCCGCTTCGGTTCGAGGCCCAGGGTGGAGGCGGCGGTGAGATAGACCGCCGGGTTCGGCTTGTACGTTTTGGCGAGTTCGGCGGACAGGATGCAGTCCCATGGCAGCCCGGCGCGCTTCGAGAGCCACGTCATCAGGCCGAGATTGGCGTTGGACAGCGGCGCGATGAGATACTTCTTTTTTAGCCGCGTCAGGCCCTCCACCGAGTCAGGCCAGGGGGAGAGCGCGCGCCAGGCTTTGGCGAGGGAATCCCGCTCAGAGGCGTTCAGGGCCGTCAGGCTAAACTGCGCGAGGACCGGGTCCAGCGCGGCGCGGAGGATCGGTTCCAGCGGAGTCCAGGGCGCCTGGCCGTCGCGGACCGCCGTGACCTCCGAGGCGTACCCGTTCACCCAGGCCGTGGCGAACGCCGAGCCGTCCACGGCGACGCCTTTCTTTTGGGCGAACGGCGCCACCGCCTCCGCCAGCGAGGTCCGCCAGTCCACCACCGTCCCAAACACATCGAAGACGAGCGCCTGATCCGCCATCAGACTCTGAATCAAATCATGCGGGCGAATCCGGACGTCCTCTTTGAGATCGCCAATCCTGGAGGGCGCCGCCAGGAGTTTCCTCGCCGCGTCCGGGGCCGCCGAAACGTTGGAGGCGCCCAGCGCCGCGCGGGCCGCCACTCCCCCTGCCCAGACGGCGGGAAGACCTGCGGGAAGGGCCTGTAACAGTTCGCGTCGTTTCATGGCGCTGACCTCCAATGGGGGGATTGCGACAGTGCGCGGCGGGGCAGGGGAGCCGGAGAATGCTCGGATTAGGACAAGGAGTTTC
>JBBRGS010000351.1:0-2587 GCA_038240635.1 Armatimonadota bacterium
GCTGGCCGCCGCGCTGGACTGGGTGACGGGGCGCGCGCCGCTGCCGCAGCGGAGTCACGACTTCGCGCAGTGAGGGACGGCGCACTCAACCTGCAAGTGGCCTCCTGTTACTTACGTCACGTCTTCGCGCCGTGAGGGTCGGCGGGCGTCACGCGGCGGCGAGGTGAGCGTCTCCCCTCTAACCCAATTCCCGCGCCGTACCCCGCCAGAGCCGTCACAATCAGCCACGCCAGCCAGGGCGCCCGCGTCCACAGGGTGGGCGGCAGGGGCCGGGGAAGCGCGACCGCGAAGGCGTCGGCGGTGTACAGCCCGGAGCGACGGAGGACGGAGCCGTCGGGACTTATGGCGAGCGAGTATCCGGTGATCGCCGCCTGAACCGCCGGAAGCCCCGTCTCCACCGCGCGCAGTTGCAGGGATGCGGCGTGCATGGCGGCGGCGGGAGTGCGCCCGTAGTACGAATCGTTGGTGGCGACGGCGAGCAGGTCAGCCCCCTCGTGGCGCGCCTGAAGCGCCAGGTCGGGGAAGAGGCTCTCGAAGCAGACGCCGAGGCCAGGTTTCAGGCCACCCGCATCCACCAGGCCGCTCCCTTCGCCCGGCGTGAGGTCCGTGGCGGGGACCCCAAACGCTTCGAGGGACGGGAGAAACGCGCGCCACGGCACGAACTCGCCGAAGGGGACGATGCGCCGCTTGTGGTAGGCGTGGAGCAGGCGCCCTTCCGGCGAGAAGACGAGGATGGCGTTGTACTCACGGTCAGGCCCCTCGCTGTCTCCGGCGCCGGTGAAGAGCCAGATTCCCAGGCGGCGGGCGAGAGCGGCGGCGCGGTCGCGGGCGTTGAACAGCGTCTCCGGCAGGGCGGTCTCCGGCCAGAAGACCCTGCGGCAGCCGTGTCGCGCGAGGGCTTCGGTGGCGCGGGCGTGAGCGCGGAAGGTCGCTTCCGGGTCGGCGTAGGCCCATGCGCCGGGAGTGCGGGCCACATTCGCCTGCACAACGCCCACGGGCGCCAAAACGCCCTGAGCGCCCAGTAACGCTCGCTTGCGCCATAGCGAAATTCCCCCGCCGAGGAGGGAGAGGAGAATGACCGCGAGGGCAGTGTAAGCGGCCCACCGGGAACGCTCCGACGCGCGAGACGCTTCCCGCTGACTGAGAAGGAGGGCCGACAGCGCCGTGTTGGCCAGCGCGACGATGAAGGAGAGGCCCAGGGCGCCCCACCATCCGGCCATCTGGAGGGCCGAGGGAAACGACGCCTGGGTGAGCGACAGGTCGCCCCATGACAGGCCGAACGTCGCCCACGTCCGCAACTGCTCAGCCATGACCCACAAGGCGGCGACGCCCCAGACGGCCCTCCCTCCGCCCTTTCGCAGTGAGGGCGCGGCCAGGGCGGCGAACAGCGCCAGGATCAGCGACTGGACCAGGGTCATGCCGAGCCACGGAGTCATGCCAAACGGCAACAGCCACGTGAGGAGCAAAAGGTTGTAGACGACTCCCCACGCGAACCCCACGCCGAACGCGCCCCGGCGATTTTGCTCCCCCAAGGCTATGAATAGTGGGACGAGGGCGATCCACGCCAGCCCTCCCGCGCCCTGAGCGCCCGGCTGCGCGAGGTAGAGCGCCCCCGCCGAGCCGATGACGAGGGCGGGCGTACGCAGGCGGTTGGCCGTCTTTGAGCGGTTCGGGGACGTGGCGGGAGAGGTGTCGGTGGCGGTCATGAGGGTGTCATAGCAAATACAGACAGGACCCGTGGGGAGCGTTCCCGGCAGGAATCGGCGCCCCCTCAAGGAAGAATCTGTTATATGGTGCGATTAGGCGCTCCACGGAGGCGGGAAGGCGCCGCCGGTCTCATCATGACGGAATACCGAACCCTCCGGCGTCCGTGACGGCGCCCGCGCCCTGACTCCGCCTCCGGCCCTCTCCTCCCACGAAAGCGAGACCTCATGCCCCGCCGGGTTGACGCCCTCCCCCTTCCGCGCCTCGCATCCCCTCTCCGACTCGCGCTTTACGGGGTCGCGCTGGCCGCTCTGACGCTGGCGGGCGGGTGCGCGAAGACCCCCGCCGGGCTGAACGCGCGCGTCAATCACCAGATGCTGGTCCAGATGACTGTGCGAGGCCGCATCAACCCCAACCATCATTACTTCTTCGCCCTGGACGCCACCGGCGACACCGCGCAGGGGCCTGTGCCGGTCATCGGGCCGCCGTGGGGCAACGGCTGGGGCGCCGGGCGCATCACCCACTACGTCCAGATAGACTCGCTCCAGCCCGGCTTCTACGGCTTCTATCGCTTCGAGCCGGGGACCAACCTCCTCCAGACCGTCTATCTGGGGCGACCCCTCGCCGCCGATCCGATCCAGGACACCAGCGTGCTGAATTTCACGCTCGACCTCGACGCGCTGGCGATCGCGCCCGCCGTCCTCCCCGCCGAGATCAACGTCAACTTCATCGCCACCGACCGCATCCCCCTCAACCCAAACGACACCTCCAACAAACTGGTGGACGCCCTCGGCGTGGGCGGCGGCAACTATGTGACGATCAACACGCAGACGAACCGCATCTACCGCAACGCCGACTCCTCGCAGCCCGAAACGGCGGGCGA
>JBBRGS010000352.1:0-2579 GCA_038240635.1 Armatimonadota bacterium
AGAAGGTCGGGTCGCGCGGATCGGGTTCGCCGCCGCCGCCATACCGTTGCGGGCCGTAGAAGGCTCTGAGGAATTGTCCGGTGTCTGGCTTCCAGATGCTCACCCGCTTCGGCTGATCATACTCTTCCGCCACCCAAAGCCGCCCCTGGCCATCGAGGGTCATCCCGGCGGGATGGTTCATCCGCGTCGGGTCGTATGGCCCGGCTTTGGGTACGCCGGGCGTTCCAATCGTCCGCAGGGGCTTGCCCTCAGCGCTGAAAACGCGTACGGCGTTGGTCTTCCCCCGGTCGCTGACGAACAGCTCGCCCGCGCGGGAAGCGATGAGGGTGAACGGGTCGTCCAGGTCCGAGGCGAGAACCTGCGGCGTCGTGAACGGCTTCGGTTCGGGGTCGCGGCGGTTCGGGTCCCTGTCGTACAGCGTGAGTTCATTGATACGCCAGTGAGCGTCGGCGGACGCGGTGAGGGTGATTTTGACGAAGAGCGCGGCCTGCCGGGGCAAGGTGACGACAGTCGTGGAGCCGCTCCCCTTCCCTTCGGCGACAGGCGCGCCATACGTTTCACCGTCGGCGGAGAGGGCGATGGAGTAGCCGCGCGGGAAGTCGTCGCTGCCGGTGTTGTTCATGGTGAGGGCGCTGAAGGTCCGCTCCACGCCGAGGTCGAGGGTGAGGGACATCCCCGGCGTCTGCGGCAGTCGCGTCTCCCACGAGGTGGAGTAGTCGCCGTCGGCGGCGAGGCGAGCGGCTTCGGGGTTGGCGCTGGCGGTGAGCGTCAAGGCGGCGCGGGAGAGCGGTTCGCCCAGGTATTCATCGGGCGTCAGCGCAGCGGGAAGATCGGCGGGGAGCGTATAGCGGAGGAGCCGGCGACCGGAAAGGGCGAGGAGTCGCCCCTGCGAATCGAAGGCGAGGCCGCGCGGGTCTTCCAGGGCGAACCGACCCAGGGCTTTGCGGCCTTTGCCGTCCACAAAGAGGACCTGGTTCAGTTTGGGCAGCGACACGGCGAGGAGGCCGTTGCGCGCGGCCAGCCCGGAGATCGCTGTCGTCTCGCCGGAGGAGTTCCACGCGCCGCTCACGCTACCGGGGAATTCCCACTTCGGCGTGAGGACCGGCTGATCGTCGCCATACCCCATGCGGGCGTCGCCGGGAGCCTTGCCCTGGGTTTGCCGGAGTTCGTAGAGGCGAAGTTCATTGGCCCACGCGGAGCCGGTGTAGGCGTACACCCCCGGAACGGGGTCCGGCCCTTCGTCGCGCGTCAGGTACTGGGCGCCGGTCCAGACTCCGCCGATCCAACCCTGCCCCCAGAGTTTGTGACCGTCCGTATCGAGCCAGGCGAGGCCGCTGCCGCCTTCCGAGACGTAGCTGCCGACGAGAATCTGTCCGCCGGACGAGGACGGCTTCCCCTCGCGGACGGGCGCGCCTCCCGCCGGGATGAAGGCGACGGAGATGGGCGGCGTGTGGTTGGAGAGCCACTCCGAGCCTTTGTCCTCGGTGCGCCAGGGTGGATTCCCTTCGTGGTACGGCGTCATCTGATAGCGCAGATGGAGGTCGGGCCGCGACAGGCCGCGCACAGTGTAGGTTCCCGGCGCGACGAGTTTGCCGGGGATGTGGTAGACGTGATGATCGGCGGCGTCGGGATCGCGGTCGCGGTCGTCCAGACCGTCCCACCCCACGGTGTGCGTCCCGGCGGCGAATCGCGTCTCCGAGATCAGGTTGCGGACCCGGACGCCCGCCGCGTTCTCGATCACCAGCGTGACGTAACCCGGCTTCGTGAGCGTGAATCGCACCGGAATGGGAGGCATGGCGACCTTTGCGGCGGCGGACGCTGTCGCCTGACGAGAGGCCGCCTTGCGCGCGGGGGCTTTGGAGGAGGCGGGTTTGCGCGCGGCCCCGGCGGCGATGCCGGAGACTCCGATCATCAGGGCAAGAGGGGCGGCGAGGATGCAATTCATAAGGAAGGGTTCCGATGTGGCGGGGATGTGATCACAGGGGCGCAGGGTACGCCTATGCTTTTGATACAGGAATGATACACAAGGTTTCGCTGAAACCCGTCACTTCCCTCCCGACGCCGCCCCGGAGTCTCTCCCGTTGAAGGTTCCAGCGGGGAACCCAGGTTCCCGAAGCGGCGCCGGGTTGCGGTTTCGGCCTCACTCCAGCGTCAGGTCGCGCTCGACGGCGGGCGGCGGGTACGCGGTGATCCAGACCTCCGCCGTCAGGGCCGCCTTCTCGTCGTCCGCCATGTCATCAGTGTGGAGGGCCAGCGCCACCGCCTCCATCGGCTGATGGACCCAGCTCGCTTCCACCGGGAAGTAGTACGTCGTGTTCCCCTCGGCGGGGCGGACGTAATGCTCCCACACCACGCACGGATACGAGACGGCCCGGCGCGGCGCCCCCACCGGCTGGGCGTTCACCCGCAGCGCCGCCACGGCCCCTTCCCTGCCGTGCCGTCCGTTGATCGCCACCGCGAGGTAACTCCCGGACGGCGCTTCAGGCAGAGTGAACGTCGCACTCCAGGCCGCCACCGCCGGATGAAGCCGATATTCGCGGAACATGGTCGAGCCGCGCCACTTCGAGCGGTCCACCCGT
>JBBRGS010000353.1:0-2562 GCA_038240635.1 Armatimonadota bacterium
TCCCACGCCTGCCCCAGCCGACCGATGAGCCGGACGAGCCGCCGCTTGAATTTATCGCTGGTGTAGTCACCGGGAGTAAGGTCGGCGGGCCAGTACTTCTCATTATCGGCGGACCAATGGAGGTAAACCCTGGGGATGACCTTCACGTTGTCGTCGGCCACGGTCTTCCAATGGGAATCGGTGTACGCGATAATTTTATCCAATCCGTCCGATTCGTCGTTTTCAATTTCGTTCCATTTGACATATTCTCTGACGAGGGTGCTCCAATCGTACCGTTCGTTATCGGGCCACAAACCGGTCGTAAACCCCATGAGCGGATTGCGCAAGCCTCCGCTGTACTCCAGGGGATGAATGACGATCTGCTGCGCCCTCGCAACGACGGGGAGCAGCAGCAGAAGGAGGAGGTATGTGAGCGCTTTCATGGCGCCTCCCTGGTCTGGCGCGGAGACAACCCCGGTGGAGGAAGCCCCTGGAAGCCTTTAAACAACACTCTCAGCGGGTTTGGACGCACGCCGTTTGCCGCGCTCATCCTCCTCGGAGACGTTGACGGCGGGTTCCGGCTCCAGCCAATCGTGATTGAGGGTGCGGAACAGCACATCGGCGAGGGGCAGCACCACGTTATAATTCTGCCACGCGCGATAATGATGAATCCGGTGCAATTCGGTGATATACTTAAAGTAGCGCGTGCCGTCCACCCAGCGCCGCAGTTTGCTGTCGCCGGGGACGTGCATGGACCAGTGCATCAGCTCGTACATCAGGAGGTAGACGCCACTGCCGAGGGCGAACCCGACGCCCGCCGCCCAGCCGAACGCCCAGCCGAGCAGAAGAAACAGCGGCATATGGATGACGAACAGCCACGGCATGAACGACGATTCGGAGAGCTTGTACTCCGGGATTTCCGGCGGGCGCAAATAGAAGCGCTTCAGGGATTTGCGGGCCACATGGTGCTGTAATTGATGCCGGTCAAACGCATGGTAGAACAACTTCGGCGTGTGCATGAAGTATTTATGAATCAGCCATTCCAGTATGCTCGCGTAGAGAACTCCAATTCCCGCAAAACCTAATATAAACAGAACCATGCGCCGACGTATCCCATCTCTCATTCAGGAGGACGGCGTGAGAAGGCGCTGAGGCCGACCCGTCCCGCCCGGCCCAGGGCGATCCAACGCCCGTCATCTCCTGAATGAGAGACGCGCGCCATCGCCGTCCCTATTGTGATGAAGGACGGGCGGACGGGCAAACCGAAAAGGGCCGGTTCGGGAATGGAGGCGGAGCATGGGCGTGACGAGGCGGTTATTGAGCGTCCGTCGCGTTTCAGTCGGGTTTCAGACCGGTTTCAGTCGGGCGGAAGTCCTTCGGCGCAGCAGCGGATTTCGTAGATGCGGGCGTGATCGGCGCCGTGAGTCTCGTGGATCATCACGCGCAGGCGATTGACCCGCACCGGCGCGAAGTGATGAATCCGCTTGCGCTGAACGTTGTCGTCCACTTCCACCAAGGGGTTCCAGCGCGTGGTCAGCCCGGCCAGCACGGTGTACCGCTTTACGGTTTCGGGCTGGGGGCCGAGGACCATCGTCGCCTGGCGCTCCGGGTCGTCGGTGAGGGTGAGGGCGCGGCTCAGGCCGGTGTCGAACGTGAGATGAATCGTGTCCACGACACGGCGCTCCACGAAGTCAAGTTCAATGTTGGTGGGAAAGCCGATTTTGGGAGCGGACGCCCAGAGTTGCGGCCAGTCGTCCGTGGCGCGGGTGACGCCGTTGATCACGTTGCTGGGGATGGTCTCGTCGGTGAGTTTGCTGGTGGCGACGGCGCGAGAGAAGCGCGCGAGGTCGCCGGGGTCCTCGCTGAGGCGATTGACGAGGGCCGCGTCGTCTTTCAGGAGGGTCTGCTGGAGTTCCCACAGATGCTGTTCGGCGACGGCGCGCGGGGTCGCGTCCCGCTTGCGGCAGACGGCGGCGCACGTCCCGATGGCCTGGCCCATGACGGCGGCGGTTCCCATCACGCCGGTGGAGAGGCGGGCGACGGCGGAGGCGCTGGCGTTGGACCCCGCCATGAGCAGGTTGGGGACGTTGCGGGAGTAGAGGCTTCGCAGAGGGATGGGGTAGAGGCTTGGCAGCCACAGGTCGGGATGGGCGGCGCGGGACTCCTCATTCCAGCCGTAATCGGCGGAGAGGGGCCAGCCGCCGTACGCCACTTCATCATCAAAGGCGGCGGCGTCGCGGAGGTGGCCTTCGGTGAGCGTCACGTCCCCGATGAGGCGGACTCCGGGCGCGGCGATGCGCTGATCGGCAAGCGGTTCACCGTACGTATCGCGCGCCTCGGCGTCGTCGCGGAAGTCAGCCCCCGCCATGCGACCGAGGGCGGCGGACCCCGTGCAGTCGGCGAAGAGCGGCGCGGCGAGACGGAGTTCGCGGCCTTCGGAGGCCCCGGTCACGGCGGCGAGGGAGCCGTCCCCGGCGCGATCGGCGCGGCGGAGCGTGGTGTTGAGGAAGAGGGAGAGGGTCGGCTGGCGGCGGAGGGCGCTCTCCAGGAATTCGTCCCACGCCTCCCAGCGCGGTTCGGGAT
>JBBRGS010000354.1:0-2552 GCA_038240635.1 Armatimonadota bacterium
GGTAGGGGGGGGGGCGCTCAGGGACGGAAGGCTTCGGCATGGCGGGAGTCGGCGAAGGCCGACTTTGCGCGGTTGTTGCAGCGGTTTCAACCGCCCGGACCTCTGAGCGCTCTCCCACCTCGCCCTCAGTCCCCTAAGCCCCTGGGGTTTCTCTGCGGCCCTCTGCGGCCCGCTGCGTTAGCGGTTGACCCAGGTGGCTGACCCAGGTGGTTAACCCTCACTCTGTTTCTCGGCGGGGAACCTTCACCGCCTGGGGGTATCCTCCGCCACTCCGAGAACTAAACGATACTAAACCACTAAAAAATCAAGTAAACGCGCTGCGCTCGACACCGAGCGTCGGGCCGATCCAGGCGACGGAGAGACGCGGCTGCCGAATGAACCCTGGGCCGTACGACGACGCCCTGCTCCAGGGGAGACCTGTGAGGCAACGCTGATCCGCCTCCTGGCTCTCTTCCATCACCGCGCGTGTCCCGCACAGGTCTGACCTTTGGCGATCCCTGTGAAGTCTCGTTACGGTTCATCTCTGTTAAGGTATTCGCGCCAAACCTGCACCTACTCTGACTTCACTGGAGGCTGTCACCGATGATCTCTTGCCGCTTGTTCCCCGTTGGGGCGCCGCTCCTCCTGCTCCTCGGAGGGGTATCCGTCCTCGCCGCCTCTCGCCCTTCCCGCCCCCTCTCTCATGGAGGTCCCATGTCGCCTTCCCCTCCCGCTTCCGGCGTCACCTTCTACGTCTCCCCGCAGGGCCGCGACACCTCAACCGGCGCTTCCGCCACTCCGGGCAAGGCGAACGGTCCCTTCGCCACGCCTCAACGCGCCCGCGACGCTGTTCGCGCCCTGAAATCCTCCGGTAAACTCCACGGCCCCGTCACCGTTTACTTCCGGGGCGGCCGCTATGAACTCTCCAAGCCACTCACCTTCACCCCCGACGACTCCGCAACCGCCGATGCCCCCATCACCTGGGCGGCCTACCGAAAGGAAACCCCGGTCTTCAGCGGAGGCCGCGTCCTCTCCGGCTGGAAGCATGGCGACGGCCCCCTCTGGACCGTCACGCTGCCCGACGTGAAGACCGGTCGCCTCGCCTTCCATGAATTGTTCGTGGACGGCCTGCGCCGGACCCGCGCCCGCTTCCCCAACGCCGGGTTCCTCACCACCGAGGGGATGGTCACCACTGGCGACCCGGCGCGCTTCACCTATCGCAACGTCGACCTGAAGCCCGAATGGGCCGACGCGGGCGTGGAGGTCGTCTCTTACGCCAAATGGGCCGGGTTCCGTATGCCGCTGCGCGCCGTGGACCCCGCGACCCATACCGCCACCCTCTCCCGCAAGGTGTTTGAACACATCCGCGAGGAGAACCAGCGGTACTTCCTGGAGAACGTCCCCGGCGGCGTGGACTCCCCCGGCGAATGGCGCCTGGACAAGGCGACGGGCGTCCTCACCTACTACCCGATGCCGTACGAAGAGATGGCGAGCGCCCAGGTCATCGCTCCGGCGCTCACTCAACTGGTGCGGCTGGAAGGCGACCCGGCGAACGGGCGCCCCGTGAGTCACCTCCGATTCAAGGGGATCACCTTCGCGCACACCGACTGGGCCATGGCGCCCGAAGGCTACGTGGACGATCAGGCCGCCGCCGACATCCCCGCCGCCTTCAGCGCGAACGGCGCGGAAGAGTGCGCGCTGGAACAGTGTCGCTTCATCCATCTGGGGCAGTACGCCGTGGAGTTCATCGAGCGGTGTAAGCGTAACCGCATCGTCGGCTGTGAACTGGCGGACCTCGGCGCGGGCGGCGTGAAGATCGGCGCGATGAAGGTTCACCCGGCGGAGGAGCGCACCTCTCACAACGTGATCTCCGACAATCATATCCACGATCTGGGTCACACCTATCCCACGGGCATCGGCGTCTGGGTGGGCGAAAGCAGCGACAATCAGGTCACGCACAACCATATCCACGACACCTGGTACTCGGCCATCAGCGTGGGATGGACGTGGGGGTATGGCCCCAGCGGCGCGGGCGGCAACCTCATCGAATACAACGACTGTCACGACCTGGGGCGCGGCCTGCTGAGCGACATGGGTGGTATCTACACGCTGGGCGCCCAGCCGGGGACGATCATCCGCAACAACGTCTTCCACGACATCAACTCGTACGATTACGGCGGCTGGGGCATCTACCCCGACGAAGGCTCCGCCGGTCTGCTCATCGAGAACAACCTCGTCTACAACACGAAAAGCGGCGGGTTTCATCAGCATTACGGGCGCGACAACGTGGTCCGCAACAACATCTTCGCGCTCGCCTGGGGGAAGCAGGGCCAGCTCATCCGCACCCGGCGCGAGGACCATTTGTCGTTCACGATGGAAGGCAACATCGTCTACTGGAAGGACGGGCCGCTACTGGGCAGCAACTGGGAGGGCGACGACACCTTCAAGCTGGACCGCAACCTGTACTGGAAGGTGGGCGCCCAGCCGGTGGAGCCTGCGGGCATGAGCCTGGACGCCTGGCGCGAGCGCGGCCACGACACCCATTCCGTGGTGGCCGATCCGCTCTTCCGCGA
>JBBRGS010000355.1:0-2536 GCA_038240635.1 Armatimonadota bacterium
AGGAACCCAGCCACCGCATCCACGAAACGTAAGGGTGAGGCTCAGGTCAACCCTGGGGACTCTCTACAAGGGTGGTTGACCCTGATTATGACTTCACATACTCCCCTCAGTTTTCAGGAAACGTGCGCCCGGCACGGCGTCCCGGAGTTGCGCGCCCGCACAGTTTCCACGCTTCAGATCAACGTCGGGAAACGGTGCAATCAGGCGTGCTCCCATTGCCATGTGGACGCCGGGCCGCTCCGCACCGAAGCCATGTCCCGCGAGACGATGGACGCCGTGATCACCGTGATTCACTTCCATCGGTTTGACATAGTGGACATCACGGGCGGCGCCCCCGAACTGCACCCCCTTTTTCGGGAACTGGTGGAAGAGACGCGCCTCTCCGGGGCCACCGCCTGCGTGAGACACAACCTCACCGTGCAGTTTGAGCCGGGATTATCCGACCTGCCGACCTTCTTCCGCGACCATCAGGTGGAACTGATCGCCTCGCTGCCGTGCTACACCGAAGAGACGACCGACGCGCAACGGGGCCGGGGTGTCTTCCAGGCGAGCATCCGCGCCCTGCGCCGCCTCAACGAGGTGGGTTACGGTCAGCCGAACTTCGGACTCACCCTCAACCTGGTCTACAACCCGTCGGGGCCGAACCTTCCGCCCCCGCAGGCGACGTTGGAGGCCGATTATCATCACGAACTGCAGGAGCGATTCGGCATCGTGTTCAATCGCCTCTTCACCATCACCAATATGCCGATTCGCCGCTTCCTCCTCGACCTCCGCCGCGCCGGAGAGGAGGAGCGCTACATGGAAACGCTGCTCCACGCCTTCAATCCCGCCACCCTCGACGGGCTGATGTGCCGGGACCTGATCAGTGTCTCGTGGGACGGTCGCCTCCACGATTGCGATTTCAATCAGATGGTCGGCCTGCCCCTTGCGGAGGGGGCGCCGTTCACCATCCACGATTTTGATCTCGGCGCGCTGGAGCGGCGGCGCATCGTCACTGCGCGCCACTGCTTTGGCTGCACGGCGGGAGCGGGATCGTCGTGCGGCGGCGCGCTCGTCGCGGAAACGCAGGCCAACGGCTGAGCGTCGCCGGTCTTCCCTACTCAGCGGGGAGAAGCCGGGCGGATCGGGCGCGGATCGCCTCCAGCGCGCTCTCCACCGATGCGCCTTCGTGGCAGATGCGCCAGACCGCTTCGCACCAGGGCAGTTCCCACGCCGGAGTTTGGCGCCGAAATCGTTCGGCCAGTCGGTGAACCACCGTCGCGTTGGTCACGCACTCGGCGACCCCCTGGAGCTCGGTCAGCGCAGTCTCCAGCGGAGTTCCCGCCGCTACCTTGTGGCCCAGTTGCCAGTTGCGGCTGCCGGGGTCATCGCACAGATACAGGTCGCCCAGGGTGGCCGGGGCGCAGGGGCTGTCCATCGCGAATGTCGCCGCCTGGCCGCCCATCGCCATGCCGAAACGCGCGATCTCCGCCTGCGCCCGCGAGAAGATGAACGCCCGCGTGCTGCGGTCCACCCCCGGAAAGCCCGCGAGACCCCCGAAGACAAAGCTGAGGATGGTCCGCGCCGCCGCCGCCGCCTCAATCCCGGTTACGTCGTCCGTGGCGTACACCCAGAGATACGGCGTTCCAAAGAGGCGTCGCGCCAGGCTGACCGTCTCCGCGTGCGGCGATGCGGCGACCAGCGCGACCGGCGCCCGGTGGATCAAATCCTGCGCGAAGGCCGGTCCCGCCAGATGGCCGTATCGGAGCGGCAGGCCGATGAACGCCTCTCGGGCGAGGGCGTCGGGGAGTTGACCTGCGGGCGTGATTCCCTTGGAGATGCCGATGAGAGAGAGCGGCGAAGCGCCCGGCCATGCGGCGGCGAGGGCGCCGTACACCTCCGGCAGCCCCGCGATGGAGACGGCGGAGACCACGGCGTCCACTCCCTCCACCGCCTCATGTATGGAGGGAGTCGGCGTGACCGTCTCCGGCAGGGTAAAGTCTTCCAGGTACGGATAGCGCGGGTTCACGCGACGGGACGCGATTTCGGCCAGCAGAGCGGCGTCCCGGTCCCACAGCCGCACGGTATGGCCGTTGTCGGTGAGGGGCCGCAGGAGGGCCGTGCCGTACCCGCCCGCGCCCAGCAGCGCGACGTTCATCTCCGGCCCCCGGCGAGTAAATAATTTGATGATCGGTTTGTCACGCCTCGCTCCATGAGCGCATGACCTCCAGCACGGTTGGAAGTGGCTCCCGCCACAACCACTCGATCCTCAACGGAAAGCCTTTCAGGACCTCGCTGACGAACCAGCCCTGGGGAGTTGAGGCCGCATGGAAGCGCCCATCCTCATCCAAGCGGTGGAATTCGGCGGCGTGGGTCGTGGGGTCCAGTATCCAGTATTCCCGAACTCCCCCGGCTTCGTACTCTTCATACTTCTCCACCCGGTCGCGCCGGGCGCTGTCCGGGCTGACAATCTCCACCACCAGGTCCGCCGGGCCGTCCAAATAGACCGATTGCAGCCGATGGAGGCGCTCCTTCGCCACGAAGAGAAGGGCCGGTT
>JBBRGS010000356.1:0-2491 GCA_038240635.1 Armatimonadota bacterium
TCGTCCACTTCGGCCTGAAGCGCGCGGGTGAGACCCCTGCGCGCCTGCCGCGCGTACGCCACGGTGTTGGTGGGCCAGCATGTATCGCCGCCAAAGCCGAACAACTTATTGATCGGCGCGGTGTGGAGGAAGCGCCGCACACTCTGCTCGCAGGCGCGGGGATCAAGGCTCCACGCCCAGCACATATCCACCCAGACGTTGGGGTAACTCTTGGCCAGCGACAGCAGCTCGTCCATATACGGGTAGGAGAGGTGCATTAGGACGAAGCGAGCTTTCGGGTACCTCTGGAGGAGGCGGAACAGCCGCAGGGGACTGAAGCGGACGTTGTCCATCCAGCCGTTGCCCGCCGGATACCCCGTGTGGATTTTGACCGGCAGGTTCTGCTCGATGGCCAGCTCCACGCCCCACGCGAGCGACCAGTCGCCGAGGCAGAGTTTGGCGTCGTCAGGGGCCTTTTCGCCCAGCGGCAGAACGATCTTCAGGGCGGCTTCGGCCTCCGCGTCGGTGCGCTCGGTCCAGTCGAGGGTGCGGCTGTAGGCGTGCTGAGTCTTCACGGCGATGACGCGGGGGCCGGTGTCGGCGAAGATTCGCTCCTGCCACCCCTTGAGCGCCGCAAGGTTGATCTCTCCCCCGCCGAGCGCTTCCTGAGTCTTCGGATACTGAAAATCGATGCTGGAACTCGCCATGCCCATCCAGTTGAGGTCGTACAGAAAGAAGTCGTCCTCATCGCTTTTTACAGCGTGGTCCCGGTAACCGTCTACCTGCACGTGGTCGAGGTTGGCGTCCTGTTCCAGGAGACGGCGCCGCACGCCGGGGACGCGCAGCCGCATGAGCGTTTCGTTAGCGGCGACGAGGCCGTTCGGCGTCAGCTCCTCCAGGCCGTACACCTCTTTGGCGAGGATGCGGACTCCTTCGCCGTAGCCGGTGAACCGCATCGCGCGCCATGCGTCCCACACCCCGGCGAACCGCGCGGGGATGTCCGGGTCCTCCGGGTTGAGGAGGCGACTCACGGCGTCGTCGGAGGCCCCGGCGGTGCGGAGGTCGTGGTTAGCGTAGAAGCCGAACAGGTCGGTGAGGATGTCGGGGCCTCGCTCCAGCCACTCGTTTTCAGGGGCGAGGTGTTCGTGTGTGTCGCAGAGAGGGGTATGCTCGATGTGGAGCGCGAGATCGGTGGGCACGGGTGAACCTCCGCCAGGCGTGGCGCCGGATGATGAGGGGTTGGTCAGGGACCTGAGTGGTCGGTCAGGGAGTTGAGCTCCTGGTCCAGTGAGATGAGTTCCTCGGCGATGACACCGAGCATATACGACGGGAACCCCGCGTCCTCCGCCGGGAACTCCACGAAGTTGGCGGCGTGGACGAGGGCGTAGAACCGAATCTTCGCTATGTCGCGAGGAGAAGCCTGCCACAGGCGCGCCAATTCGTCCAGATAGATGAGTACACGCGGCCCCGCCGCCGCAAAGGTCCCCGTGGGGATGAGGTCCGCAAGGATGCCGGTTCGGGTGAGGGCGATCCAGTAGAGCGGGTCCCCGTAGCAGACGTTATCGAAGTCCACCAGCCCGCTCAACACGCCGTCCTGGATGAGGACGTTCTTCACGGTGAGGTCATCGAGGAAGCAGGTGGGCGGGACGGCTTCACACTCCGGCAGGAACCGGGCGGCTGCGTCTTCCAGGTGCGCCGCGAGAGGGTCTGCGCCGAGGTTTCGCAGGGCGCTGAGGCCGCTCGCGAGGTCGCGCTCCACCACATCCCGCCAGGTGGAGAAGCCGCCGTGTCGCCCGAAGGAGGCCCAGCCGTAGCCGGGGCCTTCGGGCAGAGCCATGACGACGCGCTGATAGCCGACGATGCGCTCGGCGAGGGCGGTCATCTGCGTCGGCGTCATCCCGGCGAGGGTGTAGCGGAGGTCGGAGCCGGGAAGTTTCTCCAGCGCCATCCATGCCCAGGGCCAGCGGAGGCGCGACAGGTCAGAGGCCATTACGCGGGGAACGGGCAGGCCCAGGCCGCGCAGCGTTTCGAGGTTCGCCTCAGTTTCGGAGAACGTTTCCGGTTGAGGATGGACGCGCAGGATGAGGCTCCGGTCGGCGGAGGCGGCGTCCCAGACGGAACTGTTGTGGCCAAACTCCTGATGGGTGAGGCGGGTCGGTTCCTCGCCGAACCGTTCGCGGCAGAGCCTTCGGAGTAATCGGGGAAGGTCCGGGTCGTACACAGGCGCCTTTCTGAAGGGAGGACGGACACGGAGGTTCTCTCCACCCCTTTAGGCGCTGAGGGCCTTCATGCTCAATAACGGTGAGCGCTTCACCCTGTGGCGGGCTGGCCGTACACTTCCGCCGGGTCGAAGCCGCGCTCGCCGGTCACTTCCCACTCGCCGGTGGCGGCGTTCCAGCGGCGGTAGTAGCAGGAGTGATACCCTTCGTGGCAGCCGGGGCCGTGCGGGTTCACGAGGATGAGGACGGAGTTGCCCATGCAGTCGATGCGGACCTCGGTCACGTCCTGGGTC
>JBBRGS010000357.1:0-2477 GCA_038240635.1 Armatimonadota bacterium
ACGCGATCATCGGCGGCTTCCGGGCCGGCGCCGGGGCGGCGTTCGAGCGTATGGACCCAGCGGTAGTGTGGCAGGAGGTCGGGCCACCGCTCCACGTCCGCCGCGAGATCGAAGATGCGACGCCATGGGGCGCGCATGAAGACGGTGTTCTCCGCCACGTCGCTCAAGAGGGGTCTCCGGTGGAGACGCTTTTGCGGATGAGCCATTCCGACGCGCCGGGGCTTCGTTCCAGGCCGCGACCCAGGGCCTGAAGCGCGGGAAACGGCAGGGCGAGCGCCCGCTGCATCCACCCGAAGAATTGCGAGGTGGAGCCGAGTTCCGCTCGATAGGCGGCGGGATAACTCTTCAGGGACCGCGCGGAGAAGTCGCCCTGAAGCGCGGCCTGCCGGATCGTCTCCGCCGCCAGTTGCGCCGACCGCAGCGCAAACCCGATGCCGTGCCCCGTGATTGGGTCGAGGAAGCCCGCCGCATCCCCGACGAGCAGCACGGCGTCATCGGCCTTGCGAATGGTGCGGACGCTCATCGGCCCAAACGCCATCACGCGACCCAGGAGTTCGGCGGCGGCGAAGCGGTCCTTCACGCCGGGGAAGGCGTCGAGGTGGCGCCGGAGCAGGTCCGTGGGAGTGGAACCATGCGGCCAGTCGCCCTTGCGGTAATCGAAGGCGAGGCCGACGTGCGTGACGCCTTCCGCCTGTCCGACGACGCCGCAGTAAGCGCCGGGCTGAAGGTGCATCTCGATGAGGCGGTCTTCTATGGGCCATCCCCGGAAGTCGCCGGTAATGCCCATGCGCTCCGGCCACGCGCGCTTCAGCCAGCCGAGCCGCCGCGCGACCACCGACCCCACGCCGTCCGCCCCCACGAGCAGATCGCACGGGTACGATTCGCGCTCCCCGGTGGGACCCAGGGCGTCAATTCGCCAACCGGATCGTTGATCCGTCTCCAGCCGTTCCATCCGGGTGACGCGGACGCTTTGGCGGATGGTGGCGCCAGACGCTTCGGCGGCGATGAGGCAGGCCCAATCCAGTTCGCGACGGGAGAGGGTGACGCCCCATCCGCCCGATTCGTCGCCGGAAGGCATCGCGCCGGATACCGCCACAGGGCTTGCTTCCCCCCCGTGAAAGGCCGCTTCGTGGGACACGCCTGACGGCAGCGTGAGCCGGGCGCGGTCCACTCGGCGGGCGCCCACCGCCATCAACGCGTCGAGCAGGCCCGCTTCCCGGAGGCACCGCACGGCGAGCGGGCTGATGAACTCGCCGCAGACCTTATCGCGGGGGAACCGCTTCGCTTCGAGGAGAGTGACCTCCATCCCCTCATGTGCGAGGGCCATCGCCAGCGTACTCCCGGCGGGACCTCCTCCCACAATGACTACCTTGAACGCGCTCAATGAGGACCGCCGTTCGTCGCCGCGATCAGCGCCATGCGATAGAAGAGGTGGCGCCGGACGCGGAAGTCGGTGAGTCCCGCGCGGTCGGCGAGGTTCCGAAGTTCGCGGGGCGTCCAGGCGCGCAGAGTGGAAAGGGGACCATCGTGGCGGGTGAGGGGATGAGCGCGCAACAGGGTGGTGAGCAGGCGAATGAGGGCGTACGCCACGCGACTGCGCCGCAGGTCATTGACGACGAGGCCGTAGCGGCTCACGCGATTCATCTCGCGCAGGATACTGGTGGCGTCGTCGGCATCAAAATGGTGGAGGGCCATGGAGCAGATCACATAATCGAAGGAAGCGGCGCAAAAGGGGAGGCGACGGGCGTCCCCACGCACGAAGCGGAGATCAGGGTAGCCGATGGAGGTTTGGCGGGCGACCTGGAGGACGACCGGGTTGATGTCGTAGGCGACCCCGGCGAGGGGGAGAGATCGGCGTCGGGCGCGGTCGAGGAGGGCGCGGGGGATGTCGGCGCTTCCGGCGCACAGGTCGAGGAAGGTGGCGGGCTGGGGAGCGGTCGCCGGGCGGCGGCGCAGGAGGCGGAACAGGTGGCCGCGCGTGACGGCGGTCCCGGCGAGGTAGCGGTTGACAGCCTGCACGTCGCGGAGGCTGGCCGCGACATCCGCGAGGGCATGCCCCGGCTGGTCGAGGAGTTCGTCCGCCTCAAGCCGTTCCAAGGGTTTGGTCGTTTCCTTTCGATAGTCTCCATCGCGTTGATGCGTTCCTGTTCACCTATAGTTTACCGGAAAGCGTTAAAAAAGGCTTTGGCGAGGGGGTGAGGACACGCCGGAGTGAGACTTTTCGCCACCGCCGAACGCCCCAGAGCGCATCCCGACTCCAAGCGACATGGTAGCGGAGAACGGGTGACATGAGCGCATCGAGGGCGATGCGACAGAGCGATCTCCTTCGATGCCGGAGGGGCTCCTCACCCCAGCCGACGGGCGATCTCCTCTCCCACGTATCGCGCGAACGGCAGCGAACAGGTGAAGGCCGGCGAGACCGCGTTCAGGATGTGAAACGACCGCTCATCCCCCTCCACAAGGAAGTCCATGACCAG
>JBBRGS010000358.1:0-2451 GCA_038240635.1 Armatimonadota bacterium
GCATTTGATGGAGAAGCTGCGACGCGACCTCCTCCGTGTGGGCAGCCGAGTCCTCGCCGTGACGGACACCCCTTCGGAGGCGTTTCTGGCGGAGGGTATCGAACTGGCTCTCGGCGCCGTCCCCACTGAGGCGCATTTCCCGCTGGTGGCGGTCATGGCGGTGGAGCGGCTGCTTGCGGCGGTGGCGGCGCGGCGCGGCCTCGTTCCCGGCGAGTTCCGGCACGGCGGCAAGGTCACGGCGGAGGAGTGAACGGCCGTTGACGAGAAGCGGGAGCCGGGTGCGGTCGTCGGTCAACGCTCGATGATGAGCGTACGGTGATCATCTGCTTATCCGGCGTTCATCCGCCAGATGGTCAGGTTGAGGGCCGCCGCGAACGTCACCCACGCGAGGTACGGCGCCATGAGCGCGCCCGCCGCCTCGTCCTGCTCCCAAAACGCCAGTAGAGTCGCCGCGATGGCGCCCCACAGCGCGATGATCTCCAGCGCCGCCCAGCCCGGCTGCATCAGTCCGAAGAAGATGCCCGACCACGCCACATTCAGGGCCAGCTGCGCCCCGAACAGCGCCAGCGCCCGGCGCGCTTTCTCCTCATTACGGCTCCGGTCCCACACGCGCCACGCCGCCACCGCCATGCCCAGATAGAGCGCCGACCAGACCGGCCCAAAGACGACGCTGGGTGGGTTCCACGACGGCTTGTTGAGCCGGGGATACCAGGTCTCCACCGAGCCGCTGGTCCACGCGCCGCCCACCGCCGCCGCGCCAAAACAGGCCGCCACCGAGACGCCCAAACCGATCAAACGCTGAGGTTTCTCCATACGACTCTCTCCTTTCATCCCTGCAAGTCGTCTCGCGCCCGCCCAAAGGCAGGAGATACAGGCATAGTGTACTCCTCATTCCTCACCGAAAACGCAACGCCCGCTCAGCTCCGCCGCGCCATCGCCGCCAATCACACCGAATGGTTCACCACGGAATCCCTCCAGCGCGGCGGAGATATTCATCGGGAGCCGGGCCTCACATGGACCGTCAGCCCTCACGAAGCGGTCCTCGCCTTTCCCCGCCGACCCGCCGCCGTGACGGGGCCGGAACTCGACCGCATCCTATGTCAACTCCGAGAGAGCGGGACGAAGGGCGCGTCGTGCTGGGCTTTGGCGGGAGGACCACGCGGACTGGGCGTCCGGCTGCTTGCGCGCGGCTTTGAATGGGGATGGCGGCCTCATTGGATGGCGCTCGACCTCCAGACGGATTTGGCTCCTCCGCCTGCGGTGGAAGGCGTGACCCTCTCCATCGAGGAGGAGGAGGTATCGGACGCCCCCGATCTCCCTTACTACAGCCCGGAAAACGCCCGCGTCTGGAACGCGCTGGCTCACGCGTCGCCTCGGCGGGACTGGCGCTTTGTGGCGAGGCGGAACGGCCTGATCCTTGGCCACACGCTGCTCTTTCTCCCCGGCGTAACGAACAGCGTCGGCGGAATCTACAACATGGGGACGGTGGCCGCCGCGCGCCGAATGGGAGTCGGGCAGGCGCTGATCGCCGCCGCCGGAGCGCAGGCGCGGGCGCTCGGCTGCCGCTGGCTCACCCTCAACTCCGCCGCCGACGCCTTCTACCGCCGGTGCGGCTTCACATCCCTGGGGCACGGCCAGACGTGGTGGATGCACGCGCCGACCCTCGCCACACCGCCTCCCGCGCCGGAACGGGTCGCTTTCGCCGAAGCGGTGGGACTCGGCGATACCGACACGCTCGACCGCCTGCCCTCCGGCGCCCTGCCGGACAATCTCGACGCGCCACTCGCCGGGGGAACTCCGCCGCTGCAGATCGCTATCCACACCCGAAAGCTCGCCTCCGCCCGCTGGCTCGTCGCGCACGGCGCCACCCTCTCCGTCGTGGACGCCTGGGACCTCGGCTGGAAGAGCCGCGCCACCGCCATGCTGAAGCGCGAACCCGACCGGGTGAATGACCGCCTCGGCGCCGACCGGCTCACCCCCTTGCACGTGGCGGCGGAGCGCGGCGACCTCGAACTCGCCCGACTCCTCCTCACCGCTTCCCCCGATCTCACCCTGACGGACGACCGCTACCATGGAACTCCGGTGGGCTGGGCGTTTCACTGCGGCCACCCGGAACTTCACGCGGCTCTGTTGCAAGCGGCGCAGGGTTGAGCGCCGGCGCAAAAGCCTTGTGAGAGGCGCAGAGTTCCGCTACAATAGAGTGGAATTTGTACTCCCTGACACTGAGGAATCACAGGCGACTTAGGACCCGTGGCGCGGCGGTCTCCGACCCCCCGGACCCGCTTCAACGGGAGAACGAAAGGGAACCCTCGCATGGCGAAAGCGAAATTCGAGCGCACCAAGCCGCACGTGAACATCGGGACCATCGGTCACGTGGACCACGGCAAGACGACCCTGACGAGCGCGATCACGAGCGTGCTGTCGAAGAAGGGGTTCGCTCAGAGGAAGGCC
>JBBRGS010000359.1:0-2412 GCA_038240635.1 Armatimonadota bacterium
CCGCTCACAACGCACTCCAGCGCGCGGCTGCGGTTGAAGGGCGCGTGAGGGGGCGCGGTTCCGTCGGGGCTGTCGGTCGTTCCACTGGCGCCGAACCGCATCCCCACAAAACCGTTACCGAGGTACGCCCCTGCGTGCTGAAGCGGCGAGTTGGCTTCCAGCGCCCAGGGGTCGAGACTCACGTTGCGGGCGGGCGGCCCGGCGGGAGGCGTCTCCTCTGTCGGCTGAGGGTGGCAGCCTCCGGCCAGCGCGGCGATCAGGGCGAGCGTCATCCCCGGCGCGATCCACGAGCGGCGGGTTGCGGGGCGGGAGTTCATGCGGCTTCCCGATGGTCCCGGTCGGCGCGAGGGAGGAGATCGGCGGCGGCGCCACCCTCCTCAGACTCTTCACCGTCGTCATCCACGGGGGCGGAGGCTTCCGCGTCGTAGCGCGCCACCCAGAAGATGCGGTCGCTGCGGTCGCGCACGGGCCGGGTGGAGTAGGCGTCGTAGGTGGCGAGGAGGGTGAGGCCCGCGTCCTGGAGCATGGCGTTCACCTCGTCCACAGCGTAGGCGCGCTGGATGTGGACCTCGTGGAACTCCTCGCGGCGGTTCCCTTTACGCACTTGAAAGGTCATCTCCACGCGGCAGAGGCGGGTATCGGGGTCGTAGTGGCTTTTCCAGGAGTATTCGATTTTGCGTCGGTGGCCATACCGTTCCTGGGTGAACAGGTCGGCGGTGAACGCGTACTCGCCGTTCATATCGAAGATGAAGAGGGCGCCGGGTTCCATGTGGCGCGCCACGCGGCGGAAGGCCCGCGCGAGGTCCTTCGGGTCGGTGAGGTAGTTGAGGCTGTCGAAGAGGGAGATCACGAGATCGAAGCGTCGGCCCAGGTTGAGGGCTTCCATGCGCTGGCAGACGTATTCCACGGCGCCGTCGGGGGTGAGGCGCTCGGCCTCAGCGATCATGGGGGCGGAGCCGTCCACGCCGACCACGGGGTAGCCGATCTTCGCCAGCAGCCGGCTGACAGCGCCGGCGCCGCACGCGAGATCGAGGACGGTGAGCGGTTTTGCGTTGTGGAGGGTGAGCAGTTCGTGGAGGTAGCGCACCCAGTATTCGTAGGGCACCCCCGCCATGAGGATGTCGTACCACGGGGCGACGAGCGTGAAGGAGGGAGGATCGGGCGAAGGCATGAGTGAGCGCGGGACAGGGGGGACGGAACGTGTGAAGGGCGCGGCGGCGGTTACTTGACGGCGATGATTTCGAGGACGCCGTACTCGGTTCCGGCGAGGGTGACGGTCTTCGGGTCCAGCCGCTCGAAGGCGTAGTCTTCCAGTTTCGCCTCGGCGTAGTCGGGAGTCCAGAACCGGCGGGTGAAGCCGTCGTGGCGCCAGACGTTCGCCTCCAGTTCCTCGCCCTGGCCGTAGAGGGGGTCGTGGGTGGAGCGGACGCCGAGCATGAGGAAGGCGCCGGGGAGCATGGCGCGGTAGACTTCGCTGAGCATGAAGTCGGTCTCAGCGTCGGTGAAGTTCTGGTTGAAGAAGTTCCAGGAGTAGCAGGCGCTGAAGAAGTCGTCGGAGATGGGCAGGTCGTCGAGGATGTTGTTCCAGACGGGATTGATCATGGTGACGAGGGGGGTGCCGGAGACGCGCTTCTGGAGGAGAGTGATGGCGACTTCGGAGGCGTCCAGCGGCAGCACTTCGAGGTCGTACTGGGCGAGGAGGACGCTGTCCCGCCCGTAGCCGCAGCCGAGGTCGAGAACCATCTGCTCGACGCCGCGCTCGACGAGGAGTTCGCCGCACTCCACCGCGAAGGGGGTGGGGGCGTCGCCAAAGACGGCGGGCTGTTCGGTGTAGAGCCGGTCCCAGTAACGGATGTCCTGAATAGTGTCACCTCCACGGGATGAAAGGGGGAGAGGGGCGCGCGAAAACCGTTGGGCGCGGGAGCGCCGTCGGGTTGACTCTATCACGGGAAGGCGGCGCGTTCAAGCCGGAGCGGGAGGGGACAGCCGTTCACGGGGCGACCGGAAGGGTAAATGGAGGGGAACCGGGCAAAACGCGCCGAGGTAAGTCATGATGCGATGAGACAAACGGATTCACTCCCCGGCTGTGCGGCGCGCAGCGGGGACGCCCCTGGTGGACGACGAGCGGACCGAGGAAGACGGCATGAAAGCGCAAATCGCATTGGTCTCCATGGACGAGAAGCAGTTCGCCCTCATCGTGGTGGGCGAGGACGTGCTGGAGGACCCGGAAACCCGCACGCGGGAGCATCGGTTTTATGAGGAGCGGGTCTTCCGGGATATGCCGGTGGTGCTGGTGAACGAGGATTTCGTGGCGGCGCCGAGTTTCTACGGGCCGGAGGAACTGGTGGACATCCTGGAGGGCGTGCGGCTGGAGGAGATCGAATGGACGTGGGTGGACCTGCCGTTCGCCAC
>JBBRGS010000360.1:0-2396 GCA_038240635.1 Armatimonadota bacterium
TTGCCGGAGGTGTCCAGGTAGGCGATGACGTGGTGCACGACCCTGCGATTGCCGGGCCGCACTTCGATGCCGCTGACGAACCGCTCGCCCTTCCCCCCGGCGGAGGGCGCGGGCGCCACGAAGCAGCGGTAGATGTCCTGGCCTTCAGCGGGTATGTGAAACGCCTCTGCGGGAGAGAGGGTCACGTCGGGGACGCCCGCCACCCATCCCGTTGCAAACTTTGGCGCGGGAGGCAGGTCTTTCGGAGAGCCTTGCGGCGCTCCCGCCTTCATCCATGCCACCAAAGTCTCGATTTGCGCGTCGGTCAACCGTCGCTCCCCCTGAAACTCGCCGTGGGAGTCCATCTTCCACGGCGGCATCACGCGCTGTTTCACCACGGCGGCGACGGTAGCGGCTCGGTTCACCGCATCGGAATAGGTGAGGAGGGAAAACGGCGCGACCTCGCCAGGGCGGTGGCACGACGCGCACTTCTGATAGAGGATGGGCGCCACATCGCGCGTAAAAGTGGGAGTGCGGGAGGGGGGCGCCGTGGTTTTGAGCGCTCCGCCGAGGAGAATCGGCAGGGCCACAAGCCATGCGACCCGCAAGAAACTCCTGACACTCTGCGAGGGGGAAGCCAACATCAAACTCCTGTGATGAGTAGAGCGCCCGATTCGGGGCGAGTTCATGGCGCCGGGATGAAGCAGCCGATAGGCGGGGTCTGGCGGATCGGCGCGGGTTTGCCGTGCAGCGCCGCGTCCAGGGCGTCTTTGAGATACCATTGCGTAATGCGGGCGCGGAGGCGTCCGAACGTGACGTAGCGGTTATCAATCGCCCCGCAATAGAGTACCATCCCGCCGGGCGTTGTGACCGCGACCTCCGGCGTGACGATGACGCCGAGTTTCTTCGCCAGCCGACGCTTCCCGTCCAGCAACGGAGCGCCTCGGTAGCCGAACGCTTTGGCGTGCCCGCGAGCCTGGGCCAACGTAAGGCCGGGTTCAGGATACACCATGCGGAAGGCGATTCCACGAGGCGCGTACGTGGCCTGGATGCGGGAAATCTCGGCGGAGTAGGCGTTGGAGATCGGGCAATCCCGCTGCACAAAGAAGTAGACTGTTGGCGGAGTCGCTCTGGCGCCAGGGCGTTGCGACGGCGCGGACTTTGACGAGGGAACGGCCTTCCGCGACGGCGCGGTTGGTGTCGCGGACGCCGGGACCGAGCCGAGGGTTATAATACCCGCGACCAACAGGGACGCCGGAATCTTCATTCGGAACTTCTTCATACTGAAGAGACCCCCGAACGCCTCCAAAGGTTCAATCCAATTGAGAAAGTCATCACCCGACACGGAAGATGAACTGGTTACGGTTGCTCTGAAGGGACCGAACTCGCCTCGAAGGAATTCTCCTTCGCCTCTCGAAGAAGGGGAAGAGCAAATCGGCTTTGGGTTCCATTTCCCTCCGCTTCCCTCCGCCTCCGCGCACGGCCCTCACGGCAGCGGGCGGCGTGGCGCCTCCCTTCTCCCCGAAGCCCTGGAGACCCTTCTGTAATGCCGGCTTATTCTCTCAGCGTTCCGTTGCCGGGACAAATCGGGTGGCCCTACGATGGCGTGCCGGAGATTGACGCGGCGGGCATCAAAGACTACGCCGAGGAACTGGCGCAGGCGTTCTGTTACCTCAACAAAGCCACCCGCCGCCTCTCCGAGGAGGGTTGGAAGAACATCGCCTACCCCACGTCCGTCACCTTCACCAAACGGTTCCTCGACGAGCAGGAAGCCTACAACGAACTCACCCGGCTCAGTCTCGACGCCTACGCCATTCATCTCCAGGCCGTCCCCGAAGTTCCCGGCGCCCTGGTCTGGACTCCGCCGGACCTCTCGGTGGACCTCTTTTCGCAGATGGAGCTGGAGAAAATCCTCGGCTGGGCGGAATTCGCTCTCCTGCCGGGCCAGCAAACCTTTAATGACCCGGACCTCCCCGCCTGCCCCGCGTGTGGCGGACGCCTCCTCATCGGGCGCCGCGAAGCCGGACAGGGGGACGCCTACGCCTTCTGCCTCGACCCCTCCTGCCGCATCGCCGCCGCCGTCATCCGCCGGGAAGACCCCGTGCTGGATGTGGTAATGTGCGTCATCTGCCTCGGTCGCGCCCTCGACGGCATGACCCCCGAAGAGGGCGTCGTCCCCATCGCCATGGAGCCAACCGGAGAGCATTCACGCTGCCCCGGCTGCGGCCGCAACCGGAAAGTCGCCGCCCGCGCCCGCTCCGTCGAGTCATCCAACGAGGAACCCAGCCACCGCATCCACGAAACGTAAGGGTGAGGCTCAGGTCAACCCTGGGGACTCTCTACAAGGGTGGTTGACCCTGATTATGACTTCACATACTCCCCTCAGTTTTCAGGAAACGTGCGCCCGGCACGGCGTC
>JBBRGS010000361.1:0-2395 GCA_038240635.1 Armatimonadota bacterium
CGCCCCAGCGAGAACATCAGCACGCAGGCGGCGGTCTTCTTCCCCACGCCCTGCATGGCGAGGAGGTACTCGTTCACGGCGTCGGTCGGCAGGGCGCGCAGTTCGTCCAGCGTGGGGGGGCCGCCGAGCCGGTCGTGGAGGTCGTGGAGGATCGCCTGGATGCGTCCCGCCTTGGTTGGCGCGTGATTGCTGGTGCGGATGGCATCGGTGACGACTTCGTGAGGCGCGTCGGCGACGGCGTCCCAGTGGGCAAACTCGGTTTTCAGGCGGCGGAAGGCCACATCGCGGTTCCGGTCGTTCGTGTTCTGCGAGAGGATAGTGCGGATGAGGCTGTCGAGAGGCGAATCGGCCAGCAGCTCTGTCTTGTCCACGAGATACGCGCGGCGCAGGGCGGCGTCCACTTCCCGAATGACCGCTTCGGAGACGAGAGGCTCATGGGAGGGAAGGGCGGGGGGCGCGGATCTCATTGAGCGTTCATTCCGTGAAGGAGACGGGATTCATGTCGTCGGGGGGAACAGCGCTCCGCCCCGCTCTGTCCTATTCCCGCGCCAGCGGTCGCTTCCTTTCCCAAAATAGGTCTTTCTACCCAGGCGGGACCGCGCACGCGGCGCCAAACTCATGGTGGAGCCTATTATGTGGAACGGATTCTCGCCATCGTGTTCAAAGGGGCGCCTCATGTCACTGTTGTTGATCCTCCTCTCCGGGCTGCTGCTGGGCGCGTCATTGCCGCCCAATACTCTGGGGCCGCTGGAGTGGGTGGCGCTGGCGCCGGTCTTCCTGCTGGCCCGTCGGGCGCGCCCCCTCGCCGCTTTTCTCGCGGGAGTGGGAGTCGTTCTCATCGCGGCGTCCACGCTGATTCTGCCTCTCAAAACGCCGGAAGAGTGGGGGAACGCGGGCGGAGGCTGCCTGATGTTCGCGCTCCTCATCGGGTGGGCCTGCGCGTGGGCCGCGTCGTCCCGAACGGCTTCTCCCTGGCGGTGGACGGTGTTGGTCGCCGCGTCGGGCGTTCTGGGCGAGTTACTGGTTCAGTGGCTGTTCCCCGTGTATGTGGCGATGGGGCAGTGGCGCAATCCGATGATTTTGCCGGTGGCGTCGGTCACGGGCGCGTGGGGCGTTTCGTTCCTGCTGTACGCCTTCAACGCGGCCCTGGCGCTGGCATGGCTTCGGTTCACAGACCGCGAGCGGTCTCCGGGACGCCTTCAGGATCAGCCGGAAGCCCGCTGGCTGGCGGCCTGTCTCCTGTCGCTGGCCCTCCTGCACGGCTGGGGCGCGTGGAAAGAATCACGCCCGATTGCGGGAAAGGCGCTGCGCGTGGCGGCGATTCAGCCGGGGTCGGAGGAGTCGTTGCCACTCCTGCGCGAGGCGAAGGCGCGGGGGGCGCAAGTCGTCGTTGGGCCGGAACTCGCCCTCTCCGAGCCGCTGGAACGCGACCTGAAGCGGCAGTGGGTTCCTGGCCTGTATCAGGTCATCGGGTATGAAAGCGCGACGCCCGCGACCGGCCTGCCGGAGAATCTGGCGTCCGTCGTCACGCCGGAGGGGCGCCTGCTGGGTCGCTACAGCAAGATGCATCCGTTTGGGACGGAGCGGGAAGTTCATCAGCCGGGCAAGAAGGCGGACAGCGTCATGACCCCGCTCGGACGGTTCGGGCTGGCGATCTGTTACGACACCATGTTCACCGATACGTTGCGCCTCCTGACGCGACACGGCGCTCAGGCGGTGTTCGTTCCCAACCTGGACCCCCTTTCGTCACGCGGCGCGCTGCACGCCTTCCACGCGGCGGCGACGGTCCTGCGCGCGGCGGAGAACGGCGTTCCGGTCGTGCGGTCGGAGTGGAACGGCTACTCGATGATTGTGGAGGGCGGCGGTCGCATTGTGTCGGAGGTCGGGATGAAGACTCCCGCCATCGTGACGGGAACCGTTCACCTGCCGGATTCGCCGGGGACCCTCTATACCCGCGCGGGGGATGTATTCCCGCCGCTCTGCATCCTGGCGCTGGTCCTTCTCGTGGTCCTGGAAGTCCGGGAGGACCGTCTCCAGGCGCGTCCCCAGCTCACCGAAACAACCGGCGGGGAGCCGGGTCCCTCGCCCCCGGCGGAAAGCGGCCCCCGGTGACGGCCCGGCGCTTCAGGCGTCCTTGTCGAGAGGCTGCATATTGACCATCACCTCGCAGGGTGCGCTGCGGAGGAGGGCGGTCGTCGTCCGGTCGAGGAGCGAGTCCTCATTTTGGCCAGGTGGCCTCATGCCGACGACGATCAGGTGCGCGTGGAGCTCCTGAGCGCGGAAGAGGATACCCTCGGCGGGCGAGCGGGCGCGCTCCACCCATGTTTTGGGCGCGAGGCCGTGGCTGCGGACGATGGAGTCGGCGCGGGCGAGGGCGGTCTTCGCCTGCGTCTCC
>JBBRGS010000362.1:0-2388 GCA_038240635.1 Armatimonadota bacterium
GTCGTGAAGCAGTATGAGAAGAAACGGTTGACGGGGGTGGCCCATCGGGTCCTCCGGGGAACGCAGGAGGCGCTAGAAAGCGTAGTAAAGGCGACGAACGGCGGCACGGGGATCAACACCTCTTTCATCGAGCGGCTAAACGCCACGTTTCGCAGCCGTCTGGCTCCGCTCGCTCGACGCAGTCGGAGCCTCTCTCGCAAAACGGCGACGCTTCAAGCGGGACTATTCCTGGTAGGGACGGTCAATAACTTTTGCGCCGCTCATGACACGCTCCTCCAAGAGACGGACGAGGGTAAGAGGGAGCGGACGCCGGCGATGGCGGCGGGACTGACCGATCATGCCTGGACCCCGTTGGAACTCTTCTCGTATCGACAGCCTCCCATAGTTCCGCCGCCCAAAAGGAAGCGAGGACGTCCTCCGAAGGCTCTTACCAACCAACTTATCGCTAATCCCACCTGAACACGGTTGTTTGTGGTGCTACCAGGCAGCGTACCATGATTGAGAAACGCTGTCATTTTGCGAGGAGGTTCTCATGGCAACGATCACAGTGCGGAACCTGGATGATACCGTTTTAGCCCAACTAAAGCAACGGGCCGAATTCAATGGTCGGTCGCTGGAGGCGGAGGTCCGGCAGATACTCTCCCAGGCATCGAAACCAACGCTTGCGGAAAGCCGGGCGCGTCTGTCGCGGTTTCGCCAGCAGCATTTCGGCGACCGCGTCCTCTCCGACTCTTCCCCGCTCCTCCGCGAGGACCGGGACCGTTAAATCTGCGGAACGCCTGAAAGGTTTTTGATGATCCAGGGCATGAACGGTCCCTCCAACGGTGATTTGTGCATCGTGGATGCGAGCGTGGGGGTGAAATGGGTGATCGAGGAGGAAAACACATCCCACGCCGAACGACTTTTTGAGGAGTATGAACTGCTGGCCATTCCCGACTGTTTTTTTTCGGAAGTGGCGAACGTTCTCTGGAAGCGGACTCGACGGTCGAATCCTTCGGAACGAATCACGGAAGCCGTCGCCCGTGACGGCCTGGCGGAAATCCTCGCGCTCGGCTTACGGGTGACTCCCAGCGCGGAGCTGGTGTCGGATGCTCTGGAGATCGCTCTGGAAATCGGACACCCAACTTACGATTGCGATTATCTGGCGCTGGCCCTCCGCGAGGGCGCGGCCCTGGTGACGGCGGACAGCAAATTCTATCTCACTCTCGCCGCTCACTCTAAGTACAGCCCTTTCATTCGCTGGATCAACACAAACGAATCCCTCTGATTGCTCTTCTTCAATAAGTTCAGACTCAGGACCAGGGCGGTCCGGGACTTCACGGACTTGGGCGGCGGGTTCAAGGTCGCCATGCGAGACCTTGAGATTCGCGGGGCGGGCAACCTCCTGGGGTCGGAGCAGAGCGGCTACGTCACGAGCGTGGGGTTCGAGTTGTACTGCCAGATGATCCAGGAGGCCGTGCAGGAGTTGCAGGGCGTGGAGGAGGAGACCTTCTACCTGCCGCCCGCCGACATCCCGGTGGACGCCTTCTTCCCGCAGGAGTATATCCCCACGGAAGGGCTGCGGATGGCCTTCTACAAGAAACTGGCGGGCGTGCGTGACGACACCGAACTCGCTGACGCGCAGGCCGAACTGGAGGACCGCTTTGGCGACCCGCCGCCGGCCGTTTGGAATATGCTCCACCTGGTGAAACTGCGGCTCGAGTGCGTGACGGCGGGCGTGTCGAGCATCAAGGGCGACGCGCGGAAAGTCCGGTTCAACCTGAAGCGCGGCCTGGACCGGCATCAGATGATCGCGCTGGGGAACCGGCATCGCGGGTGGCACGCGGAGGTGGATCATATCGAGGTGGCGCTGCCGGCCGGGGCTGACGTGTTGCGCTCGGCGGAGACGCTTTTGGAACAGGTGCGCCGGGAGACCGGGGCGGGCGGATCGGCTCGCGCGGCGGGGGAGGCGACCCGGCGAGGGATGGGCGCATCGAAGAGCCACAAGGCGAAGAAGCCGAAGATCGCGCCGCTGCGGGGCGAGCGATTCACGCCGAAAACTCCTGCGTCTGGTGAACGGCCCGCCTCCAGTTCCTCCGCCCACTCTTCGGCCCAATCGTCGCCGGTGAAACCCTCGGCCACAGGGGCGGGAGTAGCGTCCAAACCCGCGCCTGCTGCTGCCAAACCCGCTCCTGCAAAACCGTCGCCTGCTGCGAAACCGTCGCCTGCCGCCAAACCTGCGCCGAAGCCGTCCACCGTCCGCATCCGCCTGGGCGCTACCGACGACTGGAAGCGTTCAGTGGGCGACGGGAAAAAGAGGCGGGGATGATCGAAAACGCTGACTGAAAGGCGCTGCTCAGTTTTGGAAACTCATTCTGTTCCTCTGCGGCTGATGGCTTTACGCTGAGC
>JBBRGS010000363.1:0-2348 GCA_038240635.1 Armatimonadota bacterium
GCTCGATGCCGGGCGCGATGCCCCCATGAGGCGGCGCGCCGTACTCGAACGCCTCCAACAGGTGGCCAAACCGCTCCGCCGCCTGCTCCGGGGTGTACGCCAGCAACGCGAACACCTTCTCCTGCACGTCGCGGCGGTGAATTCGGATGCTGCCGCTGGCGACCTCGTGCCCGTTGCAGACCAGGTCGTAGCAGTCGGCGCGCACCTTCCCAGGCGCAGTGTCGAGCAGCGGCAGGTCCTCCGGCTTCGGCGCGGTGAACATGTGATGCGTGGCGTCCCAGCGGTTCGCCTTCTCGTCCCATTCCACGAGCGGGAAGTCCACCACCCATGCGAAGTGGAGCTGGTTCGGGTCGGCGAGCTGAAGACGGCTCGCCAGTTCGCGGCGAAGCTTGTCCAGCACGGTGGCGACCGTCGCCGCGTCGTCCGCCACGATGAACATCATGTCGCCGGTTTCCATCTCCATCCGGCGGAAGAGGGCCTCGGTCTCTTCGGGCGACTGGAACTTGAGGATCGGCGTCACGCTTTTGGGGCCTTCGGCGGTGAGGGCGATGGGGACGAGGCCCTTCGCGCCCGCCTTCTTCACGAACGCCGTCAGGTCATCCACGTCCCGGCGGGTCATGGAGGCGCAGCCGGGGGCGCGGATCGCCTTCACCTGGCCGCCGCGCGCCACGGTCTCCTTGAACACCTTGAAGCCGGAGTCGACCACGAGGTCCGACAGGTTCACCAGTTCCAGGCCGTAGCGCAGATCGGGCTTATCGGTGCCGTACCGCTCCATCGCTTCGGCGTACGTGAGGCGCGGGTATGGACTCACGAGGGTCTTCTCGCTCACCTGGGCGACGAGCTGGGTAAACAGCTCCTCAGTGAGCGCGAGGATGTCCTCCTGCTCGATGAAGCTCATCTCCAGGTCGAGCTGGGTGAACTCCGGCTGCCGGTCGCTGCGGGGGTCCTCGTCGCGGAAGCAGCGGGCGATCTGGAAATACCGCTCCTTGCCGGCCACCATCAGCAGCTGCTTCAATTGCTGCGGCGACTGCGGCAGGGCGTAAAATTTGCCGGGGTACAGCCGCGACGGCACGAGGTAGTCGCGCGCGCCCTCCGGCGTGGATTTGAGGAGGATGGGCGTCTCGATCTCATAGAAGTCGCGCGCGTCGAGGAAGTCGCGCATGAACTTGATCACGCGGTGGCGCAGGGCGATCTTCTCGTGCATCTCCGGGCGCCGCAGATCAAGGTACCGATACTTGAGGCGGACGACTTCATCCACCTCCACGTTGTCCTGAATGGGGAAGGGGGGCGTTTTGCTGGGGTTCAGGATGGTAACCTGCTCCCCGGCGACTTCAATCTCCCCGGTGGCGAGGTGCGGGTTCACGGTGCCTTCGAGGCGCGGGCGGACGACGCCGGTCACGCTCAGGACGAACTCGCTGCGAATCGCTTCGGCGATGATTTTGGCGTCGGGCGCGGTTTCAGGGTTGAAGACCACCTGAACCAGCCCGGTGCGGTCCCGCAGGTCAATAAAGATGACTCCGCCGTGATCGCGGGTGGTTTGCGCCCAGCCGTTTAATGTCACGGTGCGCCCGGCGTCCGCCGCGCGTAGCTCCCCACACGAAACCGTTCGTTTCCAGGACACGAGAGATGAACCCTTTCACCCAGGGGAGTGTAATATAGGAAGAGGAGCGCGGCGCCGCAACGGGAACCGGGCCTATAAGGGATTGTATCACGTCGGGCAAGCGAGCGGAAAGGAACCCGACCCGGAGACGCGGGCCTGTTCCTCCGCCACGCGCCCATGCCGAACGAAGCGCTCCGCCTCCTGCCCAGGAGGCGACTGAGTCACACTTTACTATCCATGCCTGATCTATTAACGGGGAGACGGTCGCCGACACTCTCCAGGGAGAAGCCTTCATGCCCCTGCGAATCCATCAATTGATCCCGTTCGTTGGGGCGGCGCTGGCGGCCACGCTGTGGGGCGGTGTTCGCCCGCTCGCCGCGCAGGAGGAGACGATCCCCGATCCCCGGCTGAAGCAAACCGTGACGTACACCGCCGTGGACACCCCGCTGCTGAAGATCGCGGAAGACCTCTCCGCCAAAACCGGCGTCACAATCCGCGTCGGCTCCGGGGACCGTGACTGGCGCGCCCGTGAGCGCAAACTCCACGTCGTATTCAAAAACGCCTCGCTGGAAACCGCGCTCTACAGCCTCGCCAAAACGCTCCAGTGCGACTGGCGCCGCACCGGCGAGACCGGCAAGTGGGCCTACCGTATCTGGCAGACAACCCGACAGCGCGATTATGAAACGGCCATGCTCGCCTCCGACCAGCAGGAGACCGAGAAGGCGATCCAGGCGACCCGGCAAGGCGT
>JBBRGS010000364.1:0-2336 GCA_038240635.1 Armatimonadota bacterium
TTGTGAGCAACCCGTTCGGGCACGGCGAGATTGACATGGGCCGCCTGGCGATCCCGCTGACGGTGTTCTGGATTTTCTTCATTACGAAGGCTGTGGACGTGATTGACGGGCTGGACGGCTTGGCGGCGGGCATCAGCGCCATCGCGTCGGGGACGCTCGCGCTCATGGCGATGGCGACGGGTCAGGTGGAGATGGCGATTTTGGCGGCGGCGCTGTCCGGGTCGTGCGTCGGCTTCCTGAAGCACAACTTCAACCCGGCGCGGATATTCATGGGGACGGCGGGGGCGCAGTTCCTCGGCTTCACGATGGCGTGCATCGCCGTGAGCGGGCTGTTGAAGGTCGCCGCGACGGTCGCCATCGCCCTGCCGGTGATGGTGCTGGCGGTGCCTGTGTTCGACGCGGTGTTTGTGACGACCAAGCGCGCCGTGAAGCGGCAGCCACTCTTCGCGCCGGAGAAGGGGCACGTCCATCACCTGCTGGTGCAGCACGGGCTGACGCAGCGGCAGGCGGTGCTGGCGCTGTACGCGGTCTCGCTGGGGTGCAGCCTCATCGCGTGGCGGGTGTTCCAGAGCGTGATCGGGTAGACGATGGAACCGCTGGATCGGGGAAGTGGAGTGATCTCCTGCACGTCTCCGGGTTGAGCCGTGGGGCTAAAGCCCTCGGCTATTGGTCTGCGGCCCAGTGTCCGCCTTCGCGGACACCTGTGACAAGACGGATTATCTCCATTTTCAGGGTTAACCATGGACGCGGGAAACGGTGTCTTCGGAGAGATCAGGTTGCCCACGGGAGGCGTCCCCGCAGGGGGACGCTGGGCCGCAGGCCAATAGCCGAGGGCTTTAACCCCACGGCGGAGGTCACAGAGGCGCTTCCGTCATCCCCTATCCTGGCTCGCCCCGAAGTCGCTTTCACCGAAACGCCAACGTTGGCCACAGGGGCGTCCGCGAAGGCTGACCCTCAGCCGGAGGCTCCGAGCGAAAGGCTTCACCCTGTCGCGCCACCATAGAGATGTTCATGTTCCTGTCGCTCGGCTGGTGACTTCTCTCTGTCGCTCGGATGAGGCATCCATCGGGGTACGGTTAGCGGTGTTCGCTTTGAAGAGAGTCAGCGCGCAATACGGCCAGGAATTCTGCCGCTTTAACGATTTTCACGCCTCTGAAAGCGTCCCATAAACGCGCGCCTCAGCCAGGGCGTGTTCGATATCCCGGCTCACCTCCGCTTCAGAACGATGGCTTTCGGTCTCGGCGCGGAGGCGTTTGAGGGCCGATTTGAACGCGCTCCGGGCGATGCGGTCTTTGAGAGCCTCACGCACGAACTCGCTGCGCTGGCGACGCTCGCCTTTCGCAGCCCGATCCACTTCCTCCAGCAGTTCCTCGGGTAGGATTAGCAGGACTTGTTTGTCAGCCATCGTCTTAATCTCCCTGTGTTGGAACATCTGGTGGCGCTATCAAAATAGATGATACGGCGCTTCTGGTACCTTTCAAACTCCCCCAAAGCCGGGTGGAATGGATGCTCCCACCTATGACGGGCAGAGGCGCATGGCGAGGGTCTCGCAGAGCAGCCGGGGATTGGCGTTGCGGCCCAGGTGGTACTCCGCGCGCAGGAGGGCGTCCGTCGCCCGGTGCAGGCCTGGTGTGGAGTACGCGGCGAGGGCGGCGCGCAGGGCCTCGGCGCGGTCGGGATTGCGGAAGGCGGCGACTTCGGCTCCGGCGGAGAGCGCGAGGAGGTCGCCGTACCACGCGGAGGCGACGCGCAGCGCTTCCGCGAGGCCGAGCCGCGTCGCCCCGGCGGTGGGGGGCGCGGCGGGCGCCGAAGCGTCGCTCTCGCCGGGCGCCTCTGCGGCCTCCTCCTCCGGCTCCGTCGCATCCGCCGCCGAACCCTTCGCGGCCTTTGCGTTCTGGCCGATGCGGTGAAGGTCCTCCGCCACCCGGAGGCTGTGCGGGCGGCTCATGGTCGCCACACTCGCCATCAGGTCGAGGGTCTGCTCGCGCCGTTTCCACGCGGCGGGGTCGGTGGCCAGTTGCAGGGCGACTCCTACGCTGCCGCGCGCGTACGCCGCCGCCACGCGCGCCTTCGCATCGGGAATCTTTCGCTCCCGGAGGAGCCGCTCCACGAGGGTCGTCTCCAGGGGACGGAAGCGCACCGTCTGGCAGCGAGAGAGGATCGTCGGGAGCAGGGCGGTCAGCTCGCGAGTTTCGAGGATGAGGGTCACGTAGTCGGGCGGCTCCTCCAGGGTCTTCAGCAGGGTTTGCATCGCCGGAGGACTCAGCCGGTGCGCCTGCGGGAGGAGGAACACCTTGCGACGGCCTTCCGTAGGGCGGGTCGCCGCCCGCGCGATG
>JBBRGS010000365.1:0-2325 GCA_038240635.1 Armatimonadota bacterium
GGAGTCGCCCGCGCCCGACGGGAGGTTGGACGATGGAAGGGGGTCCCGGCGCAGCCTCATCTATCAGCGGCAGTCGAGCGGCGCGGAATTAGGATTTGTGTCTTGAGTGTGACGCCGGAGAGGCCGTAGATACGAATATCAGGGTTTGGCGTCCTTCAGGGGAGTATGGCGCCCGATCCGCATCACTTATGGGGACTCATTCGGAGGTGGATATGCCATTATGCGCTTGGTCAGATCAATGGAAAGTCGGGGATGCGATGGTGGATACGCAGCATCAGAAGCTGGTGGAGATGATCAATCGGTTGTATGATGCGATGATGGCCGGCAAAGCCAACGACACCCTGGGGAACCTGCTGCGCGAACTGGTGGCCTACACCCGCAACCATTTCGGGGCGGAAGAACGCCTGATGAGCCGCCACCAGTACCCGGAGTTCGCTCGCCACAAGAAAATCCACGACGACTTCACCGCCACCATCCTCCAGGCGCAGGCGAAGTTCGATGCCGGAACCGCCGGGCTGACGATTCCCCTGATGAAGACGCTGAAGGACTGGCTGGTCAATCACATCTGCGCGGAAGATCAGCGATTCGGGGCATATAAACAGGACAGCGTCCGCAAGTAACGCGGCCCTGCCCTCGGTCTCCCCATCGGCGTTCCCTTCCGTCGTCCGGCCATCGGAGCGGTTCACCGGCGCCGATGAGGAGACCTCACACCCATGAACCTGTGCGAATGGTCCAAAGCCTGGGAAATCGGCGAGGAGAGCATCGATGCTCAGCACCGCCGCTGGGTCCACCTGGTGAATGTCCTCTACTCCGCCCTGATGGCCGGGCGGGCGCAGGAGACCCTGGAGCCTCTGCTGGAGGAAGTGGCGCGCTACACCAAAGTCCACTTTGAGACCGAACAACGCCTGATGCGAGAGGCGGAGTATCCCGATTACCCGAACCATCTGGCGATCCACACCGCCTTTGCGGCGCGGGTGGGGGACCTTCGGGACGAACTGGCGACCGGCTCGCCTCTGACCACTCTGGTGATGCAGGCCCTTTGGGAGTGGCTGGTCAACCATATCCGCCTGGAAGACCAGAAACTGGGGACGCACCTCCGCAATCGAAATATGGAAGAAATGCATGAGTTGAACGGTGAGCGAGGATAACCGCCTAACGGTTAAGGAGGAGCAAATGCTCCTGTGCAAATGGTCAGAGACATGGAACATCGGGGATGCGACCGTGGATGCCCAGCACCAAAGCCTGGTCGCCATGATCAACCTGCTGTTCACCGCGATGCTGGAAGGCCGGGCGCACGAAACTCTCGGCGCCGCGCTGGAGGAACTGGTTGCCTACACCGTTCATCATTTTCGGGATGAAGAAGCGGTGATGATCCGCAGCCAGTTCCCGGATTACGCCCGGCATAAACAGATCCATGAAGACTTTACGCAGGTTGTCTTCCAGACTCAGGCCGAGTTTCAGGCGGGGACGATTGGCCTGACCTCCCCGGTGATGCACACGCTGCGGGACTGGCTCGTGAACCATATCCAGGGCGAGGACCAGCGGCTCGGCATCTATCTCCGGATCGGTGGAATCAAGTAATCCTTCCATCCCTGTGAGAGAGGCGCGCGGTTACGCGCCAGCCAACCGCTCGACCTCTGCGCGCGTCGGCAGACTTGGCTGCGCTCCCATGCGGGTGACGGAGATTGAGGCGGCGAGGGTGGCCCACTCCACCGCTTCCCGCAACGGCTTCCCTTCCGCCAGGGCGATGGCGAGCGCGCCATTGAAGCAGTCTCCGGCGGCTGTGGCGTCCACGGCGTTCACGGCGCGGGCGGGAACGCTCGCCTCCTCATCCGCTGAACTAAACCACGCGCCTTCGCCGCCGAGGGTCATGACCACCGCCCCCACGCCGAGGGTTTTCAACCGCTTCGCCGCCGCCTGGGGCGCCTCGTCGCGCTGCGCGAGAGCCACGGCTTCGTGTTCGTTCGGCGTCAGGATGTCCACCCCGCGCAGAAACTCGTCCGGCAGAGGCGCGGCGGGGACCGGCGCGGGATTAAGAATCACTATCGCTCCATAACGCCTTCCCAGCTCCATGGCGCGCGCCACAGCGGGCAGCGGGACTTCCAGCTGCGCCAGCACGACCTCCGCTTCCCGAAAGGCGTCTTCGGCGGCGTCCACGTCGGCGGGAGCGAGGGCGTTGTTGGCGCCGGGGGCCACAGCGATTATATTTTCCCCCTGCGGCGAGACAAAGATGAGCGCGACCCCGGACGGCCGATCCGCCGCGCGTCGGAGGAAGCGCAGGTCCATGCCTTCGCGGGCGAGACCGGCGTGATAAGCGTCCCCCAG
>JBBRGS010000366.1:0-2313 GCA_038240635.1 Armatimonadota bacterium
CGTCATCGTCCTGTGCGACGTGACGCGCCCGGTTCCCAACGCCACCCTGCTACGCCCCATGCTGGATGCGCTGCGCCGAGCGGGGCTGCCCAATGAGGCGATCACGCTGCTCATCGCCACGGGACTCCACCGTCCCAATGAAGGCGAGGAACTGGCGGAATTAATTGGCGAGAAGTTCGCGCGGGAGGTTCGCGTCCTCAACCACGCCGGGCGAGACGATGCGAGCCACGTCTCTTTGGGCGCGACCCGCTCCGGCGTCCCCATTCACCTGATGCGCGCCTTCGTGGAGGCGGACCTGAAGATTCTGACCGGCCTCATCGAGCCGCACTTGATGGCGGGGTACTCCGGCGGGCGCAAACTCGTCTGCCCCGGCCTCGCGTCGTGGCGCACCATCCGGGAGCTGCACAGCCCCCGCTTCCTCGAACAGCCGTCGTGCCGCGCCGGAGTTCTGGAGGGCAACCCGCTCCATGCGGAACTGGTCGAAATCGCGCGCATGGCGGGGTTGGACTTCATCGTGAACGTCACTCTCGACTCCGAGCGGCGCGTCACCGGCGTCTTCGCAGGCGACCTGGAGGCGGCGCATCTCGCCGGGGTCGCCCACGCGCGACGCAGCGCCAACGTTCCGCTCGCCGCGCCCGCCGACGTGGTCCTCACCACTGGCGCGGGGTATCCTCTCGACACCACCTTCTACCAGACGATCAAGGGGATGGTGGGCGCGATCCCCGCCGTGAAGCCCGGTGGCGCCATGATCGTGGCCGCGTCCCTCTCCGAAGGCGTGGGCGGGCCGGAGTTCACCCGGCGCCTCTTCCGCCATACGTCGCTGGACGACCTGATGCGCGAGATGCTGGCGTCGGGCGAGGTGGAGATTGACCAGTGGCAGATTGAGGAGATGGCCCTCGCCGCCCGCCGCGCCGAACTCTTCGTCTACAGCGACGGCCTGGACGCCGACACGCTGCGGCGCTGCCACGTGACCCCGATTACCCGCGTGGAGGAGGGGGTGGAGCGCGCCCTCGCCGCCAGAGGCCTGGACGCCCGCCTCGTCGTCATTCCCGATGGCCCTTACGTCACGCCGATCCTGAACGGCGCCTGACGCGATCTACTTTCGCTTGGCGCACAGCCAACGCAGGAAGGCCGGATTGTCCTTCAGTTTACGGCGCCACTCCATCTCGCAGAAGTCTTCAAACGAGATCCAGCCGGTGTAGCCCACGGCGTCGAGCGCGTCCAGCACGTCGTCCCACTGGGCGATGCCTTCCTGGATGGGCGTCCAGCTCGTCGGGAAGCGGATGATGCCGCCGTCGTCGCGTCCGGGGCGGAGTTCGGCGTTCTTCGCGTGAACGTGCGCGAGGTACGGGCCGAGGAGTTCCATCCCCATGCGCCAGTTCTCGTATCCTTCCAGGACCATGTTACCGGGGTCGTGGATGACGCCGACGTGACGGGGATCGAAGTGAGAGGCGAACCGATGGGCCAGCCCCGCCGACGGGGTGATGTTGCCCATGTGCATCTCCAGGTTGGCGCGCACGCCGGTCTCCGCCGCGAGGGCCGCCACGGTTTCCCACTGGCGCAGCCCCTCCTCGAACAGCTCCGGGTATGGCCGCGAGCCGTTGTAGTTGGGGACGCCCACCCGAATCTGCGGGCAGCCGAGTTCCGCCGCGAACGCCATGCATCGCTTCACGGTTTCCGGGTCGCTCCCGTTCACGTACGTGCCCAGCGCGGGAACGGCGAGGCCCTCCTGCTCGCAAATGCGCCGCACGCGGGGCAGTTCCTCGTCAAGGCGGGTGATGTCCACCGTGCAGCGGTTGTTGGACCAGTAGCCGGGGGTCGCGTCGGGGTCGGCGGCGGGCTGAGTGACGCGCCACTCCACGCCCTCATAGCCATACTCGCGCAGGGCGGCGGCAGCCTCTTCCGGCGTCAGTTCCGGCAGCATCACGGTGAACACAGCGAAGCGGTAATCGAACGGCATCGGGCCTCCTGAGGGAATGACGAACCGCGCGACGGCTAGCGGGCAGTGTAGCCCGGCTGTAACTCCTGCGTCTCCTCAAAGTGGGCGCGGGCGCCGGAGTACTGGTCGTTGGGCGGGTCCAGCACGAAGTTGGCCATCTGGTGGGACCGCACCACGCCGACGCCCGGCGCGTACCAGGTGATGTCAATCAGGCGGCCATTGCGAACCGGCGCCTGCGCGATGCCGATGTCGAGGCGGCCCTCCATCGTGTCGGCGACGCTGACCACCGGGATGCAGTTGGGATACGACTGGCCGTTCACCCTCAGAGTTTTCGGCTTGCCCGCCCGCGCGGTGATGGTCGCGGTGATGTTGGG
>JBBRGS010000367.1:0-2312 GCA_038240635.1 Armatimonadota bacterium
ATGCTCGCCTTCTGCCCGGTCCGTCAGCACGGTCGGACCTACGTGATCGTCTCGCGCCTGGACGGCGGCTGGAGCTTCCCCTCGACCGTGTGCGGAACGGTGGTCGTGGAGGCCTGGGGAGACGCGCCGGCGCTGGACGCAGACGACACCTGGCCCCTGGCGAACGGGAACGGACACTCGGCCCACATCCTGGCGGCCGCGATCAATAACGTCCTTCACCTGGAGGCCTGAACCATGTTTCCTGAACTCACAGAAGCGGCGCGGGTCGACCGCCGTCTCACCGCCCGCCTCGCCTCGCTCCGCGTCTTGGAAGACGCCTGGGGCCACCTCTTCCGCTGCCCGACGGACCCGACGGCCAGCCTGTCGGTCGCCCGCGCCCGCGTCCACGCCCTCGACCTCGGCGCGCTGTTGCAGGACCTGAACGACGCCTGTCGCCGCGCCCAGACCCTCTACGAAAAGGAGTGCTCCTGATGCCCCGCCCGACCCGAGAACAGTTTCAAGTCGCGATCTTCGCTCTGCACAACGCGATCGCCTACCGCAACGACACGGACATCCAGATGGCTCTGGATGTCTTGTACGCGATGACGGATCCGAAGTGGAAGGCGCCATCCAGCATGACGCAGAAGAAGGCCGGGGAGAAAATGGCGGAGATCCACGAAGGTCTGCAGAAGGGCTGGCCGAAGGGGACCCAGTGAGGATTGTGAAAACGGCGGGGGCGGAGTTGGTTTCACAGGAACCCCAACCCGCCCCTGACTATGCGATGGACTCCCCGACGTCTGGCCCGCCGACTGGTACGGGCCTGGATCCACTTCCGCCTCGACATGGGGTGGAAGGTCCCGGCCACGATGCCGTTGACTGAGATCGAATTGAAGGGCGCGCTCTGGGCCTCCGACGAAGCGCTCAACGACGCCGAGCATGAGCTCCGCAACATCCTGGCGCTCCTTTGGGGCGCGCGGAGCCCGCAGTATTTGGAGCCGCCGCGGTGGCAGCAAGTCCGCCGGCCGGAGCCGACACCGGAGAAGCCCCTGGCGCCGTTCCACTGGGAGGACCTGCGGTGAACGACTTTGAAAAGATTTGGCTCAACCACTTGCGGGCTAATAGCGGCGCTATTAGCTTTACCGTATAGAGCAACCGCAGGGCTAACCACCGACACCGGGAGTCACCATGTCAAGCCTCAACCTTACCGCCGCATCGCTTCAGCTGTTCACGACCTTCTGCCGCGAGGCCGAAGACTGGAACGGCCAGCCGCTCATCGAACTCGAGACGAAGGCGCAGCAGGGCAACCTGACCGACCTGGTGTCGAAGGACTTGATCGACGTGGTGGAGGAAGGCAAGTGCTCGTTCGCCGTCTTCACGGCCGCGGGACGTCAGATGGCATTGGAGATCGGGTACGAGATCGAGGAGGGCTTCTAATGCGATATCTCATCATCAGCCGCCGCACCGATGGTGCGGTGCTCATCGCGTACCGGCTCGCGTGCCAAGCCAGCAATCCGTCGTTCGGGCTCGTGCGTCAGCAGATCGAACGTCTGTTCCCCGGCCGCGCCGTATGTAGCCCGCTCGACTCGTGCGCCCCGGATGCCGATCACGTCACGGCGTACATCTCCGACCGCGCCGATGGCGTCGGCCGGATCGCATCGCAATTCAGCGAGTGGGCCGTGAACCCCACCGCCAAGGCGGGCGTCTAATGGCACCGCGCGATGCTGTAGAAGCCGCCGCGAACAGCCTGCTGGAGGCCTGCCGCGTCGCCACCGACAAGAACGATGAGTACCATGAAGCCATCGGCACGGACGACATGCGGGGCACCCGCCTCGCTCGCCTCCGCGCCTACGCCGCCCGTGACACCGCCCAACTCCGCGCCGAGCGCCTGCTGGGCCGCGAAGTATGCGAATCCTTGATGGCGGCGTATCTTTCCGGAGTAATCAACTGATGCCAGAAGAATCTGGAAGCCTCGACAGCCCCAAGGACCTGCTCGCCGCACTCCGCTGGATGCGGGAGCGCGGCGCCACGGTCGCGCTCATCCCGATGAACGCGGTCCACGTGTTCGCCACGCCGGACGGGGGGCTGCTCATCATCACCGACGCGGACTCCCATGAAGCGCCGATCCTGTTCAAGCCCGCCCGCTGGACCCTATAGCGACCCTCCCCACCGCCACCGAGGACCTCCCCATGGCGACCCTGCTCAAAAAGAACGTGTCACGCGAGACCCACTACCCCGTCCGCACCCCGCAAAAGATCCGCCCGTTGGTGGTCACGCTGACCCCCGAGGGTGTCCTCCTGCGCCCCAAAGGCACCCGCCTCAGCTACCTCCTGCCC
>JBBRGS010000368.1:0-2309 GCA_038240635.1 Armatimonadota bacterium
AAGCCGGCGCCGAAGCCCGTTCGCAAGGCGGTGAGGGGCAGGCGGCGCTAACAAATCCGATACCCCCTACAGGAATTGAACCTGTGACCCACTGCTTAGAAGGCAGTTGCTCTATCCGCTGAGCTAAGGGGGCGATAGGCGGCGTATGAGTGCGTCGCTCACATCATTTTAGCCCATTCGTCCCCCTCGCGCGAAGCCGTGGCAGCGACTTACGGAGGCGCCGCTTTCCCCTACGGCGCCGGAACGCCCGAATAGAGGACCAGCCGCCCACCGTACCGGGCATCGCTGTTCGTCATCGTTTTCGTCTGGCCGCCGCGCGTCTCCTGTAGGATGCGGGTGTACGGGTCGCCGTTGTAGCACCGCTCGCCCAGCGTCACCGACATCCTCGCCTCGTCATTCACGAACATCGGCGCCAGTTTCCCGGCGGTCGTGGTGTAGCACAATCCTCCCAGTATCTCCGTTCGCCCCCCCGCGCTCGTTTTGACCAGCGTTCCCCCGCGCTCCGTCTTCAATCCGAGAACCCAGAGGGCGCCGCCGCCGTTCTCAATATGAAGGCCCTGCGTCTCCTGGTTGAGCTGCCGCGCCCACACCGACTGCCTGGCGAAATGGAACGGCCCCCCCACGACGTTCTCGATATAAAGCGGCCCGGCGCCCGCCCCGGCGTGGTAGGAATCCGGCCCCTGGAAATTGAGCGCCAGGTCCTTCAGAATCAGCGTGCGCGGCACGGCGTGTTCCATAAACCAGAAAGGACCGTCCGCAAAATTGGTGCTGAGCCGCTCAATGACGACCGCCGGAGCCTCGCCCTTCTCCATCCGAAAGAGCGGCCCGGCCTGATCCGCAAGGGGCGCCATCGGCTCCAGACTCGACTCCATGCCGATAATGCGCTTCACCTTGCCGCGCAGGATCACCGTCTTCCCAATCCGGTACGTCGCGGTCGGCAGATAGATCGTCGTAGCGCCCGAATCGATGGCGGCCTGAAGCGCCGGGGCGGCGTCTCCCGTTCCCAACTGAGCGGGACGCGCCCAGGTCGCCGAGGACTCGGTTGCGGGTTCGGGCGTCTCCCGGATCGGCAGCCTCAGCGCGTGACCCGTGGACGGGAAATGGCTCACCGGCGCGGAGGAGGTGAACTCCGTGACCAGGGGGCCATCCACCTTTCTGCCACCGCTCTCAATCGCCCGGCGGTACCCGTTCACTCGAACGTTTCGCGCATACAAATCGGCCTGATTCCGAATTGCCGGGGTGGAAGCCGAAGGTTTTCCCGTCAACGTCGCATTCACCAGGGCGATCAGACCGCTTTTGTTGATCAGCGCCGGGACCCGGTTGACGCTGCGCAGGTCTTCTATCGCCAGAAACTGGCCGTCGTTCAGGAAGCCGACCTCGCGCTGTCCCTCCAGGCGAAGATGCGAGAAGGTCTGACTGTTGACGGAAGCGCCGCACGCCACTCCCCGGTTGAAACCTTTCACCGAGAGGTTCTTCACCAGCAGCGGGCCGTTCATGTCGTTGTACGCCAGGTCCAGCCCCGTCACGCCCTGGCCATCCCCGGAGCGAATCTCGACATCCCGAACGGCGCCGGTGTTGTTGGAGAAGAAGCGCAGGCCGATGGCGCCAGGGTTGTTCGCGCCGGTGTCTATCGTCAGGTTCCGCACATCGTTGTGGAACCAGTCCGCCGACCCGTGCGGCCCCGAATCGAGAACGGCGGTGGGATGGGCCGGATCAGTGAAGGTCGCGTCCTTCAGGCGAAGGATTGTTTTGTCGCGGCTCTGTCCCTGAAGATGGCTGTTCCCCCAGGTGGTGTTCCCGCTCGGATTATTCAACGGCAGACGGAGAGGCCCGGACACGCGATAGACGCCATCCGGGAGATACAGGATGACGTTGCGTCCCGCGTAATCGTTCAGCGCCTTCTGCAGGGCGGCGGTGTTGTCGGTCACGCCGTCGCCTTTGGCCAGGTATGGCGAGCGCGTGAGGATGATCACCCCCGCGTCCGACGGAAACGTGATGTTTTCCGCTCTCAACGGCATCGTGATAAGGAGAAGCAGCAGGCCCAGGGGCGTGATAAGAGTCATGGAACTTAACGGTCGGAGCGTTGCCCGACGCGATAATCGGAGGGACATGAACCGCTCTCCTTCTCCTGGCATGAGGATTCCGGTAATTCCGGTGAGGCGGGGAGGAAATCCGCGCGGCATCGTGGGCATGAAGCAGGACCGCCCTCGCCTTGCCGCGAATCCATCCGCAGGAACCCCCCTGTTCCACGCTTTCCCTCCCACGGAGGACCTTGCGATGCCCGTGATGACCGACGCGCCCGGCGACGC
>JBBRGS010000369.1:0-2308 GCA_038240635.1 Armatimonadota bacterium
ACTTCAACACGAAGCAACAGGTCTTCCCATCCAGCATCGTCGCGGGGATGTTCAACTTCCGCACGCGCCCCTTCTTCGAGGCCGACGCCGCCGAGCGCGAAAACGTTCAGGTGAAGTTTTAGGTGAAGCGCCCCTTCCGCAACCCCGCCAGGGAGGTGCGCCTCCTCCGCCTGTTCTCGCCGAGCCGATCAGGCATCCTCGGCCTGTTCTCGCCGAGCCGATCAGGCATCCTCCGCCTGGCCTCGCTCCTGCTCCTCGCGGGGCTGGCCGGAACCCCGCGCGCCGCCGTCATCAATGATTACTCCGTGTTCGTCCAACTCCGTCGGGACAGCGACTTAACGGTGCAGGAACGCATCAAGGTGGACTTCACGGGGGAGCAACGGCACGGCATCTTCCGCCACATTCCCGTCGTTTACGAGCGCCCGGCGGGACAAGGGGCGTTCTCTGTTCCCGCCGCGTACGCCCTGCGCCTTCGCGTAATCAGTGTGAAGGATGACGCGGATCAGGCGTACCGCTGGAAATCGTGGCGCGATGGGCGCGATCTGTTCCTCCGAATCGGGGACCCGGACCACACCATCACCGGCCTTCACACCTACGTCCTCACCTACGCGGTGACGCGGGCGATCAACACCTTCCCCGATCACGACGAGTTTTACTGGAACGTGACCGGCAATCAGTGGGAGTGGCCCATCCGGCGCGTTACCTGTTCGGTCGCTCTGCCGGAGGGGGTGGACCCCGCGCAGGTTCGAGTGAAGACGTTCACCGGCGGCCAGGGAGAAACCGGCTCGACCGCCCAGGGGCGATGGAACGCGAAGAGCTATACGGTGACGGCGGGGCCGCTTCAGGTGGGACAGGGGCTGACCGTGCTGATGGGCCTGCCCAAAGGCGTGTTCCAGCCGCCGGGCGCCTGGCAAAGCGCCGTCTGGTTTCTGTCGGACAACGCGCTGCCGCTCTCGTTCCTGCTCGTTCCGTTCCTCGCGTTCGGGACGATGCTGTCGCTCTTCCTGCGGAATGGCCGGGACCCGGAAGCGGGAAATCCCATCACCGTGCAGTATGAGCCGCCCGCCCGCCTCTCGCCCGCCGAAGTGGGCACGCTGGTGGATGAGCGCGCCGATGTCTCGGATATTGTCTCCACTGTGCTGGACCTCGCCGTGAAGGGGTACCTGCGTATCACCGAGCATCAGACGACTACACTGCTTTTTTTTAAGAATAAGGATTACGAATTCACCAGGTTGAAACCGGCGGACAGCGTCCTTCAGGGCCACGAGACAACTTTCATGACGGCGCTGTTCGGCTCCGGCGAGAGTGTGATGCTGTCCACGCTGAAGCAGTCGTTTTACGTGAATCTTCCGCCGCTTCGCAAGGCGTTGTACACTCAGCTGGTGGAGAAGGGAATGTTCCCCGTCAGCCCGGAGACGGTGCGGAACCAGTATGTGATGGCGGGCGTGGTGGCGGTGGTCATCCCCGTTCTGCTGGCGTTTCTGGCCAACGCGGTGGGCGTCACGAGCCACCTGGCGGTGTCGCCGGGGTTGACGGCAGCGGCGGGCGTTTTCTCGCTGGCGGTCACGTTTGGGATCATCACCGGGTTTGGACGGTTCATGCCGCGCAAGACGCTTGAGGGCGCGCGGACGGCGCGGGCCGCCCTGGGCTTCAAGGAATTTGTGGAGCGGGTTGAAAAGGACCGCATCGCGCGGATGGCGCACGACGATCCCACGGTCTTCGAGCGGCTGCTGCCGTACGCGGTGGTACTGGGCTGCGCGGACGAATGGGCGAACAAGTTCACGGACCTGATCACGGAGCCGCCGTCGTGGTATGTTTCTCCCGCCTACTCCACCGGAGGGTTCCGGCCTCACGTCTTTGTGCATGACCTGGGCGCGGGGATGAACACGATGAGTTCCACCTTCACCTCCACGCCGAAGAGTCAGGCCGGGAGCGGGGGCAGCGGCTTCAGCGGCGGGTCGAGCGGCGGAGGGTTTGGCGGCGGGGGCGGCGGCGGGTGGTGATGCGGGTGAAGCCTGTGCATGCGGCGGGAGTCAGCGAAGGCCGACATTGCGCGGTCGTTGCAGTGGTTTCAACCGCCCGAACCTCCGGGCGCTCTCCTGAGTCCCTTCAGTCACTCAAGTCCCTGGGGTTTCTCTGCGCTCTCTGCGTCCTCTGCGTTGGTGGTTGACTTTGCCCTTGGTGGTTAAGCCTGGCGGAATCAGAACTCGAACGTCGTTACCTGCGTGTTCCAGTTCAGCCGGAGCGTCTTCCCGGACCTCGGACGCGCGGGGCCGTCGGGGCGGCTTTCCCCAAACGGCCAGCGGTC
>JBBRGS010000370.1:0-2279 GCA_038240635.1 Armatimonadota bacterium
TTGGTTGCAGCGGTTTCAACCGCCCGGAACCTCGAAATAACTCCGGTGAATCTTTGGCTTCCACTCCCCACCGGCGACCGTTTGCGCTATCGTTGGAGTGATGCGGCCCGGCGTTTCAGGCTGTCTGCTTCTCCAGCCTCCCCTTCAGGAAAGATGATAGACGGTGCGTCAACTCTTATCAGGCAATGAAGCGATCGCGCGCGGGGCGTACGAGGCGGGCGTGCGGGTCGGAACGGGCTATCCCGGCACGCCCAGCACGGAAATCCTCGAAACCCTCGCCACATGGCCCGACATCCACTCGCAATGGTCGCCCAACGAAAAAGTCGCCCTCGAAGTGGCCCTGGGCGCGAGCTGGGCGGGCGCCCGCGTCCTCGTCACGATGAAGCACGTCGGCCTCAATGTCGCCGCCGACCCGCTCTTCACGGCCGCCTACACGGGAGTCAATGGCGGGCTGGTCGTCGTCACCGCCGATGATCCCGGCATGCACAGCTCCCAAAACGAGCAGGACAGCCGCTACTACGCCCGCGCCGCTCACCTTCCCATGCTCGAACCGGCGGATAGCGCCGAAGCCCGCGCCTTCACTCAGGCCGCCTTCGACCTCAGCGAGCGGTTCGACACGCCGGTCCTCCTCCGCACCACCACGCGCGTCTCGCACTCCAAATCCCCGGTCACGTCGGGCGACCGCATCGCTCCCCCCGCGCGCCCGCCGCGCCGCGATCCCCGCAAATGGGTGATGGTGCCCGGCAACGCCCGCGAACGCCGCAGGGCGCTGGAGGTGCGGCTGACCGCGCTGGCGGAGTACGCCGAAACTGCGCCGTTCAACCAGGTGGAGCGGCGCGGCGACGATCTGGGCGTGATTACCAACGGCGTGGCGTACCAGTATGTGCGCGAGGTCGCCCCCGACGCCTCCACGCTGAAACTCGGCATGACGTATCCGCTTCCGGCGAAACTTCTGCGGGAGTTCGCCGCCACGGTGAAGCGGCTGGTAGTGGTGGAGGAGATCGGCCCGGCGCTGGAGACCGATCTGCGCGCCCTGGGCCTTCCGCTCGAAACGCTGCCTCAACTCCCGGCGTATGGCGAACTCGATCCCGCGCTTGTCGCCCGCGCCCTGGGTCTCTCCCGCGTCGAGGAAAGCGCCCCGGCGACCGCTCCTCCGTCCCCATCACCGTACCCCGCCCGCCCGCCGGTGATGTGCCCCGGCTGCCCCCATCGCGCCGTCTTCAGCCTGCTGGCCGACATGGACCTCACGGTGTTCGGCGACATCGGCTGCTACTCGCTCGGCGTCACTCCGCCCCTCTCGGCGATGGACACCCTCGTCTGCATGGGCGCGGGGGTCGGCATGGCCCTCGGCGCCGAGAAAGCCGGTTACGACAAGCCGTCGGTGGCCGTCATCGGCGACTCCACCTTCGTTCACTCCGGTGTTACCCCTCTCATTGACATCGTTTACAACGGCGGTAACGTCACCCTCCTCATTCTCGATAATCGCACCACGGCCATGACCGGGCGACAGGATCATCCCGCCACCGGCGCCACCCTGATGGGCGAGGCCGCCCCCGAACTCGACCTCGCAGGGTTGTGCCGCGCGGTCGGCGTGAAGGATGTCGTCACGGTGGACCCGTATCTGCGCCTCGTCACCGAGCGGGCCATCCGTCACGCCCTCGACTTTGCCGGGCCGAGCGTCGTCATCGCCCGCCGCGCCTGCGCCCTCAACAGCAAGGAGACGTGGACGAAGGGCCTGCGCGTGGACCCCGAGCTGTGCGCCAACTGCGGCATCTGCTCCGGCCTGGGCTGCCCCGGTATCCTCCCCGCGCCCGACGAATTCGGCGCCGTGACGCTCGATCCCGGCCTCTGCACCGGCTGCGAGGAGTGCGTCGCCGTCTGCCCCTTCCACGCCATCGGATGGCCCGACCATGCCTGAGAAGACTGAAGGGGCGCAGGGGACTAAAGGGGCTGAGGGGACTAAAGGGGCTGAGGGGACTCAGGGAACCTCCACCCTGGTGAGGGCGGGTGAGATTCACCTAAGCCCCTTGAGTCCTTTCAACGTCCTCCTTGTCGGTGTGGGAGGCCAGGGCATTGTCCTTGCGGGCGACCTGATCGCGGGCGCGGCCCTCGCCGACGGCCTCGACGTGAAGAAGAGCGAAATCCACGGCATGAGCCAGCGCGGCGGCAGCGTGACCAGCCACGTCCGCTTCGGCCCGGAAGTCTTCTCCCCCGTCGTCGGAGAAGGCTTCGCCGACCTGCTCCTCGCCTTCGAGCGGCTGGAAGCGATGCGCTACGCC
>JBBRGS010000371.1:0-2231 GCA_038240635.1 Armatimonadota bacterium
GAAGAGGCCCTCTACGGCCCCTACTCCGGCGTTCAGCGGCTCCTCCTGCCCCCGAAAGGCGTCGCCAGCGGGAAGGACAGCGCCTTCCGCTACGCCAAAATCACCGTCCTTCCCGGCCCTGGCCCCATCACGCTGAAGTCCGTTCGCCTCTCGCACCTCTACTATCCGGTGGAGTACCTCGGCTCGTTCGAGTCGTCCGACGCCCTCCTCAATCGCATCTGGCTCACCGGCGCGTACACCGCGCACCTCTGCATGCAGGAGGACATCTGGGACGCCCCCAAGCGGGACCGGATGCGCTGGATGGGGGATCAACACGTCGCCGGGGAGGTCATCAACAACGTTTTCCTCGACCGCTTCCTCATGAAGCAGACGATGGACCGCCTCCGCGCCGACGCCGGAGAACCGCCCCGCAGCCACGTCAACGGCATCCCCGGCTACTCGTGCGCGTGGGTCGCGGGCGCCGCCGACTATTACCGCCACACCGGCGATCTCGCCTGGGTAAAGTCGCACCACGACGACATGATCAGCCTGATGGACTTCTTCAAAGGCGAACTGGACGAGCGCGGCCTCTTCGCCAATAAGCGCAACCAGTGGCCCTTCGTGGACTGGTCGCCCGACTTTAACGCCGCCGGGCCCCGCACCCTCGGCACGACGCACCTGTTCATGGTCTATATGTTAAAGGAAGGGGCCTATCTGCTGAAGGAGATGGGCGACGCCCCGAACGCCGCCCGGTTCGTCGCGTGGGCGAAGGACGCCACCGCCGCCGCTCAGCGGTATCTCGTGGACGAGAACGGCGTCTTCAGCGACCGATGGCAGGAGAACGCGATGGCGATCTACTCCGGGGTCGCCACGCCCGCCCAGCAGACCACGATCTGGAAGCGCGTTCTGAGCGTGCGGTACCCCGAATCGCTGATGATCACGCCGTACTACAACAACTACACCCTCTTCGCCATGTCGAAGGCGGGGCACACGGCGGACGCGATGGCGTTCACGCGCTGGTACTGGGGTGGCATGATGGCGGAAGGCGCGACGAGCTTCTGGGAAGGGTACGATCCCCGCTGGCCAAAGGAGGAGTTCCACCGCTCCCTTCAGGCGGACAACGGCAAGGGTTTCTTCGTCAGCCTGAGCCACGGCTGGAGCGCGGGCGTCACGAGTTGGCTCACCGAGGAGGTCCTGGGCGTGCGCGCCACCGACGCCGGGTTCCGAACCGCTGTCATCGCCCCGAATCTGGTGGATTTGGACTGGGCGCGCGGGGCGGTCCCCACTCCTCGCGGCCTCATCCGAGTGAACTACCGGAAGACGAATGGGCGGCTGACCGGCCAGGTCACGATTCCCCCCGGCGTCACCGCCGTCTTTCACGCGCCCGGCGCCGCGCCGCAAACGTGGCGAACCGGGAAACACACCTTTTAGCCTCTCCATCCGGTCAATGCCGGCTTCCTCCGATAAGGAGTTAAACGTGCCCCCTGCCGCTCGCCTGTTACTGTTCGCTCTGGCGTTCCTCTGCGCCCTCCCCGCCGTCGGCGCCGCGCCCGGCTTCCTCCACATCCACGCGGATCGGCCCGGACCCACCATCAGCCCGATGCTCTACGGCATCTTCTTCGAGGAGATCAATATGGCGGGCGACGGCGGCCTCTACGCCGAACTCGTCCGCAATCGCTCCCTCGAAGACGCCGAGACGCCGGACCACTGGACGCTCCTCCCCGGCGGTGGCGCCCTTGCGGTGGACACCTCGCAGCCGATCAATGCGACCAATCCCCGCTCCCTGAAACTAACCGCGCCGGACCCCGTCTCCGGGCGCGTCGCCGTCGCCAATGAAGGGTACTGGGGCATCGCCTTGGAGAAGGGACATCGCTACGACCTCTCGCTGGACCTGCGCGCGGGTGATGGATTTACCGGGCTGCTCGACGTGACGCTGGAAGGCGCCGACGGCCAACGTTACGCCCATGCGACCATCTCCGACCTCACCGGCGACTGGAAGCGCCACACCCTCACCCTGACCGCCTCCGCCACCGACCCGAAGGCCCGGCTCGTCTTCGCCATAACCCGGCCCGGCGCGCTCTGGCTCGATAACGTCTCCCTCTTCCCGCAAGAGACGTTCAAAGGACGGGAGAACGGTCTGCGTCCCGACCTCGCGGAGAAACTGGCGGCGCTGAAGCCCGCATTCGTCCGCTTCCCCGGCGGCTGCTGGGTGGAAGGCGACCAGTTGAAGTTCGCCACGCGGTGGAAGCGGA
>JBBRGS010000372.1:0-2228 GCA_038240635.1 Armatimonadota bacterium
GCGGACCTCAGTATGCGCTCGCCTTTAGCGCCTTCACCCGCGCGGGGTTGAGCCGATCCGCCACGCTTTTCGGGTAGGTGACGCGCCCTGGTTCGCCGTCGCTGCGATACTTGTCGCGGGAGTTCTTCTCCAGATTGTTCAGCCAGTCCGTGATGCTCGGTTCCACGGTGTCGGTGGCCTGAATGCGCGGCAGGCGGAACGGCTTAAACTTCACGCTGAACGGTGAAGGCGCGGGTTCCGCCCCCACCAGCAGCGCGGCTTCGTGGCGGTAGGTCACGCCCGACGCCGTTCCGCCCCGCAGGATGGAATCGTCTTTGGGAACGCTGCCGTTGGGCAGTGCGATGGAGGCGACGTTATAGCCGGGGAGGCTCTTTTGCGTCACGCCCACGCCCTTTGCCAGTTCGGTGAGGCCAACCTGCCGGGAGACCAGGCGCAGGCTGGGGTGCGTGTAGGTGTGGTTGCCAATCTCAAAGCCCCACTCCTTCAGCTCCTTCATCTTTTGCGCCTCGAAGGCGGGTTGGCCAAACAGGGACGGCAGCACGTAAAAGGTCGCTTTGGCGGGGAAGTCGGGGTGACGGCGCGCCATATCGAGCATCATCGCCACAGCGCAATTGGGGTCGAGCTTCGCCGAGGCGCCGGAGCCGAGGTAGCGGAACTGCCCGGGGTCCGAATCATCGAAGGTGATGACGACCGGACTGCGGCCCGGCGGCGGATTGAGCGTCCCGTGAACATAATCCATCAGCGAGACGGGGTAGTAGCCCAGTTTATACAACCGCTCCAGATCGGCGCGGAAGTGGGCCGGAGTGCGCGCCCAGCGCGCCTCTTTCGGCTCAATCTGGTGGTATTCGAGAATGGGGACGCGGCCCAGTTCGTTCGGCTTGTCCGTATCGAGGTTGACGGGCCGCGCCACGGGAGTCGTCTTCACTGGCGTTTTGGAGGTGGAGGCGTCGGCGGTCGGCGCACCGCTCTTTTGACAACCGGAGAGCAGGCTGAGGCCGCCGAACAGAGATACAGCGGCCCAGGAAGCGGGCGAGTGGCGGAACGGGGGCAGGACGGGGCGAAGCGCGCGCATTGTGAACGGTCACTCCCTGGAGATGGAGGAGAACGCGCGCCTCGACAGTAGGCTAAGAGGCTCGGTTCTCGCGGCTGATGGGGGTTTCGTCGCCGGGCAGGTCATCGGGGTTCACTCCCAGGCCTCCCAATCCGGCGTCGCTGGACATGCCAAAGTCTACCACATCCTCCCCGGCGATGTCCCCGCTGGTCACATAGCCGTCGTCGGTCACGGTCACGATGTTGTCGTCGCCGGAGACGTCGCCGGTGTCATTGATGCGATGGGTCAGGTCGGCGGTGGGCGGGGTGTCGGAGAGTTGGATGGCGGCGGCGCTCTCCACGAGGTCGGCGTCGGAGCGTGTCAGGTGGGCGGTCGCGGCGTAATCAGCGGCGCGGGGAGTGGGGCGGGGGTCAGGTGCGGGCATGGTTTCCTCCGGGATGTGGGACGCGAAAGTGCGTTCAGAAGATGAGTACCGCTTCCGAAGGGGTTTCCAAACCCTTGCCCCGGCGAATGAATTTGCAGCAACAAGGACACGAAACCCGCCTTCGCGGGTTTGAGGGTACTGAAGTCGGCGAAGGCCGACTTTGTGTATCTGTTGCCGCGAATTCATTCGCCGGTTCAATGAGCCTCCAAATCCATTTTTGGCTAGCGGTTCACACTCATCCATTAGTTTACCAGCTCGGTGATGGCGTTCCTGGTTCTGGATGTAGGCTTCCAGCATTGGGACGTCGGCGGTCGAAACGGTGAAGGCGCCGTAACCGCCCTGCCATTTGAAGGTCTGCTCGGAGGACAGAATATGAGTGACGAGGTGTGAGGAAGCCCCTTTGATCTGTTTCGCCAGTTGAGCGACTGAAAGCGTTGTGGGCAGTCGCGCCAGCAGGTGAACATGATCGGGCATTCCGCCCATCGCCAATATTTCCACCCTGAGCGTGTGACACTCCTTCACGAGACAGGCGTAAACGGGTCCGGTAATAGCGTCCGTGAAGAACGGCTGGCGGTCCCAGGTCGCCCACACCAGATGAAGGTACAACTGAGTTAGGACTTACGCATGAAGTGCTAACAACCGGAGTCATGATAGACTGGAGTTATGAACGACGACCGATTTAGCAGGTTGGATTACTGCCAGTATCTGCTCAGTAGCCCCCTCAACTACACGCTGACACATCTGGCGGATCAC
>JBBRGS010000373.1:0-2225 GCA_038240635.1 Armatimonadota bacterium
CCCACCCCGATGTCTCTCTCCCCGCCCCTCCGCACCATGAACGCCGTCATCAAGCGCGGCGCGCCGATCATTTGCGCCCTGGCTATCCCCCTGGCCATGTCCCTGAGCATGACCCTCGCCGCCGCCTTCGCCCTGGCCGCCGAGCCGACTCCCGCGCCTGAAACCATTGCGTCCCAAGCGCCTGAAGCCGTCGCGTCTCCCGCGCCTGAAACCATTGCGTCCCAAGCGCCTGAAGCCGTCGCGTCTCCCGCGTCCTCGGGGCGGGTGGCGGCCCTCTCGCTCCCCTTCACCCTCAATGCGCCCGGGTTCGTCACCCTCGTGGTGGAGGATGAGAAGGGGAACCGTGTCCGCAACCTCCTCGCCGAGGAGCGACTTCCAGCGGGCAGCCACACTGTCCTCTGGGACGGCTACGATGAAGGAGTCCGGGATGAAAACGGTGTCCTCACCCGAAAGCGCGTCGCTCCGGGGCGCTATCGCCTGCGCGGACTCACCCGCGACGACCTGACGCTCCGCTACGAGTTCTCCGTCTACAGCCCCGGAACGCCCCCCTGGAAGACGAAGGACGGCTCCGGCGCATGGCTCGCCGACCACAGCCCCGCCGCCGATGTCCTCTTCCTCCCGTCCGGCCACGGCCTCGCCACGATTCCCGGCGCGAAGACAACCGTCCCCTCCGGCGATCAGCTGCTCGTCTGCTCCACTTCCGGCGAAAGCGGCGAGGAGTTCGTCTGGCTCACCGCCGAGGGCCGCCGCATCCACGGCTTCAATACCGGCTTCTGGGGCGGCGTTCACCTCGCCCGCGACGAAGGCCCCCACGCCGTGCCCGCCATTCAGGCGTATGTCCTCATCTCCGGCGAACGCGACCACGACAATAACACCATCGAGGTCCGATCCTTTTCCCGCAACGGCGACGTGAAAACGGCGTGGAAGATGACTTTCCCGATGGAGTGGAAGCGCTCCCTCCTGCCGACCTTCACCGGCGTGGCTGAAGAGTACGGGAACAACGGCCTCGCCGTGCGGGACGGCCTTCTCGTCGTTGCGTGGACGCGGCGCAACCGGCTTCTTTTCGCCGACGCGCGCTCCGGGAAAACCCTCGGCGAGGCGGCGATCCCCGCGCCTCACGGCATCGCGTTCGACGCCACAGGTCGCCTCCTCGTCGTCACCAAAGACAGCGTAAAACGGTACCGCCTGACGGTCCCGAAGACCGGCTCACCCCGCCTCGCCAGCCCCGAAACGCTCGTGAAGACCGGGCTGAGCGACCCTCGCGCCCTCCGCCTCGATCCGCAGGGCCGCCTCTGCGTCACCGACTGGGCCAAAAGCCACCAGGTGAAGGTCTTCTCCCCCGCCGGAAAACTCCAGCGCGTCGTCGGGAAGCCCGGCGGCGCCCAGGTCGGCCTCTACGATGAAAGCCAGCTGAGCCACCCGTGCGGCGTGACAACCGACGCCCAGGGCCGCCTCTGGGTCACGGAAGCCGAAGTCTTCCCCAAGCGACTGAGCGTCTGGAACCCGAACGGCGCCCTCCGCCATGCCTGGTACGGCCCTCCGAAGTATGGCGGCGGCGGCGCTCTCGACCCCCGCGACAAATCCCGCTTCTACTACGCCGAATACGACCGGGGCGGCGGCATCGAGTTCGCCCTCGACTGGAAGGCCGGAACCGCCAAGCCCCACGCCATCTACTGGCGTCCCGAAGCCGTCTCCACCGAGCGCCTCACCGGCCCCGCCCCCGAACGCGCCCTGTACGCCGGAGGGCATCAGTTCCTCACCAACGCGTACAACGGCCAGCTCCGCTACAACCAGGACCGGGGCGCCGGCATCTGGCGCATGGATCCCGATCACATCGCCCGGCCCGTCGCCCTCCTTGGCAACGCGGCGGACCTGAACAACGCCATCTGGGGCTACCCGCTCCTCCACAAGGCCGAAATCAACGCCCTCTGGAAGAATGAGGACCCTGCGCGGGTCTTCTTCGTCTGGAGCGACCAAAACGGCGACTCCATCGCCCAGCCCGCCGAGGTTCAATTCATCGTCAACCGGGACCCCGCCCGCCGCAGCCCCGTCGGCGACCTCGGCCTCCAGCCGATCCCGCAGGAAGACCTCTCCGTCACCACCTCCTGGGGAACGCGGCTGCCTCCGCCCCGCGTCTCCGCCAGCGGCCTCCTCACCTGGGACCTGAAGGCGATCTCCACGGTTGGGGACCCCACCGAAATCCGCCCGCCCCTCCTCGCCGGGGA
>JBBRGS010000374.1:0-2165 GCA_038240635.1 Armatimonadota bacterium
CGCGATGGGCGTCCGACCGCATGTTGTGGAGCGCCTGCACATTGAGGGCCACGTCAAACGCCGCGTCCGGCAGGCCCGTCGCGTCCGGTTCATACAGGTCATGGAGGCGCAGGGCCGCCCGGTCGCCATAGGGAGCCAGCCGCTCCCGCGCGAGGGCCAGCATCGCCTCCGACGAGTCCACCCCGACCAACGTGGCGCCGGGGAACCGCTCCAAAACCCGCGCGGCGACGAGGCCGGACCCGACGCCGAGTTCGAGGACCCGCATGGCGGGGGGCGCGTGGTCGGCCAGCAGGTCCAGGAGCATGTCGAGGTGGAGGGCGCGCGTCGGGTTGCTCGCGTGCGGGTTCGCGGTCCATGCCCGCGCGGCGTCGGGGTCTTTCCAGTCGCCGGAGCGCATCCCTCCTCCTCTCCTCGTATCGCCTCTCAGGTCACGCCATGTTTTTGGGACATACCGTTATCGTCAGGCGTCGCCGAATCAGCGCTTTTCGCGGGCCTGAAGTTTCGCCGCCGCGCCGGGCGAGCCGATGTACATCGAGTCGTACGCCTGCTGGCTGGAGGTGAACGGGCCTTCGTGGCCGTTCGGCTTCCCGTGCCAGTTCAGGTTGGTGAACATCGGGTTGGGGCGGCCCGTCTCGGCCTCTCGTTTGGCGATCCACTTGTCCATGCGGGTTCGCAGCGCCTGCACGACTTCGGGATACTCGACCGCCACGTTCTGGTCCTCGTTCGGGTCGAGAACGAGGTTGTACAGCTCGATCTCCGGCTTGAAGTGGAAGTCCGGCTCCAGCGCGACGTGGAGTTTCCATTCCGGCGTTCGCCAGCCGTGCTTGCGCATCCAGGTGCATTCGGTGATGTAGAAGCCGCTCGCGTGGCTGGGGACCTCGCCGCGTACCATCGGGATGAGGCTTTTTCCGTCGAAGGGGGTGTCCAGCGCCGGAATGTCGAGGAGTTCCAGCAGCGTCGGCACGAGGTCCTGATGGAGGTTGTAACCGGGGACGCGGAGGCCCTTCGGCAGTTTGGGGTGGCGCAGGATGAGCGGGACATGCAGCGTGCAGTCGTAGAGGCCGTGGTGATCGAAGTAGCAGTCGTGGTCGTAGAGGGTTTCGCCGTGGTCGCTGTTGAAGACGACGAGGGTGTTGTCGGCGAGGTCGAGTTCGTCCAGGCGGGTGAGGATGCGCTGGATGCAGGCGTCCATGTAGGCGATGGCGCCGTCGTACTGGGCGATGACGTACTCCTTGTCGGTGATGCCGGGGGGCATCCACGTGGCGAAGTAGTCGCAGAACGGCTTGAACGTCATCACGGGGTCCATCGAGCGGTTGCCGGGATCGCACTCATCGCGGTCGTAAAACATCCGATCAAAGGGCGCGGGGGGCAGGTAGGGGCTGTGGGGTTCCATGTGCCGCAGGAAGAGGAAGAAGGGAGCGTCTTCGGCGGCGAGGCGTTCGAGTTCCGGCAGGGCGACGGCGTTCAGGTTTTCGGCTTTGCGGCTGGGCCGCTCCTCCCAGCTGCCCCAGCCGGGGAACTCCAGGTACTGATCGAAGCCGCGACTGGAGGGGTTGCCCCCGAAGCCGATACAGGTGGTGGCGTACCCGTTGGCCCGCAGGATTTCCGGCAGCGTCTGGATGTCGGGGTTGAGGCCGCCCTGGTGGCGGAGGGCGACCGCTGTGGTGCTGAAGGCGTCCATGCCGGTGAGCATGGAGGCGTAGGCGCTGGTGGTGGGGATGTGGGGGCTGTAGGTGCGCTCAAACAGGACGCCCTGGGAGGCGAGGCGGTCTATATGGGGCGTGGTGAGGCGGGGGTAGCCGTAAGCGCTCATGTGGTCGGCCCAGAGGCTGTCCACGCCAAAAAAGAGGAGGTTCGGTTTCCTGGGCATCTGCGGGAGGTCTCCGTGACGCGGGAGGGGAGAGGTTCAGCGAGCGGAACAGGGCGACAGAGGACGCCGCCGACTTATCGCTGCAAAGCCGGAGGTTCGGCGCTCTGAAGCCACTGTTCGGCGCCCGGCGGCGGACTCCCGCTCAATCCAGGAACGCGATGAGCAGATTTATGACAGGTGAAGGCGGTTAGGTCAGGTGCGCTCCGCCGGGCGCCGTAGCTGTCCCGTGACTCGCAGGGGGAATAGCGCATCCCGCGAAGAATGCCTCCGTGGAGAGGTCCGCGCCGCTTCCTCC
>JBBRGS010000375.1:0-2155 GCA_038240635.1 Armatimonadota bacterium
CGAGGGCGGGGGCGTCCCAGTCGAACGGATCGGTCGAAGGGGCGTTCCGCAGGCGCTTCACCCGCTCGGCGACCCGCTGACGGAGCCAGCGCCGAAACTCGCCGAACTCCGAGTCGGTGGCGGCCCGCCTCAGCGCCTCCAAATCGATGCCGAGAGATTCCGCCGCCGTCGCCGCGCTCTCGTCATCAAGTGAGGGCCGCCGAGACGGTCGCGCCGGGGAGAGGGACGGTTTGGGCCGTGGCCGGGCGGGGGGCGGCGCGGTGGAGGATGGCGATTCCGGGGTTGCCTTGCGATGGGATGGAGGTTTCGGCCTGAACTCCGGCTCCGCAGGCCGGAGGGAGGCTACAGCGGATGGAGACTTTCCTTCGGGCGCGGCGGATTCCACTTCCATCCACAGCGTCATCTGGGACCAGGGCGACGGCTCGATGATGAGGGCGGGAGGTCCGACCGCCGGACGCGCTTCATTCTCCTGCGCTGAAGCGACCGGCAGCGGTTCCTCACGCAGGTCTTCAAACGGCAGCGGCAGCGATGCCCGTTTCCTGTGGCGGCGGCTTCTCATCGAATAGCGTTTCGGGAGGCGAGCATGGGGCTAACCAGGGTGAGTGGATGAGTGACGGCGGGGTCATCGCGCGCGGAAGACCGTCACGGCGTCGGCGCCCTCCCCCGCCGTGTAGACCGCTTCCAGCCCCGGCATGCGGGTCAGGTCGGCGGCGCCGCCCCCTATCAGGCTGGCGGTCTCCCGGATGGCGGGCGTCCAGAGGACGAATCGCGTCCCCGTGCGGCGCAGGAAGGCTGTCCGCTGGTCATCACTGGATCGGGCGGAGTAGAACGCGAGCGTCTCTTTCACCTTTCGGGCGTACTCCGGCGTCTCGCCCCAGTGCCCCGCGTAAGTGAAGACGCCCGACAGCCCCGGAAGGTACCCTGCGATTCCGCCAAATTGGAGCGGCGCGGCCAGCGTGGCCTCGTGGCGCCCATGCTGCGACAGCCATGTGGCGGCTTCCCGCTCTTCGGGGCGGAGGAAGAGGCGCGCGTCCCCCTCGCACCAGTTATTCTGAACGTTTTGCGCGGCCCGCATCCCCCAGCGGAACAGCGTGAGCGAGGAGAGCGCGACGACCCCCGCGATGATGCGCCGCTCCACCAGCGGAGATCGGTTCCGCCCCGCCCAGGCGGACAGCCCCCATCCCGCCAGCATCGCCCAGGGGAGGTGGACGCCCATCGCCAGCTTGCGCTGAAACGCCACCGGAGCGTACGGCAGCGCGAGAGCCACTATCCCCCACGAGATGAGGAACAGGATGGACGAGCGGCGCTCAGGAGTCGCGCGCCACGCCGTCCCCGCGCCATAAATCGCCAAGGGGACCAGCAGTCCCAGGCCGAGGAGGCTCCAGACGAGGGCTGGGGAGGGAGTGGGGACCAGCGCCCGCGCGTGAAACAGGGGATTGGTTTGATAAAACGCCCACTGCGCCGCCACCGCCGGGAGCGGCTGGAGGATCAGCAGCGCCGCCGCCGTGACCTCCGCGCGCTTCACCTCCAGCCGCGCTATCAGCAACGACGTGAGGAACGTCGCCCAGACCGCCCAGACGATCAGGATGTCGTAAGAGTGGATGTTGGCGAGGAGCAGTCCCGCGACTCCCGCCGCCATCGCGGGACGCCAGCGCCCCGTCTCACGCACGGCGAGCAGCCGCTCAAAGATGAGGACCATGAGCCAGAGCGCGGCGGCGAACAGGGGATTCATGTAGAGCGACAGGAAGGTGTTCGACTCCACCTGCCACAGGTCCGTAGGCGAGTGTCCGAAGGTTCGGGGGAAGAGCCAGCCCAGTCCCGCGCTGAAGCAGAGGAGGAGGAACGCCGCCCGCCGGGCCTCCACCGTGGGAAGCAGGCGCCGCAGGAGGCGATGCGCGGCCATGAGAAACCCGAACGCCAGCCCCACTCGCGCCAGCTGGAAGACCGCGATCCCCGGCAGGCCGGTGAAACGACTCACTGAGCCGAGCAGGAGGAAGAGCGCGTTGAACAGGCCGGACGGCTGGGGGTCGGTGGTGAAGCGATTGAGGAAGGTAAGGCGCCCTTCCGCCGCCTGCCGCATCCAGGACAGGTAGACATACGTGTCATCGGGAAGATGAAGATTGCCGACAAACGTCGTCCCACTCGACCAGGCGAT
>JBBRGS010000376.1:0-2151 GCA_038240635.1 Armatimonadota bacterium
GTAGAATAAGGGAGAGATCATCAGCGGCGCAAGCCAACCTGCGATCCTCCGGGCCACTCGGCTATGCCGAAATCGCTTCACGAACTGTTCCTCCTTTATCGGTTTCGTCGGTTGACCCTTTGGGGCGCTTCGACGGCGGGGGTCCTGACGGATGCATGGTCGCCGCTCGGCCGCTCGCAAGGTTCCAGCGGGTTCGTGGGGAGGCCAAAGCCGCTTCGCGCCGTCCCACGATTGATCATCGGCAGATTCTCTGAACTTATTCGGCGGGCGGCACGTCTCTCCTTGTTCGGCTTTGGGTTCCACCGCCAACTAAGGGAAAAACTGGAGCGCTGGTTTCAATCCCGTTACTGATGCCCGCCGCTGCGGTCCCTTCGCCGCCTGAGACGATGGCCTCTGAAAAAGGGCGCCGTTTCATAGGGGTTAAACTTCAGGGGGAACGGGCGGACACTGAATCGCAAAAAAGGGCGGTCGGTTCGCCGACCGCCCATGGCGCTTGACTGGAACTTAGCCCGCCGTGTTCCCTCGCCCCAGCATGGCGTTGAGCCACGCGTGAAGGTCCTGCGTGCGGGCGCTCCACTCCGAAGGTTGAGCCGCCAGCATTGAGGTGGGATGAGCGCTTCCCGCCGACGCCGAGGTCGCGCCCGGAGCCACCATGGAGAGGGTGACGGCGGAGCGGATGTAGACCCAGTACCCCTTTCCGACGCTCAGCGAGGTTCCGGCGCGGATGTAGCCATTGCCCGCCGGGTTCAGCGTCCAGAAGACGTTGTCGAGGAGGCGTTGAGCCGCCGCCGCCGCCAGGCTGATCCGGTTGGTTCCCTGCATCACGGTGACGTTCGACAGCGGGAGGTCCACGGTGAACGGGTTGCCGATGAGGGTCCAGCCGGGCTGGAGGGTGAGCGTTCGCGGGGTATTATTGACCGTGGAGGCGTCGGGGAGGTTCAGGGTCGCTTCGGCGGAGAGTTTGATGAAGTAGCCGCGTCCCGCCTTGATCGTCTTCGCCGGTTCGTCGGGGTAAGTGGCGTACGCCGCGCCGGTCCAGAAGGCCGTTTTGGCGTCCGCCTGTCCGAGCACCGCGCGCACGTCCTGCCCGTCGAAGTTGGCGGGGAACGAGACCATGCTCATCCCGGCGGGGATCGTCATGGAGGTGGTGGGCGTCCCGATGACCTTGCCGAGGATGATGTCCACGCCTACGGGGGACGATCCGACCACCACCAGCGCCGACCCTTTGACGCCCGCGCCAGTGACGGCCTGTAGCGTGTAGGTTCCGGGGAGGAGTTGGAGCGAGTAGTTCCCGTTGGCCTCAGAGGTGGTTTGCAGTGTCTGCGTACCCGTGCTGTCAGTGGCGACGACCTGCGCCCCGGACACGGCGGCGTTGTCGGCGTCAAGCACCCTGCCGCTCACCACGACCGCGTCGAGAGCCGATCCGGTCAGGCGGATGGTGAGTTGGACGACCGCGTTACTAGCCACGACAACATCGCTCTTGATCGCCATGACGTGGCCATTCTGGATGACGGTCACGTCGTAGACGCCGATTTCGACGCTGGGCAGGATCGCTTCGCCCTCGGCGTTGGTGTCGGCGGCGTAGACCGGGCCATTGGTCACCACGGCGGGAGGATTCCCGAAGGCTTCCTTCACCAGGCGGGCTTCGACGCGAGCGCCCTGGACGTTGGCGCCGTCCGGTCCCACGATGGTGGCGTCAATGGCGCCCGGCGGGAGCTTGGTCAGCGCGAGGTTCACGTCGGTGTCCCCGCCTTCGGTGGTGATGGCGCCGCCGTGCACGTCCACGTAGTTGATGTGGCTGAACACGTAGCCAGGCTTGTTGACCGTGAGCCGGTAATTGTAGGCCTGGAGGCCGTAGATGGTGTAGATGCCATTCGCGTCAGTGACGCCGGAACCCGCGATATTCTGAGGGTTCAGGGGCAGTTCAACGCCGGTGGCGTCATACTGCGGCACGTACGCCTGCACCAGCGCCCCCGCAAGAGGTCGCCCGAATTGGATGTCGGTGACTTTACCGGCGGCGCCACCTTCCCGGAGCCAGCAGAGCGAGTTGTGCATGATCTGCGCCGGACGGTTGGAGCAGAGCACGGCCTTGGCCTCATACACCGACTCGTAATGCCGGTCGATGCCTTCCAGCCCGAAGGAGAGGAAGAC
>JBBRGS010000377.1:0-2096 GCA_038240635.1 Armatimonadota bacterium
ATTGGGCGCAGCGGGAGGGGCAACGCCGCGCTTCAGCCGAAAGAAAAGAACTTCACTCCCGCCCCACATCCGTCACCGCCTATCATTTCACCAATTCCGGGCGGGGGCCGGACCTCGATGTTTACGCCGTGCCCGCTCCCACCCTCTCCTTTCTGACGGACGCGCAGGCGTCGCAGCACGAAAAAGCCTGGAACGCCCTGGTGAACGCGGCCTGGCGCCTGAACGAGAAACTCCCCGACGCGGAGACGCATCGCAATTACCTGTACGAAGACCTCCTGAGCCTGCCGGAGGAGTGGCCCCGGTTTGTGCGCACCTAATTCCTCCGCAAAGGGCCGCGCGCCACTTTCAAGGACGACCCCCGCGCCCAGTATCGCCTGGCGCGCGACCTCGACCTCATCCACTGGCCTCTCCTCGCGCTCTTCCTCGAAAGGATCGTCGGCATGGATCAACACCGCGTGGACACCATCAAAGCGTTCGGCGACCGGGTGGCGCGCCACATCGCCGAACAAGACTCCCGATTCTGGGATCGGTTCAATCACGCGAAATATTACCACAATCTGCGTTATTGCATCGTTCGGGCTAATCGTGGAGAAGAAAAGGCAGGCCGTCCTCCACTAATCGACTTCGACGACTTCATCACGATCTTCGAGTACGGCGAAGAAGATGCCCGACACGACTGGGGTCTCGCTCGTGATCTGATACTCATTCGTGTCACTGAAAAACTACACGAAGCGGATTGGTTCACCAAAAACCCTGATGCCCTTGAAGTCACACCTCCTGACCCCAGTGAAACATCGAACTCGGATGAGATCGATGCCGATGCCATGTAGTAACCCTCTACCAACTTTGCTACATCATTTCCTCGAAAGGATTTTTGATGGCTCACATAAACGGCTTTTGGCTGATTGACGCCCCCGCATCCGCGCTGAACAATCAGGGAACCATTCCAGACAGAGAAGGCGATAATGCCGTCGGGGTGAAGTTCATCCGCACCAAACAGGGAACGTTCCCCTACGTCAGCGCTCAGGCGTTTCGATACTGGCTGCGCAACACCCTCACGGATGACGACGACTGGCAAATGTCCCCCGTTCAACGCGAGAAAAAGATTGCTTTCACCGAAGGCAATCCTATCACTTGGTGGGATGATGATCTGTTTGGTTATATGCGGGCGCCTGCAAAACCATTAAAATCGGCAACAAAAGCCTCCAAGGAAATAACCGACGAAGCCACGACCCACAGCGCGAGTCCTGCTGATACGGACCTCACCCGTGTCTCACCGCTTCGGATCGGCACTCTCGTCTCCATCGCGCCCATCATTCTGACGGAGGATTTCGGCGTGATGACCCGGCAGGACGCCGACGCCAGGGCCGTGCTATCCGGGAAAGAAACAGGTCCAGATCCTGTCCCATATAAACACCAGTTTTATCAGGCGACCCTCAAAGGTCTGTTTGACCTCGACCTGTACGCCTGCGGCACCTTCTGGCGCCGGTGGAAGACCGGCTACCGCAACCTGGACACCGCGCGCATCGCCCAGGCTGAGAAGCAGGCGCTGGAAACGGTGGAGGACGGCGCCGCGTATCGCCTGCCCCGCGAGGAGCGCATCCAGCGCGTGCGCGCCCTCCTTGACGGCCTCTCCCGCCTCGAAGGCGGCGCCAAGCAGACGCTGCACTACACGCCTGTCGGGCCGTCGCTCGTCGTCTGCGCCGTGATGCGCGGCGGAGTCTCCCCGTTCCAGCACGCCGTGGGAGCGGATCGCGCGGGCCAGCCGGTCGTGAAAGCGGACGTTCTCATCGAAGGCGCCCAGGTCTGGAAGGATCAACTCCTCTCGCCGATCTACCTCGGCTGGAAACGCGGCTATCTCGACGAGGCGCGCGCCGCCGTGGAAGCCGCCCTCGCCGAAGCCGGGCTGGAGATCGTGACCGGCGACCCGCGCGTCGTGTTCCAGCGCCTCTCCGACGACCTCGCGGCGCATCCCGAATGGATGGATTGAGCGAGGAGCGAGCCATGATCGCCCCATCAGCCCCTCCAGTTATGCAGGAAGGCGCCACGAGGGAAGGCGCCCCGGCTTCCGAACCGTCCGGGCCGACCACGCTCGT
>JBBRGS010000378.1:0-2087 GCA_038240635.1 Armatimonadota bacterium
GTACGATGGGCAGCTCGCGCTCTCCTTCTTCATCCTCTACAGCGTCTATCGCTTCCTCGTGGAGTTTGTGCGCGCGGGTGTCACCGCCGATGTCGCCTGGGACGGCCTGACGCAGGCGCAAATCGCCAGTATCCTGATTGCGCTGGTGGCGACCCTTCTCATGCCGGTCGCGCGGAACTACGCCAAACGCAAAGGCGTCGGCGCGACGACCTCGATGCCCCACAGCGCCGGAGTCCGATGAGCGACGACGCGCGCAAGATGGATGAGGCCGATGCGGACCTCACCGGCGCCGATAACGCCGACGACACCGGGGCCGAAGACACCGATGCGGAGGCTACCGAGGAGGCGCCGGGAGAGGCCCGCGTCCTCACCGTGCCCGTGGAGTGGAGCGGCTACCGCCTCGACCGCCTGCTCGCCCTCGCCCTGCCGGAGCATTCGCGCTCGCTCCTCCATCGCCTCATCCTCTCCGGCGACGTGACCGTGGACGACCGGACCATGCGCCCCTCGCTCAAGGTGAAGGAGGGGGACACCGTGCGGGTTCGGTTGCCGGACACCGGCCCGATAACCCTCATCCCCGAAGCCATCCCGCTCGATATCCGGTATGAAGACGATCAATTGCTCGTGATCGTCAAGCCGCGCGGCATGGTGACGCACCCCGCTCCCGGTTCGCGGACGGGGACGCTGGTTCACGCGGTCCTCGCGCACTGCCCGGAGAGCCTGTCGCGCGTGGGCGGCGAAGGGCGACCCGGCATCGTGCATCGGCTGGACAAGGAGACCTCCGGCCTCATCCTCGTCGCCAAAACCGACACGGCGCATCGCTCCCTCTCGCGGCAAATTCAGGAGCGCACGGCGGAACGGCGCTACCTCGCGCTGGTGTGGGGCGAGCCGAAGTTCGAGCGGGCCACGGTGGACGCCGCCATCGGACGCCATCCCGCCGAGCGCCGGCGCATGGCCGTGCTGCCCCTCTCCGGCCCCGACGACCCCGGCCCCCGCAGCCGCGCCGCGCGCACCGAATTGACGACGCTGGAGCGGTTCGGCTTCTGCGCGCTGCTGGAGTGCCGCCTGATGACAGGTCGCACGCATCAGATAAGGGTTCATTGCGCTCACATCGGCCACCCGGTCATGGGCGATGAGACGTATGGCGGCAAACGCGGCGCCCCCCCGGAGGCGTTCCATAATCCTCTCCTCCGCGCGGAGTTGAATCGGCGGCTGGCAGCGCTGCAAGGTCAGGCGCTGCACGCGTATTCGCTTGCGTTTGATCATCCCGTGACCGGCGAACGCCTCACCTTCACCGCCGACCCGCCGGAGCCGTTCACTCAAACGCTGGACCTCCTGCGAGACTCTCTCCGAGACGCCTGAATCCGCCTCTTTATCGGTTCAAACGAGCAGGGAAGCCGGGGGGATGAAGCGAAGCATGGGGTGTCTCACCCTCTCGCTTCAATAAGGACGGCTTCTCATGGCGAACGTTGAAGGCATGACTGTGCAACCTCCCGCGAACCGGCTTCGGGGTTCGCTCCCCAAAATCGGCATCCGCCCCACCCTTGATGGACGCTACGGCGGCGTCCGCGAATCGCTGGAAGGTCCCACCCGTGGCATGGCGGAGCGCACCGCCCGCTTCCTCACCCAGAACCTGCGCCATGCGTGCGGCCTCCCGGTGGAGTGCGTCATCGCCGACACCTGCATCGGGGGTGTCTCCGAGGCGGCCCGGTGCTCCGAGCAGTTCGCCCGCGAAGGCGTCGGCGTCTCCCTCACCGTCACCTCCTGCTGGTGCTACGGCTCCGAGACGATGGACATGGACCCGTTCACGCCCAAGGCGGTCTGGGGCTTCAATGGCACGGAACGGCCCGGCGCGGTCTACCTGGCGGCGGTCCTCGCGGGGCACGCGCAGAAGGGCCTTCCGGCGTTCGGTATCTATGGCCACGAGGTGCAGGAGTCGGATGACACCTCCATTCCCGCCGACGTGCAGGCGAAGCTCCTCCGGTTCGCCAAAGCGGGCCTGGCGGCGGCGACCATGCGCGGCGCGAGCTACCTGGGCATGGGCAACGTCGCCATGGGGATCGCCGGGTCCATCGTCCACCACGATTTCT
>JBBRGS010000379.1:0-2074 GCA_038240635.1 Armatimonadota bacterium
AATCGCTTCCACAATCAGTGGGCAAAGGCTGTTGCCAAACTGCCGGTACGCCTGCGTATCCGAGACCACGATGGGCAACTCGTCCGGGAAGCCCATCAGCCGGGCGCACTCTCTCGGCGTCAGGCGGCGCGGGTTGCGGCCCGGCTGCGCGATCAGGATTTCCGAGCCGTCCTTGTGATACCGGGCGGAGAGTGTGCGGGTGACGACATCCTCATTGGGATTGACGAGGCCGAACCCGAAGCCGTTGCCACGCGCCTGGTGCTTTCGAGCGTACTCCTGAAGGTAGTTCCACAGGTGATCGGTCAGGGTGTATTTCGCGTCCGGCTCCGGTTCCAGGATGTCCCGCAGCGTCGGGCGGGGCCGGGTGGGTTTGTCGGGAAATCGGAACGGCGGCGGCGAGGGCCAGACCTCCCGATCAAAGCAGACGATGAAGACGCGCTCCCGGTGCTGGGGCGTGTAATCGGCGGCGTCCATCACCTGATGAAAGACCCAATAACCGATCTCCTCCAGCGTCTCCCGGATCACGCGCCAGGTGTTCCCCTTGTCGTGCGACAGAAGATTGCGGACATTCTCCAGCAGGACGACCGGCGGCCGCTTCACCTGAACGATGGTCGCTAAATAGAAGAAGAGTGTGCCCTGTGTGGCGCAATCGAAGCCGTGAGAGCGGCCCAGGCTGATCTTCTTGCTCACTCCGGCGATGGAAAACGGCTGGCACGGAAAGCCGCCCGCCAGCACGTCGTGGTCGGGAAGGGCGCCTTGATCAATGGTTGTAATGTCTCCCGCCGGACGGTCGCCAAACCAGGCCTGATAGGTCTTTTGCGCGTGCGCGTCCCATTCGCTGGTGAAGACGCAGCGGCCTCCCGCGCGCTCCAGCCCCAGGCGAAACCCTCCAATCCCCGCGAACAGGTCCACAAACGTGAAGGGCGAGGGGTCGCTCAGGAGCCGTTTCTGGGCGCCAGGCGCCGCGCCGGAGAGGGGGAGGCTGCGCGAGTTCGGGGGAGTAGCCCAGGAATGGGGGAGGGGAACGGGGGACATGGGAACGAATCCGACGATCAGGACATGACAGTGAAACGCTTCACTGTTTATAGTGGGCCAAAATTCGCCGCGACTGGAGGCTACAGCCGTTGGCGCACCGTCTCCAGCGCCTCTGCAAGTCGGCTTTCGCGCTCCTCCAGGAGGGTGTCGAGTTCGGATTGATACCCGGCGGCGCGGTCGGCGTTCTTCATGGCCTTCAGGTTGATCGCCACGTTGAGGGCGGCGCTTTGCAGGCAGGCGTCCGCCGCCAGCGCCCCCACGCCCACGTCGGAGATGGTTTGCGGGTTGCCAATCGGCGCGAGGTCGGCGCACAGGGAGATCAGTTCGCAGGCGGCGCGGGCGGTCGCCATCGGGGCTTCCGTCGCCGTGATGAGGGCCGCCTGGATCGCTTCGGAACGCGCGGCCTTCTCCTCATCGGTGGCGCGCGGGAGCCGATACGCCGCGCTCACCTCGCCAAACGCCTCAATGTCGGCCTGCGCGAGGCGGGTCAGTTCGGCGCGGAGGGCTTCGCTTCGCTCCAGGATGCGCCGCGCTTCCGGCTCCACGTCGTGGAACTTCTCGCGGCCCACGGTGTACTGGCCGACCATGCTCACGAGGCCCGCCCCCACCGCGCCCAGCAGAGCCGCCGCGCTTCCCCCGCCGGGCGTTGGCGCTTTGGACGCCAGGTCGTCAAGGAACTGATGGATCGTCTGGTCGGTGATCAAGCGGCCTCCGTCTCTTCGGTCGTCTCTCCCCGGTGGAGAGAGGGTTAGGCGCATCGAGGATGTCCGGCGACATGGTGATGCGGCGGTTCCATGTGAAGCAAATCGGCGGGAAGCGGCCCGCCTTCAGCGCGATGGAGTCACCTCAATGAAGCGCCGGAGATGGTCGGCCACCCAGTCCGGCTCTTCCTCGGTGAGCATGTGGCCGCCGGTCTCCAGCAGGTGAAGCTCCGAGCCGGGGACCGCCTCGTGCAGGCGGCGGGGCGAACTCAGCGGGACCACATTGTCCCATTTCCCGTGCAGGATAAGAAGCGGCATGGCGAGGCGGGGGAACGACT
>JBBRGS010000380.1:0-2058 GCA_038240635.1 Armatimonadota bacterium
AATGGCCGCGTCCAGCGCGCGGTTCATCTCCGCCTCAAAGTCGGCGCCGACCGTGTACACGTCGGTCATCTCGGCGAACGCCCAGCGGCCGTAGGCGCCCAGGTGGTTCACGCCGGGAATCCAGTACGTCTCCATCGTGGACTTCTTCTCTTTGGCGTCCTCGCGCCGATACCCCTTGATCTCCACCACCAGGTTGAGCAGGTCGTCCTCGCCGTGGCCGTCCTCCACCCGCGCGATGAAGTCGGGCAGGTAGCGGCGCGCCGTGGAGCCGAGCCGGTACGGGACTTCCAGGCCGAGGTTGTGATTCTTGACATACGCCCGCACGCGCGGGTGCGATTCCATCACCCGGCAGAACTCGCCCTCCCAGTCGCTGTCGAGGACGGCCCAGTTGACGTGGCACTTGCGGGAGTCGGTCTCCCAGCGATCCGTGCGGGACGTGTTGAAGTTGACCCAGGCCGATGAGCCGACGGGGTTGTACGGGTCCAGGATCGCCTGAACGGGTTGGCTGCCGATCAGGGCGCGGGTGATCGCCGCCGTGATGCGCTCGCCCGCCATATCCGCCAGCTCCTGATACAGCAGCAGCGCGGGATACGTGTCGCCCTTGCAGATCAGGTACTTCTCCAGCCACTGGTGGGTGATGCGCTTGAGTTGGCCGAACAAGTGGAGTTTGGGCGCCTCGCCGGGGTCCCGCCACTTCGTGTCCAGCAGACGCTGCGTCAGGTGGTAGGCGAGCGTGACCGTTCGCACGCGGTCGAGATGCTTCAGGTTCAGGTCCACCGCTTCGCCGATGATCCCGGCGTTGCGGGTGATGGAGGGTCCCACGAGATCGGGGGTCAGCAGCAGGGTGGACTCGTCGTTGAAGGCGGCGGTCAGACGCTCCTGAGGCGGTTCAATGCGGTACCCTTCGACGCGGGGGAAGCGGATTTCGAGGGCGTCCCGCTCCGGGCGCACGGCCTTCACCTGCACGGTCTCGCGGGGCGGCTGAGGCGGCGCGACGACGGGCTTCGCGGTGAAGTCGAACGGGATGCCCAGCACGTCGGCGTATTCGACGTTGAAGAGGCCCTCGTCGTTCAGGTCGTACGACTGGCGGCGCAGGGCGCGCCCGATGACCTGCTCGCAGAGGAGTTGGGTGCCGAAAGCGCGGACGCCGAGGACGTGGGTGACGGTGCTGGCGTCCCAGCCTTCGGTGAGCATGGAGACGGAGACGACGCAGCGGATGGCCCCGCCGAGCTGGCCGCGCTTGCCCACGGTGTTCATGACTTCCCGCAGGAGGTCCTGATCGGGGATATTCTCGCCATCGCTGAGAGCGCCGGTGCGCTCGATCCGTTCGCGGCGGAACCGCTCGATCTCCTCGGCGGCCATGGTTCGGAAGGCGGGGTCCAGGGCGGCGCCGGATTCGAGTTGTTCGCTGTCAATCAGGAGGGTCCTGGGGCGCGCGAGCGGGGCGTTGTTCGCGTCGAAGTTGCGAAACAGGGGAAGGCGGCCGTTCTCCAGCGTGATGGAGCCGTCGTCATGCGTGCGATGAAAGCCGGAGATGTAGTCGTGGATGAGTTTGGAGATCGCCGTATTCTGGCAGACGATGATGAAGCAGGGCGGCGTCCGGATGCCCGCGTCTTCCCAGAGGCGAAACGTCTCCTCATAGTGCCCGTAGAGCGCCTGAAGGGCCGTTTGCAGCCGAGCCGGCAGCGCAAGAGGATCGAGGGCGCCGGATTTGCCGCGCCCCTTCTTCGGCATGTCGGCGCGGATGTTCTCCCACAGGTTGCGGAACATTGGCATCTCGGCGCCGGGGATGTTTTCGGCGACCGGGACGCGGGGCAGTTTCACGATGCCGCACTCGATGGCGTCCATGAGGGAGAAGTCGCTCATCGTCCAGGGGAAGAAGGTGCCTTCAGCGTACCCAGAGCCGCGCAGGAAGAAGGGAGTGGCGGAGAGGTCCACCACGCGCGAGCCGCCCAATTGGCGGGTGACGGCTTCGATGCCGGAGATCCAGAGGCGGGCGGCTTCCCGGTTTTGTTTGGCCTCCTGAAGTTCCTCGCCCTTGAACTTCTCTTCCTCCGC
>JBBRGS010000381.1:0-2037 GCA_038240635.1 Armatimonadota bacterium
CGCTGGCCGGAGGAGCCGCCGGGGCGTACGCCGCCATCACGCCGCGCATCAGCAGCGGGCTGGTGGGGGTCGCCATCGCCACCGCGCTGGTGCCGCCGCTGGCGACCTGCGGGTTGTGCCTCGCGCGCGGGGAACTCCGCATCGGGTTTGGGGGGTTCGTCCTCTATTTCACCAACCTCATCGCCATTCAGGTCGCCTCCTCCGCCGTGCTGGCGCTGAAGGGATACCACAAGATACTCAATCCCAACGAGGATGGACATTCCATCCTGAAACGAAACTGTGTGAGTCTCGTCGCGTTGGGCGCGCTCATGGTGACGCTGGGACTGAACCTGAATCAGTCGGTGACGAAGCAGCGCTGGGAGGGGCTATTACGCTCACAGCTGGTCCAGGCGCTGAAACCGTATGAGCAGGCGCAGCTGGCCGATTTTCACTCTCAGGAGGAGATGAACGAGGTGGACGTGTTCGCGGTGGTGTACAACACCGGATCGTTCACGCCTGAACAGGTAAAGGACATCGAAGCGAACCTGCGACTGCCGACGGAAAAGCGGTTGAAACTTCACCTTCAGGCGGTCCTGGTGAAGGAGACGACCCGCGACGGTTACGCCCCGCTCTCCCCCGACTCCGACCTCCCGCTCACCCGTGGCTCCGCAGATCCGAATCCGACTGACGCTGAGATTCCATCCCTGTCCAACACGGACCACTCACCCTCGACCGGCGTCGACCACTCCATAGGTCCCGGCGCTGTCAATGCCATCCCCCCCAACGCCGACAACGCCACGCCACCTGCCGCCGATAACTCCACGCCCTCCGTCTCTGATAACGCCGCGCCATCCACCTCTGATAACGCCGCGCCATCCACCTCTGATAACGCCGCGCCATCCACCTCTGATAACGCCGCGCCGTAGATCGTTGCCTCACGTCGGCGAAGGGGATGTCCTCCTGCGCTTGATGAGGCGGGGGCGAATCGGCCAAAACGGAACGGCCACGGCATCGCCGGCATCACTTTGGCCGATGATTCTCATACCGCTTCCTCTTACCCTCACGGAGTCGTCTCATGTCCGTCCTTCAGATCGGCATCATCGGCGCGGGAGGCATCGCCGCCAAGATGCACCTGCCGGGCCTCGCGGCTCTCCCTGACGCCCGCGTCACGTGGCTCCACGGGCGCACCGAAAGCCGCCTCCGCACCCTCGCCGAGCGGTTCGATACGCCCCACATCACCACCGATTACCGGGAAATGCTCGCCGACGACGCGCTGGACGCCGTGATCGTCGCCACGCCGCACCCGCAGCATGTGGGACCCGGTATCGATGCGCTGCGGGCGGGCAAGCATCTGATGATGCAGAAGCCGTTATGCGGCGACATGGCCGAAGCCGACGCCTTTGTGGAGGCCGCCGACGCCTCCGACCGGGTAGTCCTGTGCCTGCCGCACTTCTCCGCCGAAGTCCGCCGCGCCCGGCAGCTGGTCCGCGCCGGGACCCTCGGCAAGCCGAGCGGGGCGATGTGCCGCACGAGTCACGGCGGCCCGGAAGTTTACTACGCCGAGGTGCGCGACGATTTCGGGGAGAGTGGCGATGACCTCTGGTTCTTCGACGCGAACCGGGCCAGCGTGGGCGCCCTGTTCGATATGGGAGTGTACGCCGTCTCCAACCTGGTGGCCGCGCTGGGGAGTGTGACGCGCGTCACGGGCAGGGTCGCCACCCTCGACAAGCCGACGACGCTGGAAGACACCGCCACGCTGCTCCTCGACTTTGAGAATGGCGCCCTGGGCACGGCGGAGACGAGCTGGTGCGACCCCGCGCGCACGTGGGACTTTCGTATTCACGGCACGGCGGGGAAACTCACCCTCCCCGGACGCGACGGCGCCGCCATGTCACTCTGGACGCCGCAGTCGTACACACGGGAGGACGCGCCTCCGCTGATCGAGCCGGTAGACGCTTCGGGCGCGAGCGTCGGCGGGGCGCACGAGCATTGGCTCTACCTCATCCGTGAAGGCCGACAGCCACCGCTTTCTAACGCTCATGCCGCGCGTCACGTCAC
>JBBRGS010000382.1:0-2028 GCA_038240635.1 Armatimonadota bacterium
GAGGACGCCACCCCCGCCGCCAACGCCGTCCACACGTCCAATCGTAATGCGGGAACCGGCATCTGCGACCAGTACTTCGATGAGCGGATGAACACCGGCCTCCAGGTACTCATGGGGGGCGGACGGCGCTGGTTTCTGCCCAGTGATCAGCCCGGCTCCAGCCGCTCGGCGAAGACCGACTACATGCTCGATTCCGGAGTCGCCGCCGCGCTCAATGTTCCCACTGGCACGATTGACCCGAAGCGGGACCTGATCGGCGATTTCAAGGCGGCCGGTTACTCCTACGCCTCCAGTCGCGCGGACCTTCAGGGGCTGTCCTCCAACGCGCATCAGATCCTCGGCCTGTTCGCCTACGGCAACATGAACGTCGCCTGGGACAAACTGGCGAAACAGCGGAACCTGCAGGCTCCCGGCGTGGTGGACGATTACCTCGCGCCGGACCAGCCGATGCTCGACGAGATGACCCGCGCGGCCCTCGGGGCCCTCAACAGCAATCCCGACGGCTTCTACCTGATGGTGGAAGGCGCTCACATTGACAAGCAGAGCCACCTGATGGACGCCGAACGCGCGACCGTCGAAGTGATCGAGATGGACAACGCCGTCGCCCTGGCCCGGCAGTTCGCCGACAAGACGGGGCCGTTCGCGGGCCGCTACGGTGAAGCGGGCGACACCCTCATCCTCGTCACCGCCGACCATGAGTGTTCCGGCTTCTCCATCATCGGCGCCTCCAGCGTGAAGACCGCCGACCTGGCAGAGCTGACCGCCGACAAGAAGCAGGGCGCCGTCGCCACCTACGACGGGGCGAAGTTCCCCGCCTACCCGGTGGACGAGCAGGGCTACCCCACCACGATGGACCCCGACAACAAGATGCTCATCGGCTTCGGGGCCAATGCTGACCGCACCGAGGACTGGCTCTCCAACCCCCGCCCCATTATTGACAGCCTCCTCCCGACCAGCGTCGTCACCAACCTGAAGGGCGCCGGGTATCTCGAAGCGGGTGGAACTCCCGGAACGGGGGGGACGTACGGGACGATCCAGCGCGACGCCTCCAACGGGTATTTCATCGCGGGGCAGGTTCCCGGCGACCAGGCGGTACACACGGCCAGCGACATCCCGCTCAACGCCTACGGCCCTGGCTGGCAGCAGTTTGTGGGCGTGCAGGATAACACGGATGTCTTCTTCAAGATGGCCCGAAGCGCGATGGGGGGCTACGATCAGGCGGCGGGCAGTTCTGACACGTCCGGCGACTTCGATCACAACGGCAAAGTGGACATCCGCGATGTGATCATGCTCCTCCGGCGGATCGTGGCGAACCCGTGAGGTGAAGCGCCTCCGCGCCTGAGGGATGGAGGACTCGCGTTAGGCGACCACGCCACTGTGAGGCGTCCGACGCTCTCACCGAATCCATCAAAGGCCGACTCTGGTGTGACAGGGGTCGGCCTTTCTGGCAATCGATGGGCGGTGGATGGGAATGAACACGGCGCAACCGGGCCGCCTCTCCTTCGAGAAAGGGTTCGTGAGGGCGGAGGACGCCGCCGTGCGGGAGAACCGGCGGCGGCGTAGCCGGATGCGGCTGAGCCGGGTCGCGGCGTTGTCTTCGGGCATCGCGGACCTGTCGCGGTTGCAGGGGTTTTAGCAGATTCAGGCCCGCTTGATGCTCTTCACAGGAGGTGGCATCATGCCCCATGAAGCCTTTTTGAAGACGAGGAAATTATGGCGGAATCCAGGACGACGCCCCGGAACGAATAGGCTCGCATCAACTGTGGCGAAAACGCGCGAATTAAACAGCGCGCCGAATCCGCCGCCCATCTGCTGGATCAATCCATTACAGACTTTACGGAAGTCGCCCTGGCTGAAAAAGCCGAAACGGTTCTGGCCCGGCATGATCACATCGTGCTGTCGGAACGGGATTTCCAAACTTTTCTGGATGCGATAGAGAACCCACCGCCGCCCATCCCGAATCTGCGCGAGGCGTTATCCACCGAGTGACAGCGTAGTCCCCTTCACGCCTCCGGTAGGATGTTCATC
>JBBRGS010000383.1:0-1982 GCA_038240635.1 Armatimonadota bacterium
TCGTCGCTGGCGAGGTCCTGAAGGAATTGCTGACGGAGCAGGCCGCCGTACACCGTGAGGTCGCGGGCGAGCATCCGGAACCGCTGCCGGATCCGCTCGTCGGTGAGGCGGCCATCGGGGTCGAAGGTCTCGCCGCTGTCGAAGGAGACGCCGTAGGGCGCGCTCCAGCCGTAGCACTGGCGCACAACCGTCCGCATCTGCTGCATCACCGTCAGGCCCTTCTCGTGTGAAGTGACGATGTAGCCGAATAATTTGCCGGAGAAGGCGCGGTGATGGTGGTCGAGAAAGTTCTTCAGCGCTCCGGACATGGAGCCGTGGTAATCCGGCGATGCGAGGAGGAAGGCGTCGGCCCACTCCACCGCTTCGTTCATGGCGGCGATGGCGGGAGAGCCTGCGGAGCGATCGGAGCGATACATCGGCAGGTCCAGATCGCGGAGGTTGAGCAGCCGCGTCTCCGCGCCGAACTCCCGCGCCGCTTCCAGCGTGATCTGCGCGCCCCGCGAGCTGAACGAGCCAGGCCGGAGGCTGCCGCACACCGCGAGGAGCTTAGTGGGGACCTGATCGGGGTCAGGGAGTGTCATGGGCGCGACTCCTCAGCGAACAGGTCGGGAAAGGCTGCGGCGGCTTCGGGGTTCAGCGTCACGCCGAGGCCGGGCGCGTCGGGCGGGAGGACGCGGCCCTCCCGCAGCGTGGCGCCGAGGAACGGGTCATCCAGCAGGTTCAGGTGGCTGTCGAGGTCGAGCGTGTCGGCCAGCGGCGCGAGGTGCGCGGCGGCGGTGATGCCGAGCGTCGCCTCGGACATGCAGCCGATCATCACCCGCAGGCCGTACGCCCGCGCCACGTTAACGATCCGCCACGCCTCGGTGAGGCCGCCACACTTCATCATCTTGAGGTTGACGCCGTGAACGCGGTCGGCGAGGAGGGGAATGTCAGTGGCGACGCGGACGCTTTCGTCGGCGTAGAGGGGGAGGGGGGCGTCGGCGAAGAGGCGCGGCAGTTCGGTTTCCTGGCCACGGGGCAGAGGCTGCTCCACCAGTTCCACGCCCCGGTCGGCGAGCCAGCGGAGCATCGTCATGGCGCCAGGAACGTCCCAGCCGCCATTGGCGTCCACGCGCCATGTGATCCAGGGGGGAGCGGCTTCCTGGCAGGCGGCGAACATGGCGCGGTCGGCGTCGAGGCCATCGGGTGAACCGAGCTTGATTTTGAGGATGCGGGCGCCGGTGCGGTGGAGGAGTCCGGGGATGCGCTCGCGGAGGAGTTCGGGAGCGGTGATGCCGAGCGTGAGCGACGTGGGGACGATTCGCGCGGGGTCGAGGCCCCACAGGCGCCAGAGGGGACGCTCCAGCCGCCTGCCGCGCCAGTCGTGCAGGGCCATGTCGAGGGCCGCGCGCGCCGCGCTTCCTCCGCCGAGAGAGTCGAGCGCCGCCTCGATGCGCTGCGCCTCATCGGGACACAGGGCCGCCAGAGGCTCGCTCCACCGGCGGAGGTCGGCGAGGGCGGTTTGAGCGGTCTCCGCTCCGGCGATGGCGGGGGACATCTCGCCCCACCCGGCGATTCCGTCGGCCTCCACGCGCACGAGCAGGTTCTCGGTGACGGCGCTGGCGCCCCGACTGATGGCGAGAGCGTACCGTTTATGAACCGTGAACGGGGTGAGGTGAAGGCGCATGGCGAAGGGATGGAGCGGGGGACGGGTTGGCGCTCCCCACAGCGGGGATAGCGCCCTATTCGAGGCGAAGGCGGCGCTCCTCCTTGTTCCGAATGAAACCGACTCGGCGCGTCTTTACAGCGATTTTCCGCAACGGGGCAGGGCAGGAGGGCGCCACTCCTGAACATCATGGCGAACCAGTGAGCGAAAGCGTCTATTTATGGGAAGGAGCGGAACGAATGGCGCAAACGGTGCGGTGCGGGATCATCGGGGCAGGGGGATTCGCGGAAATCTGCCACATTCCAGGGCTGCAAAGTCACCCGGACGCCGAAGTGGT
>JBBRGS010000384.1:0-1932 GCA_038240635.1 Armatimonadota bacterium
CTACTGCGAAAAGCCGATGGCGATTGAACTCGCCGCGTGCGACCGCATGGAGGCCGCCTGCCGAAACGCCGGAGTCAAACTGTTCATCGGGCAGGTGCTGCGCTACTTCCCCGTCTTCAGGCGCACCGCCGAACTCCTCCGGGACGGCGTGGTGGGTCAACTCCACTGCATGAGCATCCAGCGCACCGGCGGACCAGGAACTTTCGGGGAAGGCTGGCGCGCCCGCTTCGACCTCTCCGGCGGCGTCCTGATGGAGGTGAACGCGCACGAGCTCGACTTCATGCGTCACGTCGGCGGCGAAGTGAAGAGCGTCTACGCCACGTCGCGCAAAATCATGCCCGCCGCGTACGACTTTGATGACACCTTCCACATCGAGATGACGTTCGCCAGCGGCGCCACCGGCCACCTCTACGCCAGTTGCGCCTCGGCCATCGGGCGGTACGACATGACGTTCGAGTGCGCGACTGGAACCCTCACCAACGGCGGCTTCGGCGGCCCAATCCGGTACGCCCACTTCAACGACAAGGAGCCGACCACCCTCCTTGCCGCCGACATCCAGGAGGAGGAGCCGTATCGCCACGAACTCCGCCTCTTCTTCGACTCCATCCGCCACAACACCGAACCCGCCATCGGCGCGAAGGACGGGCGCGCCGCCGTCGAACTCGCGCACGCCGCCTACCAGTCCGCCCGCACGGGGCAAATCGTCACGCTGCCGCTCGCCTCGTAGCCGAACCGCCTCATGACCTCCGACACCATCGCCGCCCTCGCCACGCCACCGGGGGAAGGCGGCATCGCGGTGACGCGCGTGAGCGGCCCCGACGCCATCCTTGTGGCGAGTCGCATCTTCCGCGCCGCCGCGCCGGTCGCCGAAATGCCTTCCCACCGCGCCACCCTCGGCCGCATCGTGGACCCCGCCGACGGTGAGACAGTGGACACAGCGCTGCTCACGCTCTTCCGCGCACCGCACAGCTACACCGGCGAAGACGTGGCGGAACTGAGCGGTCATGGGGGCCGCCTGGCGCCGCGCCACGTCCTCGAACTTTGCCTGGCGCATGGCGCGCGACTCGCCCGTCCCGGCGAGTTCACCGAACGCGCCTTCCTCAATGGAAAACTTGATCTCGCGCAGGCCGAAGCCGTCGCCGACACCATTCAGGCGCAAAGTCAGGCCGCGCTCCGCATCGCCGTGGGGCAGATGGAAGGCCGCCTCTCCGCCCGCGTCGCCTCCGTCCGCCGCGATCTCCTCACGCTCATGGCCCACATTGAGGCGGCGGTGGACTTCCCCGACGACGTGGACGAGCCACCCCCCGCTGCGCTCGCCGCTGCGCTCGATGCGGCTACTACCGCCCTGGAGACGCTGCTGGCGACGGCGGAAGCGGGCCGCATCTACCGCGAAGGGCTTTCCGTCGCCATCGCGGGCAAGCCAAACGTGGGGAAGAGCAGCCTGATGAACGCCCTCCTCCGAGACGCCCGCGCCATCGTCACCGACATCCCTGGCACCACCCGCGACACGCTGGAGGAGCCGCTCACCCTCGGCGGCGTCCCCCTGCGGCTGACCGACACGGCGGGCCTGCGCGCGACGGAGGACGTGGTGGAGCGCATCGGCGTGGAGCGCGCCCGCGCCGCCCTCCAGGAGGCCGACCTCGTTCTCTTCGTGCTCGACCGCTCCCGTCCCCTGGACGCGGAGGACCGGGAGGCGTATGGCGCCGCGCGAGACCGCCGGGTCCTCTTCGTCGGCAACAAGGACGACCTTCCGGCGGCGTGGTCGCCCGGCGCGCTGCCTGAACGTCTCGGCCTGGGAGAGGCGACTCCCTTCATCACCATGACGGCGCTGAACCGGGGCGACGGCCTGCCGGCACTGGAGCGGCGCATCGTGGAGGCGGCGGTCGGCGAGGGGCTGGAACCGGCGCAGGTGTGGGTGAGCAGCGTGCGGCA
>JBBRGS010000385.1:0-1925 GCA_038240635.1 Armatimonadota bacterium
CTGGCCGGCGCCGATCAGGTACAACGCCTGAAGCCGTTGTTTCTGACGGCCTCGACCTTCTGAGTGAAGGCGCTCTTTAAGGGTTTCCACACTCTCAAGGACTTCGGGTAATACTCGGCACATAGTCACCTCCCTTTTCAAAGAGGCGCTCTCCTACCATCAGGCTCCCTTCTTTTTTCTTATGGTATAACTCTTCACGTCTACAACGCCCACCGCCACGTCCTTCGTCTCGGCGATGAGGCCAATCACCTCCAACTCCGCGAACTCCCGGCTCGCCATCTCCACGTGAATCTCGTCCACGTTCATCCCCAGAAACGCCGGGAACATCGGCGCGTACCGGCGCGGCCCAACCGCCCGACCCTTGTAGTTGCCAAAGCAGAGGTGAGTCGAAAGCCGACACCGCCCCGTCACCCCCTCCACCTTGCGATTGAACACCTCCACGAACCGTTCCGGGTCCTCGCGGTGCGCGTAGCAACTCATCGAAGGCTCGTCCACCGTGATCTCCCGGCAGCCCGCCTCCACCAGCGCGACCAGTTCCGCCCGGACCAGCGGCAGCAGCGCCTCCGTCAGGGCGTAACGGTCGGGATACTGGTCATTCGGCAGCAGGCGACCGCTCAGGGTGTACGGGCCGGGGACGCTCGCCTTGAGGACGGGGCCGTCGGGGGCGATGCGTCGCAGGCGGCGGAACTCCTCCACCGCGCCCAAGCCGCGCGGGGCGCACAATTCCCCCACCACCGCGTGTTTCCCGCGCTGATCGTGAGCGGGCGGGCCAAACCGGCGCGGCGGGGCGGCCTCCAGCGCGATGCCTTCGAGATAGCCGTAGAACGAGAGATTGAAGTCGAGCCGCGTCTACACCCCGTCGGTGATCACGTCCAGCCCAGCGGCGACCTGATCGTGTACCGCGACGATCACGGCGTCCTCCCGCAACTCGTCGAGGTCCGCCGGGCCAAACGCCTCCAGATGGGCAACGGCGTGCTCCAGCCAGCCCTGAAATGGATTACTCCCAATGACTGTGGTGCGAAGGAGATGATCGCGCATGACGCCTCCAAATCCCGAATTAGAACTCGCCGAAGGGTGACTCCCATTTTAGTGTAAACCCTGGCGAGAGGGCTGCGACAAGCGCCGAGGGTCTCTGCAATGCGTTCCGGGGAAGGGAAGGGGAGTGCGGCGGCAGGGAGATCGCGCCCCCGCGTGGAATTTGACCCCGTAGCGATGACGGGGAACGACCCCCGACCCGTGTGACGGAGGAGTGAGCATGGCGGAACCCTGGTTTTCCGACCCCGGCGCGTTCGGGGCGTGGTTTGGCGGCTTTGGCGGCGGCGTCATCGGCCTGCTGGGCGGATGGTGGGGCGCGCTCGCGGCGCGGCACGTCCCGCGCGGCACGGGGCGCGGCCTGATCCTCGGCGCCATGCGCGTCATGATCGGCTTCGGCGTCGTCAGCCTCCTCATCGGCATCATCGCCCTCATCGCCCGGCAACCCTACTCGATCTACTTCCCCATGATCTTGCTCGGCGGCGCGATCACCCTCATCCTCGGCTTCCATTACCCCAACGTCCTCCACCAGTACGCCGAGTTCGACCGCCGCGCCCGGGCCAACGTCGCCTCCCCGCCCTCAAAAGCGCCTTCCACTCCGGGATGACTCTCCCTGTCCTGATGGACACCGATCCCGGCGTGGACGACGCGCTCGCCCTCCTCTTCGCCCTCCGCAGCGGCCTCTTCGACGTGCGCGCTCTCACCCTCGTCGCCGGGAACGGCCCCCTTTCCCGCGTCATCGAGAACGCCTTCCGTATCCTCGACGCCTGCGAACGCGCCGCCGACACCCCGTTTACCCCGCCCCCCGTGTACGCCGGGGCCGACAAGCCGCTGACCCTCCACCACACAGGCGCCGAACACGTCCACGGCGCCGACGGCCTGGGCGGAATCAG
>JBBRGS010000386.1:0-1887 GCA_038240635.1 Armatimonadota bacterium
CATCGCGGCGTACACCTATCGGCGGTCGAAGGGACTGCCGTTCATGTATCCCGACCCGAAGTTGCGGTACGGCGCGAACTTCCTGCATATGATGTTCTCGGACCCGTATCAGCAGTACCTGGTGGACCACGAGGTGGAGAAGGCCCTCAACCTGGTGCTGATCCTCCACGCGGACCACGAGCAGAATTGCGGCACGGCGACGGTGCGGGCGGTCGGATCGGCGCGAGCCAACCTGTTCGCGGCCTGCGCGGCGGGCGTCTGCGCACTGTGGGGACCGCTGCACGGCGGCGCGAACGTGGAAGTCATCCGGATGCTGGAGGAGATTCAGCTGGGCGGCCTCACTCCGGCGCAGTGCATCGAGATGGCGAAGGACAAGTTTAATCCGTTCAAATTGTTCGGATTCGGGCACCGGATTTACAAGAATTTTGATCCACGCGCCCGAATCCTCAAAAGCGCCTGCGATAAAGTCCTCGACAAAATGGGCAAGAACGATCCGCTCCTCGACATCGCGCGGGGCCTTGAAGAGATCGCCCTGAACGACTCTTACTTCGTGGACCGGCGGCTGTACCCCAATGTGGACTTCTACAGCGGCATCATCCTGCGGGCGCTGGGCATCCCGACGGACATGTTCACCGTGATGTTCGCCATCGGGCGGCTCCCTGGCTGGATCGCGCACTGGAAGGAGCAGCACGATGACCCAACCGGGAAAATCTTCCGCCCGCGCCAGGTGTACACCGGTCCCACGCTGAACGACTACGTGCCGATGTCGGAGCGGTAGAGATTCCTCCTCAGGGTTAACCCTGGCTGTTGACCCCGGCGCAGGAACCGAATAATCCCTCCCGAAAAGGAGGAGCGTCACCGCGCGCTTCGCGTCGTCATCCCGCGCGCCCTGCTTCCCTAAAGGGGACTCCGATGCGCCTCACGGCCCTGGGCAAACTGATCCTGTTGATCCTGATCGTCGGCGTGGCGGTGGGCGGCTGGCGCTGGTGGCAGCAACGCGATGCCGCTCCAGGAGCGCCCAATGGGACCACCGCGAGCGTCCCGGAAACCACTCCAGCCGGAGAGAAAAAATGGCCCTGGAGCGGCCTCGTTGAGCGCTTCACCGGTGCGAGCAAAGGGACCAGGGGCTCGCCCGGAAGCGCCAACGACATCCTGTTCGTCACGACGGCAGCTAAAAAAGGCTGGGTCGTGGATCAGGTGAAGCGCTTCAACGACTCACAGGGCGGCAAATACGTCATCACCACGAAGGACATGCCGTCGCGTGAGGCGATGCACGCCATCCTCGAAGGCAGCGTGAAGCCCGTCCTCTGGAGTCCCGGCAGCCCGATGTGGCCGGCGCGGCTGGCGGAGGTCTGGCCTCAGTCGCATCCGGGCAGCGCTCTGCTGGATATGAGCGATCCGAACGCCTACCGGGTCTTCCTCCGCACGCCGCTGGTGTTCCTCACCACGAAGGAGAAGGCGGCGTATCTGCGACCGCTTCTCAGCGGGCCGCGCTGCTGGGAGGCCCTGCGTCAGATCAGCATGGGGAACAAGCGGGTTCCCTGGGGACGGTTCCGCTTTTCACACGCCGACCCGATCACCTCCAGCAGTGGGATGCTCACCATCGGCCTCATTTTGATGGAGTATTCCGAACGCGTCGGGCAATCCGGCAATGTGACCGCCGTCTCCAAAAGCAGGCCGTTCCTGAACTATATGGCGGAGCTGGATCACAGCCTCATCTACGACGACGCAGCGATCAAGGGCACGACCGCGCTGACCAAAGCGTTCGTCGAAGACCCCGGTCGGTATGACCTGATCACGGCGTACGAGGGAACCGTTCTGAGTGCGGCCGCGAGTCATCCCAATCTGGCGGTGATCTACCCCAGCCCCACCGCCACCAGCGAACAC
>JBBRGS010000387.1:0-1877 GCA_038240635.1 Armatimonadota bacterium
CGACGCCACGCCCGAAACCCTCTCCGGCGGCGAGATGCAGCGGTGCGCCGTCGCCCGCGCGCTCATCCACCGGCCCCGGCTGCTCCTCGCCGACGAGCCGACCGGCAACCTCGACACCCGTTCCGCCGAACAGGTCCTCGACCTCCTCCTCCGGCTGCCGCGCGAACGGGGCGCATCGCTGCTCCTCGTGACGCACAGCCCGGAGATCGCCGCCCTCGCCGACCGCCGCTTCCACATGGAGGATGGCCGCCTCACCGAGAGGGCCGCCGTGGCGCCGCTTCCCGGTGCGCAGGCGGCTTCGTTGTGACGACGTTCTCGCCGCATACCGGCGCGGGACATGATGAAGCGGCGGGACCGTCGGCGGCGGGGCGCGTCTTCCGAACTGTCTCCCTGCGGCATCTCTTCCACGACACACTGCGGACGCTCCTCATCCTGGGCGGCATCGCTCTAGGCGTGGCGGTCTTCGTCAGCGTGCGCATCGCCAATACGAGCGCGCAGGAGGCGTTTCGCTCTACTTTGGGTGTGGTGAGCGGCCCGGCCAACCTTCTCATCCGGGGAACGAGTGGTCCCCTGCCCGACTCGGTCTTCCCGATTGTCTGGCGGTTGCCCGGCGTCCTCGGCGCCTCCCCGCGCGTCGAGGCGACCCTTCCTCTGGCGAACTCCCCTGGCGATGGCGGCGCGGCCAACGACGACTCCACCGGCGGCGCGTCGTTCATGCTGCTCGGCGTGGACCCGTTCACCCAGGCGGACCTCGAACTGATCCCCCGCGAGGGCGCGCCCGATCAGCGCGAGCGCGGCGCCGTCCCCGATATGCGCTTTTTCACGCAGCGCGATGGGGTCCTCCTGTCGGACGGCTTCGCGCAGCGGCGCGGCCTGAAGCCGGGGTCTACTTTCCGCGTGAATGTGAGCGGCGTCCCCCGTCGCCTCACGGTCCTCGGCGTGTTGCCTCCCAGCGACCTGTCCAAAGCGTTCGGCGGCGACCTCGCGGTGATGGACCTCGCCAACGCGCAGGAGCTGCTGGGCCGGGTGGGGCGCCTGGACCGGATAGATGTCCACACGGGCCCGGAAGATGAGGCGCGCGTCTCCGCCGACATCGCCCGCCTCCTGCCGAAAGGCGTCACTGTCGCGCCGCCTTCAACCCGCATGCGGCAGGCCGAGCAGATGGTGTCGGCGTTCCAGCTCAACCTCACGGCGCTGTCGCTCATCTCGGCGCTGGTCGGCGTTTTCATCATCTACAACGCGCTGCTCATCGCCGTGCTGAAGCGCCGCCGGGAGATCGCCACCCTGAGAAGCCTGGGCGTCACGCGCGCGGGCGTGGCGGCGCTCTTCCTGGGGGAGGCGGCGCTGCTGGGTCTGGTGGGGGCGGGGCTGGGCTTGCTGCTGGGCTGGTGGCTTGCCCGGTTCACGCTGGGCGCGGTCTCCGGCACCATCAGCGTGCTGTACCTTCAGGTGCGCGCCCGCGAACTCGTCGTCACGCCGGAGACGCTCATGCTCGGCGCCGCGCTGGGGCTGGGGTCCTCGCTCGTGGCCGGACTGGCTCCTGCGTATGAGGCCGCGTCCACCCCTCCCGCCGAGACGCTGCGGGAACAGACCGCTTCCCGCCCCGCCCGCCGTCGCGCCCTGCCGTGGCTCCTCACCGGCCTCGCGCTGCTGATGGTGGCCGCCATCGCGGGGTTCACCCCGGCGCTGCGGGCGCAGAAGGTCGTCGGGTTCGCGGGGGCGTTCTTCCTCCTGCTCGGCGTGGCCCTCACGACTCCGGCGCTCATCGTCTACCTCGGCGGGGGGATGCAGGCGGCGTACCTCCGGCTCTTCGGCGTGGAGGGGGAGCTCGCCGCCCACGAAGTCCGCGCCGCGCTGGACCGTTCGGCGGCGGTGGT
>JBBRGS010000388.1:0-1862 GCA_038240635.1 Armatimonadota bacterium
ACTGAAGAACCTCAACTCGTTCCGCTCCGTGCAGCGTGGCTGCGAGTACGAATTCCGCCGCCAGGCCGCCCTCTACGACGCCAATCCGAACGCCGCCATCCCCCAGGAGACCCGCCGCTGGGACGATGCGCGCGGCGAAACCTACGTCATGCGGACCAAGGAAGTGGAGCAGGAGTATCGCTACTTCCCCGAACCTGACATGACCCCGATGACGTTCGAGGAGTCATGGCTGGCCTCCCTGCGCGCCGGACAGCCGGAACTCCCCCTCGCCCGTCGCGCGCGGATGATGAACCAGTTCGGCCTGAGCCACGACGACGCCGGGCAGCTGGTGGAAGACATCCCCCTCGCCACCTGGTATGAAGAGGCCGCCACCCTCACCGGCGACCCCCGCGAGACCGCGAACTGGGTAAAAGGCGACCTCCAGCGCCTCCTCTCCGAAGAGAAACGGGAGATCACCGAGAGCCGCGTCACCCCGAAAAGCCTCGCGCGGATGCTGGAGTTGATCCAGGCCGGGACCATCAACCGGAAGATCGCCAAAGTGGTTTTCGAGGCGATGTTCAAAACCGGGCAGTCCGCCGATGACGTGGTGAAGGCGCAGGGCCTCACGCAGATCGCGGACGACGGCGCGGTGGCGACGCTGGTGGACGAGGTCCTCGCCAACAATCCGAAGGAGCTGGAGCGGTTCCACGCAGGCGAGGAGAAGCTGAAGCAATTCTTCGTGGGCCAGGTGATGAAGGCCAGCCGGGGCAAGGCCAACGCCGAAGCCGTCAATCGCCTGCTGGACGAGCGCCTGAAGGGGTGAACCGGGCTTTCGGCGGGTGACGCGCCATTAGGGCGAGCGGCTGCCGTTCATATCGCATGGGCGTCGGCCGAGGTTCGCCTCGTATCCGTGCAGGAGCGCGTCCGCAAGCCGGCGAAGGGAACGATGACGGAAAGGGAGCGTTACCCTTGCTCCCTGCGTCAGGGGGGCGAATTCGATGAACAAACGGACGGCGGGGTCCCCTTCGCCCGGTCAGGAGTTGCGGAACTTCACCGACCGCGAGGACCAGACCGAGGCGTTTCTGAAGCACGTCCGCGCCCGCGACGGCGCGACGCTCCCCATTCTGACCTTCTACGGCGTCGGTGGAGTCGGCAAGACGTGGCTGTTGCGCCGGTTGCGGGCGCTCAGCGCGGACACGAATCCGCCGCTGCCGGTGGCCGTCCTCGACTGCGACCGAACGCAGGGCGGTGGGACGTACGCCCTCGACTTCGCGACGGCGCTGGCCGAGATCCGCCGGCAGCTGGGCGCGGCGGCGCCGGACATGGGCTTCCCCCGCTTCGACCTCGCCTACGCCATGATGCGCCACAAGCAGGGCGCGGGCGATGAGCCGGTGTTCAGGGGCGAGGGCGCCATGGCCACGGTCTGGGAACTGGTGGGCGAGATGGGGAACGCGGCCGCGAACGGTTTTCCGGGCGGCAACCTCGTCGTGTGGGCGGCGAGGAAGGTCGGGGGGCGGCTTGGGCGCGAGATGGAGAGGAGTCCCGCCGTCGTGTGGCTCCAAAACAAGGCCGGCAACGAGGAGTATCACGCGCTCCGCCTCCTCACCGCGCAGGAGATCTACCCGCTCCTCGCCGAACGGCTCGCCGCCGATCTGGAAGAAGGGCTTCCGACAAGGGGCGACTCGGCCTGCCGCGCCGTCGTCTTCATGGACACCTTTGAGGCGCTCCAGTCCGGCGCTCACGGACGCGCCCAGCGGTTCCGTGAGCGCGAAGAGTGGATCGGACACTGGTATGCACGCTTGGAACACGTCCTTCTGGTCATCGCTGGGCAGCATATACTGACCTGGCGCGAGTGGGACGGGGACTGGGCGGACCCGGCGTAC
>JBBRGS010000389.1:0-1794 GCA_038240635.1 Armatimonadota bacterium
GAGGGGCCGGTAAGCGTGTCATGAGGAGACAGGAGCAGCTTACCCCGCCGCGTCGTTCATGATGGCGATCATCGTCTCTTCCACCTCCCGCGCCACGCCCTCCAGCTGAGGCGCGTTGAACATCCCCAGCAGCAGCGTCGGCTTCACGGTGGCCAGCACGGTCCTGCCGCCCTCTTCATACACGGAGATGCGGCACGGCAGCGCGGTGGAGACGCTCATGTTCTCCTCCAGAACCCGCTTCGCCTGGCGCGGCTGGCATACCTCGAACACGAGGCACGCGCGGCTGAACTCCACGCCCTTCTTCTCCATCGCCTCCCGCAGGTTGTGAACGTGCAGCACGCCGAACTGATGCGCGACGACGGCGGCGTGCAGCGCGGCGGCCGTCTCGTCCAGCGATTTCTCCGTGGAAACCTGAAACAACATCGTTTCCTCCCGTCTGAGCGCTCAGGGGTGCAAAAAGGAGGTAGAAGGTGAGGGATTGGAGCAGCGACGCTCTGTTTCACCTTCTACCCAACCGAGTCTCGGTTGCCGGTCGCCCGTTCCCGATGGTCGGTCTACCGTAACAGTTCGGGAACTTCAAACAACCGTCCTTCCCCCGCGCCCAGGGCGATGTCCAATTTCGGCGGAATCTTGATGTCGGTGTGCAGCAGGTTCAGGCTCGTCTTGCCGTCCAGCGTATGCTCGAACAGCCGATACACCAGTTCCCGATACAAGTGGATCGTGACGACGACGCGCTTCGTGGTGTCCCGGTTGACGACCCAGAAGAACCGCTTGCCCCGGCCCACTTCAAACATCCCGATGGTGGCCGGGCCGCCTTCCACCGCCTCGAAGATATCGTTGGTGGCGACCGGGCGCGTCCCTTTCGCCTTGGAATCCACCTGCCACACGTTGAGCGACTTCATCTGCATCAGCGTGGGAGCCAAGTGGCCGATCTCCTCGTTGAGCCGCTTCACCCAGTCGTACCGGGCGCGGGGCCGCCCGCCGCGAGGGAGGATGCCATCGAAGTGCGCCTCCGAGCCGCCGGGGTCCGGGGTCCAGTACGTGAAGTACAGGATGCCTTTGGCGCCGTACGCCAGCGCGGTGAAGACCTGCGAGCGCATCTCCATCTCGGTGGGGCTGCGGTAGGCGCCTTCGATGCCTTCCGCCTGCACGAAGGTCCAGAAGGGGACCTTATGCGAGAGGGCCTGCCGCCGGATAATCTCCAGATTCTCCAGGTAGTCGGGGCGCTCCCCGGTGGAGGTGAACGGGTAATGATCGAAGCAGAGGACCTCCGGCCTCACGGTGTCGAGGTAGCGCTGGACATACTCCTCGTAGGTCGGCGCGCCCCACATTTCGGGCGAGGCGTAGGTCGGGAGCAGGTTGATGAAGGCGAGGCGTTTGGAATCGGCGCGCCTGAGGGCCGCCACGGTGTCGGCGAGGGCGGTGAAGCGGCTCGCGCCCGGCTCATCCTGCAGCAGGTATCCCTCCAGCGCCCCGCTCTTGCCATACTCCTTCACCACGGCATCCATGTCGGCGGCTTTCCCTGCGGCCAGACGGTCGTCCGTCACGAGGGCGCGCAGGCGGTTTGCGGTGGCGGCGTCCAGCATTTGATGGCTCGCGGCAAGATTGGCGACGCCGTTGCCGGGGAGGACGAGGTTGAACCCGGCGTCCCTGATCTGCCGGTACCGCTCATTCGTCGTTTCGGCGGGCGGCGGCGGCCACCAGAAACTGGTGACGAACTCGCGCTGCTTCCACGCCGAAGCGGGCGACGGCGCGAGCGCGGCGAGGGCGAGGAGGGCGAGGGTTGGAAGCGTG
>JBBRGS010000390.1:0-1780 GCA_038240635.1 Armatimonadota bacterium
GCCCCACGTTGCGCCGCCGTCGCAGGACTGGCGGTAGTAGACTTTGCAATCGTTCCACGTGCCGCCGTGCATCGTGACGTAGAAGAGCCACACGACGCCGTCCGGCGCGACGTACAGGACCGGGTTCCCCTCCGAGAGGCCAGGCGTGTCCTGAATCACCACCGGCGCTGACCAGTCCAACGCGCCCGGCGCCCTCCGCGCCAGCTGGATGGCGACGTTCGGGTGCTTCTCGTAATCTCCGGCGTACCACGCGCAGAGGAGAGTTCCGTCCGCCAGTTCCGCGAGAGTCGAGGCGTGGCACGACGGGCGGCCGGGGTTATCGGTGAAGACGAAATCGGTGTGGAAACGCATGTGGCGGCTTCTTCCATCAATCCTGCAAGCGGGCGCGGCGAAGGTGGGGCGGCATCCTCGCAACCGGACGCCGCCCCTGAACCCACCGTCACGGTGCCATTGGGCTAGCGGTAGAGCGGGCCGTAGGTCGCGCAGGCCCGGTAGTCCGATCCCTGCGGGTCCATCGCGCCGTACCGCGCCCAGACCGCCGGGCGGAACACCCGCTCATCGGGCACGTTGTGCATGTCCACCGGGATGCGCAGGATGCTCGCCAGCGTGAGGATTTCGTCGCCGATGTGCCCATACACGATGGCGCCGTGATTGGCTCCCCACGCGGCCATCACTGAGTAGGCGTCCGTGAAGGGGCCTTTGCCGGTCAGCGTCGGCGCAAACCAGGTCGTCGGCCAGGTGGGATTGGTGCGGGCGTCCAGCGTGTCGTGCGCGGCGCCGGGCAGGGTGACGGTCTGCCCCTCGGCGATCTGGAGGACGGGACCGAGTCCCTTCACCAGGTTGAGGCGCATCATGGTGACGGGTATCCCGCCGTGGGTGAGGAAGTCGGTGGACCACCCGCCCGCCGGGAAGTAGCCGAGGTCGCTGGGGCGCCAGTTGGTAGCATCGAGGCAGCGGGCGGCGTCATTGGGCGTCACGTCCCACCAGGGCTTCAGGCCGTACGGCTCGCCGGTCATGAGGTCGCCGGTCCAGTCGAGGGCGCCGGGGCCGGAGTTGATCAGGTGCAGGAGGCCGCTCTCCGCCACGCCGGTGAGGGTGTGCCCGGTGACGCGCTTCACGGCTTCGGGGGACCAGTAGGTCCGCACGTCTGCGAAGAGTTGCGCCTGGCCGGTCAGCAGGTGCCCGAAAAGCATGCCGACGGCGTTGCAGGCGTCGTTTTCGGTGGCGACGAGGTACGGCTGTCGGACGCCGTTCCAGTCGAAGGAGGTGTTGAGGATCGCTTCGAGGAAGTCGCCGTTGGGGAAATGATCGGTCCAGTTGCGCTGGCCCTGGAACCCGGCGATGAGGGCGTTGTGTCCTTCCGCTTCCTCCTTAAAGCCGAGTTCGGCGAGTTTGGGGTTCCCCACCATCAGGTCCCTGCCGATGAGGGCCATTTGGGCGCTCTTCACCCAGTCGGCGTCCTTCTGGTCGCGGGAGCGTTGTTTCTCCGGGGGATTCACGTCCTCGCCTTCGGGGCAGTTCGCGCGGATCCACGTCAGGGCGCGTTCCAGCTCGTCGGGGTCGTAGATGCCCCGCTCCATGCGGCGAACCAGCTCGGTCATGTCGAGTTCTTCCACCCGCATGCCAAGCGTCTCCTCGAAGAAATCGTGGTGGACGATGGACCCGGCGATCCCCATGGCGACGTTGCCCATGCCCAGGTAGCTCGCGCCGCGCATGGTCGCCGCCGCCAGGCCCGCTTTGGCGAACCGGAGGAGCTTCGCCTGCACGTCGGCGGGAATGG
>JBBRGS010000391.1:0-1703 GCA_038240635.1 Armatimonadota bacterium
ACCAAGATTTTGAGGATACGTATCCGTGATGGATCAATCGCCTGAGTTCTGGAAGTCTCAATACGACCGGCTGAAGGGGGAGTTCGACGCGCTTCAGGGTCAGGCGAACCGGCTGCAGCAGGAGTATCAGGAGCTGAAGAAGCAGCGGGGCGAGGACATCGCCACGCAGCCTGTCACTTCGCCCACTGAGTTTGAGGAAACCCTCAAGCGCCTCGTCGTGCGGGTCGCCATGATTTTACAGGCCGAACGGTGCCTCTTCATGCTGCTCGACCGCGACACCGGGGACCTCGTGGGCACCCCCCCGGCGTTCGGCTTCACGGAAGGCGAGCTCAAGTCCATCCGCCTCCGGTCCACCGAAGGCATCTCCGGCCTCGTCTTCCGTTCCGGCAAGCCGGAAATCGTGGACGATATGCAGCAGGACCCCCGCGCCGCCAAAGACCTCACCCGCTCCTTCGGCCTCCGCAATGACCTGTGCGTGCCGCTCGTCATCGAGAAGCGCGATGAAGACGGGCGTGTGGTTGACCGCCAGACCATCGGCGTGCTGCACGTCTTCAACAAGAAGTATAGCGCGTCGTTTGGCGCGGAAGACACCCGCCTCCTCAACGTCCTCTCGCGCAACGCCGCCGCCGTCATCGCGCAGGCGCAACTCTTCTTCGAGGTGGAGGAACGCGCCCGCGAGGTTGAGGCGACGATAGAGAGTAGCCCGTTCGGCGTGCTGATGGTCAACCTGCACGGCGGCATCACGCAGATGAACACCTCCGCGCGGAAAGTGCTTCAACTGAAGCCCAATGTGGTGGGGCAGGACTACCGCAAGGTCCTCCTCAATGAATCGGTGACGGACGCCGTGACCGCCGCGCTCGATACGGGCGAGGAGAAGACCGAGGAGCTGACGGTCCAGCTGGAGGACAGCGCGACGCAGGGGAACCATTATTATCAGATGCAGACGGCCATCGTGCGGGGGGATGGAAACGAGCCGATTGGCGTGCTGGCCGCCTTCAACGACGTGACGGAAATCCGCACCATTGAGCAGATGAAAACGGGCCTCGTCTCCCACGTCTCCCACGAGCTGCGGACCCCCATGACGGCCATTCAGGGGTTCATCCAGACCCTGCTTGAGGACGAAAACGAGGAGTGGTACGACCGCGCCACTCGTCGCGAGTTTTACGAGATCATCAATCAGGAAGCGCAGCGCCTTCGCAAGATGGTCTCCACCATGCTTAACGTCTCTCGCATCGAAGCGGGGCGCACGCTGGAGACCGATTTCCAGATCCACGACCTGCCGAAGCACTTAGACAAGATCATCGCCTTTCAGCAGCCGTACGCCACCAATCACAATCTCATCGCCGACATCCAGCCTGGCTTCCCTGAAATCGAGTACGACGAGGACATGGTGGATCAGGTGCTGACGAATCTCGTCTCCAACGCCATCAAATATTCCCCCAACGGCGGCGACGTGCGTATCCGCGCCACCTACGACCCCATGTTGTCTCAGATCAAAGTCGAAGTCATCGACTCCGGTCTCGGCATCCCGCCGGAAGCGATGGCCAAAATGTTCCAGAAGTACACCCGCGTCGATTCGCCGGGGCACAAGGGGATCGCCGGGACCGGCGTTGGCCTGTTCCTCGTCAAGTCCCTCATCGAGCATTATCATCACGGCAAGGTGTGGGTGGAAACCGAGTATGGCAAGGGGAGCGACTTCATCT
>JBBRGS010000392.1:0-1669 GCA_038240635.1 Armatimonadota bacterium
TGGCCACCTGGAGGGAGACGGGTACGCCTTAACCCGGCTTCGGCGCGCTGCCGATGTTGGTGATCATCCAGGTCTTCCCCTCTTTCGTCAGGGTGAACTGGGTCGCGGCGGACCACGCTTTCGTCAGGCTGTCCTGCCGCATGAAGCCGCCCTGCGCGGTGGAGCCTTTGGTCGTCACTTTGCCGATTTTGAAGTTGTCCGCCTGCTTACCCAGCGCGAACCCTTCCACATACATCACTTTCATCGTTTCCCGCAGCTGGGCGCTCTGTTCTTTGGTCGGTTCCTTATCCACGCCCATCGCCTTGCCGAGGGCTTTCAAATCCAACACCGACTTCAGGGCTTTGCGGTCTTTCTTTTTCATCGCGGCCAGGAAGTCTTTCAAGGTCGCTTCAGGCGTGGTCCCGGCGTAACTCAGCGAGGTCGCGCACAAGGCGGCCAGCGCGAGGGCGCCCGTCACCCGTTGGTTCATTCGGTTCATAAGGTCTCCTTCAGTTGCGTGGGAGGCGAGGGATAAGGAATAACATCAGTGCGGCGCGAGAGGCGGGGCGGAACTTCCGGCGTATTGGAATGGACGGTTCCCGTGAGGAGCGCTTCCGCACGCTGTCCTGACGCCTGAGGGACGCCTGCCATGTCGCCTGGCGGGACCGCTTCATCTTGCCCCATCCCCGCCGGATTGTCCAGAAGCGCACGACCCGCCGGAGGGCTTCGGGGTGGACCCCGTTTCGGGGGCGACGGGGCGCGACCGGGCATGACGGAGCGCGGTTCACCCACATCGCAACGGGGCGCGCCTCCCCTTTGACTTCCGAGGCGTTCCTCCGGCTCCCTCCATTCTTCCGAACTCTTCATTCCGACTCGCGTTCCCTTCCTTTCGCTGATGCCCGCTTCTCCGCCTCGTCTCTCCGTCATCATCCCCGCCTACAACGAAGCGGCGCGCCTGCCCACGACGCTCGAACGCGTGTGGGACTTCCTGCAAGCGCAACCCTGGACCTCCGAGATCATGGTGGTGGACGACGGCAGCCAGGACGCCACCGGCGCCGTGACGCGGCGCTTCGGCGAGGGGAAGGCGGTGCGCCTGCTTCAGCCGGGGCATCAGGGCAAGGGCGGAGCCGTGCGCGAAGGCATGCTCAAGGCCGAAGGAGACGCCCTCCTTCTGTGCGACGCCGACCTCGCCACGCCGATTGAGGACGTGACGCCGCTGCTGGCCGCCCTGGACGCCGGAGCGGACATCGCCATCGGGTCGCGGGCGGTGCGCGGATCGGTCCTCCACGTGCGGCAGCCGCTCTACCGGGAACTGATGGGCCGAGCGGGCAACCTGCTCATCCAGGCGGCGGTCCTGCCCGGCCTCCACGACACGCAATGCGGCTTCAAACTATTCCACCGCGCCGTCGCCCGCGAGGTCTTCTCTCGCCTTGAGCTCACCGGGATGAGTTTCGACATCGAAGCCCTGACCATCGCCCGGCGGCTCAGCTACTCCATCGTGGAGGTCCCCGTTCACTGGTCGCATCAGCCTGGCTCAAAGTTGCGGCTCGTGCGGGATTACGGCGGCGCCCTCCGCGACCTGGTCCGCATCCGCCGCCTTCATCCCCCGTAAGGCGCCGGTATGAGGCGTCGGCGCCCGAACAAGGCGGGTGGACGTTCGACAGGGTATACTGGATACGGAAACGCACGC
>JBBRGS010000393.1:0-1664 GCA_038240635.1 Armatimonadota bacterium
CCGCCAGTTTCGCCATTGCGCGGCCTTCGCAGATCGAGTCTCGCCCGGTCAGTTTCGCCATCTCGCGCGGCAACCAGCCTCCGGTCGCCACCAACGGAACCTTCGCCACGCCGCAGAACACTCCGCTCCCAACGCCGCTCACTGCCACCGACCCCGATAACGACCCGCTCACCTACCGCGTCGTCACGCCGCCCGCGCACGGCGCGCTGAGCGGAACGGCGCCCCAGCTCCTCTACACCCCCGCGCCCAACTACCTCGGCCCCGACTCCTTCACCTGGCTCGCCAACGACGCCCAGGCCGACAGCAATGTCGCCACCGTCTCCCTCACCCTCGCCGACACCCTGCCGCCCGCGTTCGCCGACCTCAGCGTCACGCCCAAAACCCTCGACTGGTCCGGCGGAGTCGTCACTATCAGCGCCTCCGTGACCGACCCCAGCGGCGTGAAGGCGGTCTCGGCGGCGGTGACGGGGCCAGGCGATGACAAGGCGGTGACGGTCCCCATGACGCTGAAGCCCTCCGGCCTCTACTCCGGCGACTACTCCGCTCCGAAGAACGAGACCGGCGCCGAGCGGACCTATACCGTTCAACTCACGGCGTCGGACACTTTGGGCGCTACGGCGGCGGGCGTCGTCGCGCCGAGCTTCACCGTGGGCGTTCAGGCGCTCGCCATTGCGCCCGCCACGATCTCCCTCAAGGCCAGCGAGACGCAGCAGTTCACCATCGTCCCGCCGTTCGCGGTTCACTGGCTGGTGGAAGGCGACGGGGCCATCACGGAGGACGGGCTGTTCACCGCTCCGGCGGTCATCAAAGTGGCCCACACGGTCACGGTTCGGGCGGAAGACGGGGGAAGCCGCACCGCCCAGGCGACGGTCTCCCTCGTCGCCGACGTGACGCTGCTCCCCGGCGATGTGAACGGCGACGGTCGCCTCAACGTCTCGGACGCCATTACGGTACTGACTTACATCATTGGAGCCAAACCTCTGACCCCGGACGAACTGCGGCGAGCGGATGTCGCGCCCGCCAACGCGCCCGACGGCGTGGTGAACATCGCGGATGTGGTGCGGATGCTCCGCATCATCGCCGGGCTGCCGTAGCGGGGGAAGCCCTCCGCCGCGCCCTCATCCACTGAACCCTCCTGGGGAGACACCTCCCTGGGAGGGTTTTGGATTCCGGGCATCGTCCATGACCAGGGCGACGTGAACCGGTCTAACTGGCAGCGGTCCTGGCCGGGCGGGACCCGTGAGCGGCGCCGCAGACGACTCCTCCGCGCGAGGATTGTGCGGGGAGGGGAGCGGAAGCCTGATTGCCTCCCACCGGACAAATGTACAGCGCCTTACAAATTGTGTTTAGGCGGCGCCGAAGATGGGGACAATCAACTGTGCAAGGTCATCCACGAAGTCTTCGCTCCTTCTTAGGCGACGTTCGTGTTTTTGTCGCCTTGCCTCCTCGCACTCTCCCCGAAAGGAAGTTCCATGGCGCACCCCCACCCCGACACCGCCGAACTCTCCCCAGACGCTCCGGCTTCTCCCGTCTTTCGGCGACGCTTCATCCGTGACGCGGCGGCCCTGGGCCTCACCGTTGCGGGAGCCAGCCTGCTCCTCAAGCCGGTCTTCGCCGCCGACCCCACCCCGGCGGAAGCCATTAAGGCGATCTTCACCGTCGCC
>JBBRGS010000394.1:0-1635 GCA_038240635.1 Armatimonadota bacterium
AGCCGCACGTTCGGGCGGTGCATCACCCCGACGCCTGCGGCGAATCCCCGAAAGGGTATCCGTGCCCGCGCTGCGCCTGCATGGCGAAGATCGCCCCCGACGATGTGCTGGGCGCGGCGGAATCGCTCCTCACTCACCTCATGGGTCGTACGGCCTCCCCGGCGACCGATTCCACTTCTCTCTCCACGCGAAGGAGCTCCTCATGACTCGATTTTCCCGACGCCCCGCCGCGCTTCTTGGCGCCGTGACCGCTCTCCTCATCGGTTCGGTGGCCGCCTCCACTCCCGCCACCGCGAAGGAGTATGTGAGCAAAAACGGGTATCGCATCACCCCGCCCGCCGGCTGGAAGACGATGCCCGGCTCCACTACGACGCCGGATGTGATTTTTCTCGCGCCGCCGGTGAAAGGGTTCTCCGCCAACATCAACGTGGTGGTGACGCCCGCCGCCCCCGGCGAAACGATCACGCAGGTCCCCACCCAGATCCGCCCCCTTTTCAGCCGGATGTTCACGGCGTTCAGTCCCATGAGCCAGGGGTATACGACGACCGACGGCGCGAAGGCGTACACCCATACCGCGCGCTATACGATGGGGAACGGGCCACAGAAGCTCCGAATGCGGATGCGGCAGGTCATCGCGCTGCGGAAGGGGAAGGCGTACACCTTCACATGCACGGCGGGGGACGCCCAGTACGCCAACAACGCGAAAGCCTTCGACGCCGCGCTGAAGTCCATCCGCTGGAAGTAGCGCAACGGTTCCTGCGCGGAGCATCATGGAACGGCCTCATTGTGTGACGGGTGAGGCCGTTCTTATGCGGGTTTGAACCGTTCCGCCTGACCTGTGCTGAATGGTATGGAACGCTGCGGCGAGCGGAGAGGGAGGAGCCGACCCCCGACGGCTTCTACCTCCCAGAAGTCCCCAGTGTGGACCATCAGACGCCGCCCGGCGTATCCCCCTGGAGGAGTACCGCGTGTACCGCCGCCGCCGCCTCGACGAATACACATACACGCGCCTTCGGGACTGAAGGTCAGGGCCATATGGCGTCGGGGATGAGGCCGGCGGCGCGTCGGAGGATGCGGGTGACGTCCGCCACGGTCACGGCGCCGTCACCGATGGAGCGGCTCCCGGCGCCGAAGCGGGGGGAGACGTCCGCCGCCGAAGCGGGAGCAACGGCGAGGGGTATTATCCCGACGGCGGCCTGGAGGGCCGTAACGGCATCGCGGACGGAGACCGTTCCGTCGCCGTCCACGTCTCCGGCAAGGGCCGGACCGAAGGTGAATGGCAGGTCCACGGCCGCTTCCCCATACTGCGGGTTGATCTGCGTGCGAAAGACGCGCAGAACCCAGGGTCGCGTACTCGGTTGCAGCGGAGGGTGATCCACGATCACGCGTCGGTAGTTCTCGGAGATCACCGGCATGGCGCGCCGTCCGGTCGGGTCTTCGAATCGGAAGGAGAGGGGACCGATAGCGGGACTGTCGGGACCGAGGCGCAGTTCGGCGGCAAAATAGGCGGGGTCCACCCCCGTGCCGATGGCGCCGGGATCGAAGTCGAGGGACAACGGCTGATTGGGATCCGTAATCGGTTCATGGGCGGTGGGAAACGTGAAAACGGGCCAGGGCGTGGGATGAGGCGTACAC
>JBBRGS010000395.1:0-1625 GCA_038240635.1 Armatimonadota bacterium
GCGCGGACGAATCCGCGACCGATTCGACCGCCTGATGATAAACAAAGGAGCGTTATGGAGCGAACATTCGTGATGGTGAAGCCGGACGGCGTGCGGCGCGGCCTCGTGGGGGAGATCGTCCGCCGGTTTGAGGCGAAGGGATTGCGGATCGTGGGGATGAAACAGCTCGTCCCCTCGCGGGAACTGGCCGGGAATCATTATGCCGTACACCGCGACAAGCCGTTCTTCGCCGACGTGGTGGCGTTCATCACGTCGGGGCCGGTGGTGGCGATGGCGCTGGAAGGGCCGCAGGCCATCGCCCTCGCGCGGACGCTGATGGGTAAAACAAGGCCGGAGGACGCGGCGCCGGGCACCATTCGCGGCGATTACGCCAATACCACGCAGGAGAATCTCGTCCACGGCTCCGATGGGGAGGAGACCGCCGCGTCAGAGATCGCGCTTTGGTTCCAGCCGGGCGAACTCCTCCCATCCGCTCTTACCTCTGGATGAAGCGGGTAAGAGCGAACGGCAGTAAGGGTGGAGTCAGATTACATCAAGGTCACTTATGCGTCTCAGGGACCACATTGGGTGTTCAGACGGTAAGGCAACGCTGAATAGAGCGCTTCTGAGGCCTGAGTAGTTACAAGAGGAGACGTGCGGTCGAAACCGGCTGCAACACCCACACGAAACCCGCCTCCGCGGGTTAGGGTTCGTTCAGGGAGGGACGGCTTCGGCAGGGCAGGAGGCGGCGAAGGCCGACTTTACGCGGTCGTTCCAGCGGTTTCAACCGCTCGGACATCCCTCCAGCCGTTCGCGGGCGATGGCCGTGTACTCCTCGCTGATGTCAAAGGCGACAGCGCTGCGGCTCCACTTCGTGGCCATGACGGCGGTGGTGCCGCTGCCGCACATTGGGTCCAGCACGGTAGCGCCCGGCTCGGTGAAGCAGCGAATGAGGTCCTCCGCCAGGGCGTCGGGATAAGTGGCAGGATGTCGAAGTTTGAGGCGATTTCCTTCACTCCTGGATGGGGCGTAACGCCACACGGTTCCCCGGCGCTTGAACGGATTGACCGCCTTCGGCTCGATCTTTCGCGTGCCGCCGTTCGTCAGCCGATCCGTGCCGGTGTAGATTTTCCCCGCGCGTTTCGAGGGGACCATCATGTGAGACTTGCCGAACGCCTGCGGTCGGGCGCTCTTGAAGAAGATGAGAATGGTTTCGTGATCCACCCGAAAGCGTTGCTTCCATCAGGCGCCGAGGTTTCCGGCCCGCTCGTAAATGCACTTCTCAAGAAGCCTCCAGCCAACTCGGTCACACCAGTCCACCGCCAGGCGAAACATAGTGAGCGACCTGGCGAAGTTCTGCATGCTGTCGCCGATCACCACGCAGCAGGCGCCGCCGTCGCGCGTCACGCGGACCAGCGCTTCGCCCAGCCGGGGAAAGTCCACGCTCCACGCGTTGGGGTACTCACGGGCGCAAAAGGAATTCCAGAGGACCAGGTCGTATCAGAGGGGGACGGCAACAAGCGACGCAACATAAGGCTGATTATCGGACATTCATCCACGTTTTCACCACGCCATGCGAAGCCCGTCTGCCGTGCTTCGTCCTGTGACGTCGTTTTGTGATGCTTCCATCAGATGAGGCGTCGCGG
>JBBRGS010000396.1:0-1591 GCA_038240635.1 Armatimonadota bacterium
CGCGTGGGGCGGAGTGGCGGCGGGCCTCGCGGCGGGAACCAAATACAACGCCGGGCTGGTCCTGTTCGCGGTCCTCACGGCGGCGCTGTGGCCTTTGGACGCCTCCTCGCCCTGGCGGGAGCGACTCGCGCGGGCGGCGACAGCGCTGGGCGGGTGCCTCCTCACGTTTCTCCTCGTGACGCCGGGGGTTTGGCTCTGGCCCGCCGAATTCCGCCGCGATTTCGGCTACGAACTGGCGCACACGCGCACGGGGCACGGCCTCGTCTTCATCGGCACAGCGCCGGGATGGGTGTACCACTGGACAACCAGCCTGCTCTGGAGCCTCGGACTCCCGCTGTTGCTCGTCGTCAGCGCCGCCGTCGTCAGCGCCTTCGTTCGCGCCTTCGCTTCCCGAAGATCACCGGCGTTCGCTCTCCCTCCGAAACTCCTTCACGCCTACGGGGCGCTGGCGGCTTTCGCGCTTCCCTACTACATGGTCATCGGCGGAGCGCAGGTGAAGTTTCTCCGCTACATGCTGCCGCTGCTGCCGGTCCTGGTGGTCGTGGTAGCGGTGGAAGCGGTGGAAGCGGCGGGGCCGTGGGGCCGCCGTCTCTGGAGGACGGTGACGGGGCGGTCGGTCGCAGGGGGCGTCGCGCTGTACACGGCGCTCTACACCCTCTCCTTTGTCGGACTGTTCAGCGCAACGCCGCCGCAAGATCAGGCGGGGGAATGGCTCCGCGAAAACGCGACCGGGGGCGCTATAGGGCTGACGACCGTCCCCTGGTTCTACTCGCCGCCGGTCTCCCCTTACAACGGAGGGCCGCAGACCGCGCGCGCCTTCGCCACGAACGCCGGCGACTCGCCGTACCGCCTGATCATCCTCCAGTCCGACGCGGAACGGCTGCGGCTCACCCGACCGGCCTATGTCGTCCTCAGTCAGTTCGAGACGGGGGATGTGGCGCGCCTCTCGGCGGACCCCGCTACCGCCTCGCGGCCCGACGTGAAGGGTCCGGCGGCGTTTCTGGCGGCGGTGAGCCGCGACTATCGGCCGGTGTTTGAGGCGCGCAACCGCCCGTTTCCGCTCCCGCCCTGGCTGCGACCGAGCGGCCTGCCTCCTCACGACTGGCTCTACCCGTATCCCCGAATCACAGTCTGGAAGCGCGCCCCCGGCTGATCGGCTGATTACTCTTCATCCCCGCCCAGCGCCGCCGCCTCCTGAGCCGCCGCGTACAGCGATGTGATGATCGAAATGGCGAGGATGCCGATCACCACTCCCAGCGACAGCCCGATGGGGATCGGGTAGACGTGCGACAGCAGCATCTTCACGCCGATGAAGACGAGCACCAGCGCCAGCCCGAACTGGAGATACCGAAACAGCCCCACCACGCCCGCCAGCAGAAAATAGAACGACCGCAGGCCTAGAATGGCGAAGATGTTCGAGCTGTAGACGATGAACGGGTTGCGCGTGACCCCGTAGATCGCCGGGATGGAGTCGAAGGCGAAGATCAGGTCGGTAGTCTCGATCATCACGAGGACGAGGAGGAGCGGGGTAGCCATGCGTCGCCCGGCCTCCTTCACGAAGAAGTGACCGTCGCGGTAGGTGTCCGTCATC
>JBBRGS010000397.1:0-1577 GCA_038240635.1 Armatimonadota bacterium
ATCCGCACGGGAGACCCCGGCTGCGCCAGGCGTGGCGTCACGGAGGGGAAGCCCTGAAGGTCGAAGACGACATCAGATCTCGCCGAGGAGAGATTCTCATAAATGTCGTGGGCGAAGAAGCCGGTCGTCGGCATTGGCGCCTGAGGCGGGGCGGTGTCGAGGTCCATCTGATACAGAATGTCCGAGTTGAACGCCCCTGGGGGAGGCGTGGTGGGATTGACGCTCGGATACTCCTCGTTTTGATATTCGACCGCCGGGACGCTCCACGTCTCCTTGCGGGCGATGTTCCGTCCGCGCGGATAATCATAGATCGTGCCGTTGGGGCTGTTGATGAGGACCGGAGCGCCGGCGCCTTCCACATCGGAGCCGTTGGAGATGGAGTAGATGCTGGTCGTCGTCCCGATGCCGTCGGGGATGCGGTCGCCGGTGGTTTCGTCGCGGTTGGTGGTGAAGGCGAGGCCCATGCCCGCCGTCCAGGCCGGGAGGTACTCTTTGGAGGTCAGGATGTTGTTGCTGGCGCCCAGCACGCTGAACTCGGTGATCCGCCGAGGTCGCCCCAGAACGAGTCCTCCACGAGAGGATTGAACCGGCGCCACCCAGACGTGCGTGTCCTGATATTCGATGTAGGCGCGTCGAGGGTCCACGCTGGTCGGCACGTCGTCCATGGCGCGCCCTTTGGCGGGTTCACCCGCCGTTTCCCCATCCTTCAGTCCGTGGAGGAGGACCTTGCCGCGGGTGAAGGCGATCCAGCGCCCATCCGGCGACCAGGCGGGATCAAGCATATCGGGAAGATTGGGATCGGTCACCTTGCCGGTGAACCCGACCTGGCTGACTACCACGCCGGGCTGAACCGGGGTGTCCTCGGTGAAATCGGTCCAGTCTTTCTTCAGGACGTCGGCGTTCATCTGGCCGTAGTAGAGATTCCACGCGCCGGAAGCGTTCTGACCGGCCACGAGGAAGCCGTTGCCATCCGGCGCCCATGCGGGCTTCATCACATTGACGGCGTCGGCGACAGGGATTTTGAGGCGGGGCGCCTGAGTTTCCGGCGCTTTCGTATCCCACTTGGAGATGTCGAGCATCTCCAGAGACCAGGGCAGCGGGGAGGGCGCGAGGAACTGGTCCGGTGTCGGTCCCGCTCCGGGGTCCGTTTGCATCGGATTGGGATCGCCGCCCGTGCCGCCGGTTCCTCCGGGGTCGGGGGGAACGGGTATGGGTTCGGCTTCCGGGGTAGCGACGTACAAGAGGAAGTGGTTGGTTGGTTCCAGTGTGGGGTACGTTTGGTTACCGGTGCGCCGCGTCACCTGCTGCATGCCGGGCAGAGGGTTGCCGTTGGCGTCGAGCTCCGGGGCCAGGCGGCGGATAAAAATGGAGTACTGCGGCACGTCGGGCAGCAGGACCTGGACGGGAGGCGGCGGGGGGTCCGTCTGGAGCGGCCCCGAGCGGCGCGCCACCGAGGCTCCGGTCGTTCCGCCGGTTGTGCCGCCACCCGTGTCGGTTCCGGTGGTGTCAGGGATGGCCGGTAAAATCTTATTGCCGGCGCCCCTGGTGGTGGCCCAGACGAACGCCCCGCCGGTCCA
>JBBRGS010000398.1:0-1546 GCA_038240635.1 Armatimonadota bacterium
CATGATCGTGGGCCGGGGCAGCCTCTCGTGGTACATGGTGCGCGATCTTGCGGCGCGGCTTCCGGCGATGGTCCTCCCCGCGTGGCTGAAGTCCCGCACCGAGCCGGTCGCCCTCCGCGACGTGATGCGCGCCCTGGTCGCGGCCCTGAGCGTCCCGCTGGACGCCAGCGAGGCGTACGATCTGCCGGGGCCGGAAGCCCTCTCCGCATTGGAAATCCTGAATCAGTCGGCGTACTGCCTCAAACTGAAGCCGCCGATCATGATCAACGTGCCGTTCCTGACGCCCACGCTGTCGTCGCACTGGCTGCGGTTCGTCACCCGCGCGGACTTCACTGTGGCGCGCGAACTCGTCTACGGCCTCACGTGCGACCTCCTCTCCCGCGACGGCGGTTACTGGGAGAAGATCGGGCATGTGGTACGCCTGACCTTCATTCAGGCGGCCCGGCTCGCGCTCGCTGAGGAGAAGCCGGACGACCTGCCCGCCGCCATCACCACCTTGGAGAACGCCATGCATCTCCTGCGGGGGCGACGGGGAAACTGACGCCCCCGCCGTGTCACGATCCGGTCAAATGGAGGACGGTTTCCTCCGAGCGATGCGATTGCAGGCAATTGCAGGTCACTTTTGATGCCCGGATGCGTCAAAATTGGCTACCCCCCCCGCCGAGGGGTCTCCGTTCGGCGTCGGGCCGCTTCCTTCCCTCCCCCTGAAGGAAGGCGGCCGTAGACCTGGAGGCTGGTTTTGGTTTCTCGCTCGCGGTCATGGAGCGGCTTTAGTCCCCTCTCTTCACTTCTCTTACTCTCTTCTCTCACTGTTCCCGTTTTCGCTCAATCCTCTCCGGCGCACTCATCGCCTCCTTCGTCGCAATCGGCTACGCCTCCCGATTCCGCGCGCCCCGCGAGCGCCCGGCCCGCCGAGGGAGCCGCCCCCACGCGCCGCCCTCCCGGTGGACGGGGAAGAACCGGCGCTCCTGGAGGACGGGGACGCCCCGGCGCTCCCGGTGGAAGAGGGACGCGACGCCCCGCAGGAACCGGCAAGGCGACCGGCGCTCGCGTTCCGGCGGACGTCCTGCCCATCGAGACGCCGTCGCCCAACGGGGTGGCCGGCGAACAGGACCCCGTCTCCGCGAATGAAACCGGCTCCACCGCGACCGACGCCACCCATCCGGCCAACGGCGTCGCTCCGGAGGAGGTCAACGGGACCAACGGAGCGACCAACGGCGCCAACGGGAATGGTTCGGTGAACGGCGCCAACGGGAACGGCTCGGCGAACGGCGCCAACGGGAACGGCTCGGTGAACGGGAATGCCGCCACGAATGGCAACGGCGCAGCATCGGGCAACGGCGAGGTGGAATCGCCTTTGCAAATTGATGTGTCGCAGGAGGGCATCCACCTTTTCGCGCTCAATGCCGACGCCGCGCAGGTCTTCGTCACCCTGGGCGCCAAAGCCGGGGCCAAGGTGGTGGTGGACGACACCGTGAACCGCCAGATCACCATCCAGATTCAGAAGAAGACGGTGGGAGAGGTGATTGAGGCGATTGTCGGCGCG
>JBBRGS010000399.1:0-1520 GCA_038240635.1 Armatimonadota bacterium
AGATCATGAAACAAGTCCCGACGCTCTTGAAGAACCTCGATCAACGCTTCCTTCATCAACGATTTCAGGAGGTCGCTTTCCTCAGGCGTCATCCTTTGCCTCTGCGTCGCTTCCATCATCTCCTCCAAACACCATCATCCCACATTAGCACAGCCTCAAGGAGAGCTCGCTCTCAACGCTACATCTACTCAAGCGTCCTCACCCCCTCACCCTTACCCCCTTCCTCCGCCGGGGGGTGGACCACCTCCAGCCGCAGCTCCTTCAATTGCGCGTCGTCCACGCGGTTTGGGGCGTCGGTCATCGGGTCGTGGCCGCTCGCCGTTTTCGGGAAGGCCATCACGTCGCGGATGTTATCGCCGTCGGTGAGGAGCATCAGGATTCGCTCGATGCCGGGCGCGATGCCCCCATGTGGCGGCGCGCCGTACTCGAACGCCTCCAGCAGGTGACCAAATCGCTCCGCCGCCTGTTCCGGGGTGTAGGCCAGCAACGCGAACACCTTCTCCTGCACGTCGCGCTGGTGAATACGAATGCTCCCGCTCGCCACCTCGTGGCCGTTGCAGACCAGGTCGTAGCAGTCGGCGCGCACCTTCCCAGGCGCAGTGTCGAGCAGCGGCAGGTCCTCCGGTTTAGGCGCGGTGAACATGTGATGCGTGGCGTCCCAGCGGTTCGCCTTCTCGTCCCATTCCACGAGCGGGAAGTCCACGACCCACGCGAAAGTGAGGCGCTTCGGGTCGGCGAGGTGAAGACGGCTTGCCAGTTCGCGGCGAAGTTTGTCCAGCACGATGGCGACCGTCGCCGCGTCGTCCGCCACGATGAACATCATGTCGCCGGTTTCCATCTCCATCCGGCGGCAGAGCGCTTCCGTCTCTTCGGGCGTCTGGAACTTGAGGATCGGCGTCACGCTCTTTGGCCCCTCGGCGGTGAGGGCGATGGGGACGAGGCCCTTTGCGCCCGCCTTCTTCACGAACGCCGTCAGGTCGTCCACGTCCCGGCGGGTCATGGAGGCGCAGCCGGGGGCGCGGATCGCTTTCACCTGGCCGCCGCGCGCCACGGTCTCCTTGAACACTTTGAAGCTGGATTGCGCCACGAGGTCCGAGAGGTCCACCAGTTCCAGGCCGTACCGCAGATCGGGCTTGTCGGTGCCGTACCGCTCCATCGCTTCGGCGTACGTGAGGCGCGGGTATGGACTCACGAGGGACTTCTCGCTCACCTGGGCGACGAGCTGGGTAAAAAGTTCCTCGGTGAGGGAGAGGATGTCCTCCTGCTCGATGAAGCTCATCTCCAGGTCGAGCTGGGTGAACTCCGGCTGGCGGTCGCTGCGGGGGTCCTCGTCGCGGAAGCAGCGGGCGATCTGGAAGTACCGCTCCATCCCCGCCACCATCAGCAACTGCTTCAACTGCTGGGGCGACTGCGGCAGGGCGTAAAACTTGCCGGGGTACAGCCGCGACGGCACGAGGTAGTCCCGCGCGCCCTCCGGCGTGGATTTGAGGAGGATGGGCGTCTCGATCTCGTAGAAGCCG
>JBBRGS010000400.1:0-1507 GCA_038240635.1 Armatimonadota bacterium
GGACTTCAGCGTGATGGGGCCAGGGCCGGGAAGGACGGTGATTTTGGCGTAGCGGAAGGCGCTGTCCTTCCCGCTGGCGACGCCTTTCGGGGGCAGGAGGAGCCGCTGAACGCCGGAGTAGGGGCCGTAGAGGGCCTCTTCCTTCGATTCGCCGTAGGCCAGGAGGAGGGTGGCGGGAGCGTTAGAGCCGCTTTCGAGGTCCACGCGGCCCGTGAGTTCCTTGCCGAAGTCCACCACGAAAGTCGGGTACTCCGCTTCGGGCGTTTGAGCCGAGGGCGCGGCAATGGTTAAAGCGGAGAGACCTGCGCCGTTCACACGAAACGGCTGGAAGGCGACAAGGTTGGCTTCGAGGGTGACAGATTGCGGCGGGATGTCGATCCGGCGGAGGTACTCCGCTGCACCCATGCCGGGCCAGCCGTTCAGGTCGCCCCAGGGTTGCGCGCCCAGGGGACCAACCACGGTGGCTGGCTGGCCGCTGGTCGGGGGAGCGTCATTCACCCGTCCGACGACTTGTAGTCCCATTGGAGCGGCGGTCCAGGTGGCGTCGGTGACGAGTTCGCGGGTCTGCTTGCCGTCGCGGTAGACAAGGGCGGCGAGGATGCCCGCCGAGCTTCCGGTGTTGTGGCCCTGTATGGCGATGCGGTTGGAGCCTTTCCTGAGGAAGGAAGCCACTTCATACCGTTTGACGGAGCGCCACTCAAACTCGTCGGCGCTGCCGAGGGTGCTGCCCACCTGACGGTCGTTGAGAGCGGCGGTAAACTGGTTGTCGGTGGTGACGTACAGGGTCGCCTGTTTGGGCGCGTCCGCAAGGTTGAACTCCTTCCATGCGAGGACAGAGGTGTTGTCCTGCGCCGGGCCGGACCAAATCCACTGGGCGGCGCGCCCGACGGGTTTCTCGGTTTTGGGCGCGACTTTCGGCTCCCTGCGCCCGTATGTCGGATCAAGGGGGGCGGAAGCGACGTTCGGGGATGCGGCGAAGACCGCGCTGGGGAGGAGGGTTAGCCCCATCAGCATGGTCCGCAGGAGCCGTTGAGGCGGAGAGAGGGGAAATGTGGGCATGGGTCATGGCCTCGTAAGGGCGCGGGAAGCGCCGGGGGTAGCGATCCAATGGAAGGAAAGGAGCGCGCCGCGACGTTCATGGATACGGCGTTACGTTCCCTTTGCCTGTAAAGTTCCTTAATTCCTTCCCGCCTGGAGGCGTTCCCCCCTCCTCCCATTCCCCAAAACCGTTGGGGGCATGATAGACTGAAGAGGAAACCGCCTTGCTTGCCGGGCCAGATAAGCAGAGCGCCGGGCGAAACAAGCAGAGCATCGCTCTCGCTCGCTCCTAACCGATTGCTACGCTCGACTGGGGAATCCCCCCGTTCGTGACGCTACCGCCAGGAGGACCTGCTTCATGTCTATCGCTGTGAACGTGGCGTCTATCGCTTCTATCGCTGTGAACGTGGCGTCTATCGCTGTGAACGCCGGGCGTGTCGGCGGACGCCGGAGCCTTGGTCTCATTTTA